>VBEZ01000174.1:0-29269 GCA_005882255.1 Chloroflexota bacterium | reverse complement strand
TGTCGACGTTGCTCGTCGCCTCGTCGAGGATGAGCACGCTGCGATCCGCGAGGAAGGCGCGCGCGATCGTGAGGAGCTGCTTCTGCCCGCTCGAGATGTTCGACGCGTCCTCGGCGAGGACGGTGTCGTAGCCATCGGGCAGCGTCCGGATGAACTGATCGGCGTGCGCTGCAGTTGCCGCCGCGACGATCTCCTCCATCGTGGCGTTCTCCTTGCCATACGCGATGTTGTCGCGGATCGTCCCGGTGAAGAGCCACGCGTCCTGCAGGACCATCCCGAAAGCGCGCCGCACGACGTCACGCGGCAACTCCCGCGTGTCGACGCCGTCGAGCCGGATGGCACCGCCGTCGATCTCGTAGAACCGCATGAGGAGATTGACGATCGTCGTCTTGCCCGCGCCCGTCGGTCCGACGATCGCGATCGTCTGCCCAGGTCGCACGTCGAGCGTGAAGTCTTCGATCAGCGGCTTGTCGGACAGATAGCGGAATGAGACGCGGTCGAACGTCACGTGACCGGCCAGCGCGGGCGGCGCTGTCGGCGCGACGCGGTCCACGCTCTCTTCGGGGGCCTGGAGGAATTCAAAGACACGCTCGGCAGATGCGAGGCCAGACTGAAGGAGATTCGCCTGCGCGGCGATCTGCGTGAGCGGCATCGTGAACTGGCGCGAGTACTGGATGAAGGCCTGCACGTCCCCAAGCGTCATCGTTCCGGACGCGACGCGGTAGCCACCAATGACCGCGACGCCGACGTAGTTGAGGTTGGACAGGAACGCCACCGCCGGCTGGATGATCCCGGACAGGAACTGCGCCTTGAAGCTCGCCGCGTACAGCCCCTCGTTAAGCTGGTCGAACTGCGCGATGGCGATCTGGCGCCGGCCGAACACCTGCACCAGCGCGTGTCCCGTGTGCATCTGCTCGACATGCCCGTTCAGCGCGCCGGTCCGCGCCCACTGCGCGACGAACTCCTTCTGCGAGCGACCGGCGATGACGACGGTCACGACCAGCGTGAGGGGGATCGTGAGGATGGAGATGACGGCGAGCAGCGGACTGATCCACAGCATCATCGCCAGCACGCCGACAACGGTGAGGAATGACGTGAGCAGCTGACTCATGCCCTGCTGCAGCGTCGTCGCGATGTTGTCGACGTCGTTCGTGACGCGGCTCAGAAGGTCACCGTGCGGATGGCTGTCGAAGTACTTCAGCGGCAGCCGGGCGAGCTTGGCCTCGACCTCGCGGCGCAGGCCGTACACGGTCCGCTGCGCGACGCCGGCCATGAGGTACTGCTGCAGCCACCCCAGGACCGCCGCGAGAAGGTAGACGGCCGCGGCAAAGAGCAGGATCTGCGCGAGCTGTGTGAAATCGACGCCGGCTCCGGGCACGACATTCGTCCCCGACAGCATGTCGGCGAGTTGACTCTGGCCGCGCGACCGCAGCGCCTCGACGGCCTGTTCCTTCGTGATGCCCGCGGGCAGCGTCTTGCCGATGACCCCGTCGAAGATCACGTTCGTCGCGTTGCCGATGAGCTTCGGGCCGATCACGCTGAAAACGACGCTCGCCGACGCGAGCACCGCGACGATCGCGATCGTCACCCGTTCCGGACGCAGGCGCGCGACAAGCCGCCGGAATGTGCCGCGGAAGTCCTTCGACTTCTCGACGGGCATGCCCATGCCCATGAAGCCGCCGCCACCCGGCCGCGCGCCCGGCCGGTTTCCAGGCCGCCCCATCATCATCATGCCGCTGCCTCACCGAGCTGGGACTCGACGATCTCGCGATACTCCACGCAACCGGCCATGAGCTCGTCGTGCGTTCCGATGCCGACGACCCGGCCCTCGTCGAGGACCACGATCTGATCCGCATGCAGGATCGTGCTCACGCGCTGCGCGACGATGACGACGTTCGCATCGCCCGTCTCGGCCCGGAGCGCCCTGCGCAGGCGCGCGTCGGTCGCGGCGTCGAGCGCGGAGAAGCAGTCATCGAACAGGTAGATCGCGGGACGCTTCACCAGAGCGCGTGCGATCGCGAGCCGCTGGCGCTGTCCGCCCGACACGTTCGTGCCGCCCTGGTCGATCGCGGCTTCGAGCTCGCCGACCATCGCCGCGACGAAGTCACGCGCTTGCGCGACCTCGAGCGCGCGCCACAGCTCAGCGTCCGTCGCGTCCGGATTCCCGAAGCGCAGGTTGTCGGCCACGGTGCCCTTGAACAGGTAGGCGGTCTGCGGCACGAGACCGATGCGGCTCCAGAGGCGGTCCAGAGACTGCTCCCGCACGTCGACGCCGTCGACCAGGACAGCGCCGCCCGTGGCGTCGAAGCCGCGTGTGACAAGCGTGAGGAGCGTGGTCTTCCCCGACCCGGTGCCACCGATGATCCCGGTGATCGTGCCGGGCCGCATGGCGAACGAGAGGTCGTGCAGCACTGCCCGCTCACTGTGCGGATACGCAAAAGTCACGTCCCGCATTTCGACCATGCCGGTATTGCGCTCCGGCTCGACCGGCGTGGCCGGGTCGGATACGGACGGGATCGTACGCACCACGTCCTCGATCCGCTGCGCGCTCGCCTCCGCGCGCGGCACGAGGATGACCATGAAGACGGCCATCATCACCGCGAACAGGATCTGGAAGATGTACATGAGGAACGCGGTCAGGTTGCCGATCGGCATCGCGCCGCTGTCGACGAGATGACCGCCGAACCACAGCACCGCGACGGTCGAGAGATTCATGATGCCCAGCAGGCTCGGCATCGCGAGCGCGAAGATCCGGTTCACGCGGAGCGCGGTCGCGGTCAGATCGCCATTCGCCCGATCGAATCGGCGCTGCTCGGACTCCGTCCGGATGAACGCGCGCACGACCCGGATGCCCATGATCTGCTCGCGCAGGACCTCGGTGATCTTGTCGACCCGCCCCTGCATCTGCCGGAAGAGCGGCACCGAGATCGCGACCAGCGTGCCGATCACGCCCGCCATGAGCGGGACGATGACGACCAAGGTCAGCGAGAGCGTCGCATTCTCGCGGATCGCCATGATGACCCCGCCGATCGCCAGGATCGGCGCGGTGAGGAGGATGGTGAGCGCGATCTGGAGAAAGAGCTGCACCTGCTGGACGTCGTTCGTGTTGCGCGTGATCAACGACGGCGTCCCGAAGCGGGTCATCTCCCGCGCGGAGAAGTGCTGGACGCGCTCGAAGACGGCGCCTCGGACATCCCGGCCAACGCCCATCGACGCGCGCGACGCGAAGTACACGCTGATGATCGCGAGGACGCCGAGGACGAGCGTGACGGCGAGCATCACGGCGCCGGTGCGCCAGATGTAGTCGGTGTCACCTTTGGCGACGCCGTTGTTGATGATGTCGGCGTTCAGGTTGGGCAGATAGAGGTTCGCGATCGACTGGATGAACACGAGGACCGTGACGATCGCGACCTCGGTGCGGTACTTCGGCACGAAGCGACGCAGTAGTCGGATCAGCATTTGCCGGTCTTCCCTGCAGTCATGTCCGCGCTGATGCGAAGGAATGCCCGCAGGGTCGTCGCGAGCGCGTCGCGCTCGGCGGGGGTCATCTTCTCGATGAGTCGGCCGAAGTGGTCGGAGGACCCGCGCTCCATAACATCGAGGATGTGCTGGCCACGCCGTGACAGCTCCACGAGGACCGTGCGCCGGTCTTCGGGATCCGAACGCCGCGTGACGAAACCTCTCTGATCCATCCGGTCGATGAGCGCCGACGCGCTCGCCGGCGTCATGTCGAGCGCCCCCGCGAGATCGCTCATGCGCTGCGGCTGCTTGCGGGCAAGCACGGACAGTCCGCGGAGCTGCGTGAAGGTCAGATCGGCAGCCGTCCAGCGCGGTCGCGCGGAGGCCATGAGCTCACGCCACTGGTGCAGCAGGTCCCCGAGCTCGACATCGGTTCGTCCCACAGAGATAATCTATGTGAGGCTAAAGATTAGTGTCAAGTGAAGCATTCGCGACATTCACGCTTCGCGGGGGATCAGTCGCGGATCAGGCTGCCTTCACCGACCGCCTGCGAAAGCGCGCGAGGACGGCCACGATGACCTCCTGAAGCTCATCGATGCGGATCGCCCACGCCGCGAGCAGGTAGACGCCGACGCCGAACGTCGCGGCGAGGAGCGTCTGCACGAATAGAAGCAGCTTTGGTGGATCCTGCGCCAGGTTCAGCGGGATGTTCGTGACATTGATGAACAGGAACATCGAGACCCCCATGAAGAGCGCCGCAGTGACCTGCTTGAGGGTGGCGTAGCCGAGGCCGACCAAGCGCAGGCGCGCGCGCGGGGCGAGCAGCACCAGTAGAAGCGCGGCCTCAAGCAAGGTCGCGACGGAGTTCGCGAACGCCAGGCCGTTGATGCCGAAGACCGGCGCGAGCGTCACGGATAGGACCACATTCGCACCGATCGACACGAGCGTCAGGGCGAGAGGCGTCGTCGTATCGCGTGACGCGAAGTACGCCCGCGCGAGGATCTGCACCAGCGCGTGACCGGCGAGTCCGAGCGCGTAGAACAGGAACGCGGCCTGGACGAGCTCGCGGGCATCGGCGCCGAATTCTCCGTACTGAAAGAGCAGGTTCACGATCGGTCGGCGAAGCACGACCATGAGGATCGCGGTCGGCAGGGTGAGGAACAGGATCCAGCGGATGGCCTGCTGCAGCGCGTCGCGCATCCTGGCCGCCTGGCCGAGCGAGGCGTAGTGCGACAGCGCAGGGAACACCGCCGCCGAGATCGCGATGGAGAAGACGCCGAGCGGCAGCAGCATCAGCTGGAACGCGTAGTTCAGCGCCGTGAGCGACCCGTCCCGCATTCCGGAAGCGAGATACGTGTCGACGAAGAACACGACCTGGACCGCGCCGAGCGAGAGGGTGCGCGGACCGGCCAGGGCGAAGATCTGGCGCACACCCGCGTGGCCGAGATCGAATGTGAGCTGGTACTTGGTGCGACGGAACGTGAGCTCCGGCAGCTGTACGAGGAACATCATCACGGCGCCCGCGACAACTCCGTACGCAAGAGCGTTGATGCCGACGAACGGCGACGCGAACAGCGCGAAGAGGATCTGCACGCCGTTGTAGACCAGAGGCGCGATCGCTCCAGCGAGGAACTGCCGGTACGACTGGAGCACCCCGGTGACGAGCGAGGACAGCCCCATGAAGATCGGGCTGAGCAGCATGATCCGAGTGAGCTCGATCGTCAGTTCGAGCTGACCCGGCTTGCTCGCGAAGGCCGGAGAGACGATCAGCGTCGGGACGATCCACGGCGCCAACAGCCACATCACGCCGGAGAGAACGACGAGGGCGAGGACGAGAACGTTCATGACGCTCGACGCGACATGCCAGGCCTCGTCCTCGTTCTCCTTCGCGAGGTAACCCGCGAAGACCGGGATGAACGCCGAGGCGAGCGCGCCCGCCACGACGAGGTTGAAGAGTGCGTCCGGGATCCGGAAGGCCGCCCAGAAGGCGTCGAGCTGCGGCGTCTCGCCGAAAGCCGCACCGAAGACCGAGAGACGAAGCCACCCGAGGATCCGGCTGGCGATGAGCGCGGCGATCATGACGAGCGACGCCCGAGCGATGGACATCGTCACGGCGTGAGTATGAGCGAGCGGGGCGACGATACGGTCTTGATAAGCCTCGTGGCTGATGCGACGAGATTTTGGCGGGCCGTTGGGTTATCGTTCCGGCCCTATGGCGAAGAAGAAACGCTCCGCTCTCAAGCGCATCCGTCAGACGGAGCGTCGGACCACCATCAAGACCGTTGCGCGGTCGGCCGCGCGCAGCGCGGTGAAGACCGCGCGCTCCGCGATCGAGAAGGGCGGCGAAGCCGTCCAGGAGGCCGTGGCCGAGGCCGCGAGCATGCTCGACCGCGCGGCAAAGCGCGGTGCGATCCACAAGAACGCGGCGCGCCGTAGTCGCAGCCGGGTCGCGAAGCGCGCGGCGAAGAGTACGAAGAAGGCCTAGCCACCGTCGCTCGCTCGCTCGGTCATAGAGTTGGAGCGTGGACATTCTCGGACTTCTGCTTCTCGCGGTAGCGCTTGTGGTCGTGCTGATCGTCGCCGTCGTCGGAGCCAGTCTCGAAGTTCTCCTGGCCGCCTTCTACGCGCGGATCCTCGGCGCGGCGGTCGAACGCCGAGCGAAGACAAAGCGGATCTCGTAGCGGCGCGCTGGCGTTAGCGCGTCTCGGTCGCGACCGTGCCCGCCGAGCCGTCGACGACGATGTGCTCGCCCGTCGCGATCCGTGTCGTCGCCTCTGGGACCCCGACCACCGCGGGTATGCCGTACTCGCGCGCGACGACGGCACCGTGAGACATCATCCCGCCCATCTCCATCACCAGCGCGCTCGCGGTCAGGAACAGCGGTGTCCACCCTGGATCCGTCGCCGGAGCGACGAGCACCTCGCCGGGCTCGAGACGCGCGCCGGCCGGCGAGAGCATCACGCGCGCGACGCCGCGCGCGGTCCCGGGCGACGCGGGCGTGCCGCGGATCGCGGCATCGGCGGCGGGCGATGCGAACGCGGCTTCGGCGTCGGTCCCGTCGGACAGCAGCACGCGCGGGACGTGGCGCCGGCGCAGCTCGCGCCGATACTCCGAGCGGCGGGCGGCGACCACGTCGCGCAGGTCCTCGCCGGCCACCGCGCGATGCGCATCGGGGATCGTGAGGAACCAGATGTCGTCGGCCGCGGCGATGCGACCGGCGGCGGCGAGCGCGTCGCCCACGGGAGCGAGGATCGCGCGACCGCGCGCGAACACGCGGATCGCGTGGAACTTCGGCGCCTCGCGAGCGCCGGCGAGCGCGCGGACGCGGCGAAGAAGCGCGCGCGCGAGCACGCGGCGCGGACCGTGGACCCGCGACAGCAGGGTCGCGACCATCGCCTCCGCCTCCCGCGCGCCGCGCGAGAACTGCGCGTCGGGCGCGAGGGCGGCGGCGTCGAGACGCTGGTAGTTCGCGATCGCGCCGAGCAGATGCGCTGGATCCTCCGACCACCGGGGCAGACCAAGGTCGATCTCGGCGATCGCGCGGTGCCCGTAGCGCTCCAGGAACGTCTCGAGCTCGCGCTGCAGGAGGGACGGCAGGTCGCCGCGGCGGAAGGCCGCGCTGAGGTCGGCGGGCTCGCGGTCGGCGAGCGCCGACCGCGACGGCGGGTCTTCGCGGGTACGCGCCGCGAGGGCCCAGAGATCGAGATCCATCTGCGTCGTCGGGTTGAACGGCAGACCGCGCAGCAGCGTCCGGAGCTCGTCGTCGCTCGCAACGCCGCGGAGCAGCCGCCCGGCGAAGTTGTAGGAGAGGAAACCGGCGCCGACCAGCGCTACGAGCTTGGGGAACATCCGCGGCGGCCACGTCCGGAACAGGCGCTCGAACGCATCAAGGCGCTCCTCCGGCGTGTTGAGCGGGCCGGCGTCGAGACGCACGGTCTCGTCCACGTCACGCAGCAGGCGTTCGCGCGTCGCGTCGGGGCGCAGCAGCGCGCGCACCAGCACCGGCGGCGCCCCGGTTCGCGCCACGACACGCAGACCCGAAAAGAGCGATCGCAGTCGCGATCCGCCGCGCGGAGCGAGGCGCGGGTCTTCCAGCAGCCGCGCAAAGATCCCCGAGCTCCGCGCCTCCATGACCGACATGATGCGGACCGGGATCTCGCGCGCCGCGGAGTTTCGTACGAGACCGGTGAGATCGCCCCAGAGGCGCATGCCGGACTCCACTATGACCGGCACGCCAGCGGTGGGATCCCCGACATGCCGCCCGATCGCGGAGGCGAGCGCCGAGCTCAAGAGCCGGAAGGTCTGCGAGCCCATGGGCGTGAACGGCTGCAGAACGCCCTGCGCGACGTTGACGGAGAAGTAGACGCGCAGATCGCGATTCGGATCGGGCGCGCTGGCCGGGACCGGATAGAGCGTGGTGATATCCCGCGATTGGACGATCCAGAGCTTCTCCGCGTCGATCGCCCATTCGACGTCCTGAGGCCTTCCGCCGAAATGCGCTTCGATCCGGGCGCCGATGGCCGCGAGCTCGCGCAGCCGCACGTCGTCGAGGATCTCGCCGCGACGCTCCAGAACCGCGCCGGTGCTCGCGTCGACGAGGTAGTGGTCCGGGTTCACCGCGCCGGAGACGAGCTGCTCCCCGAGACCGCGCACCGCGTCGATCGCCGCACGTCGGCGCCGCCCGGTGATCGGGTCCGCCGTGAAGAGGACGCCCGCGATCGTCGCGGGGACCATGCGCTGGACCACGACCGCCAGGCGAAGCGCTTCTTCGTCGACCTCGCGCGTCGCGCGGTACGCGACCGCGCGCTCGTTCCAGAGCGAGGCCCAGCAGCGGCGGACCGCGTCGAGGAGCGCGTCCTCGCCTTCGACGTCGAGGATCGTGTCCTGCTGACCCGCGAAGCTCGCCTCGGGCAGATCCTCCGCCGTCGCAGACGAGCGCACCGCGACGGGCCCGCCGAGCGCGCGGTACGCGTCGCGTATCGCGCTCGCGATCTCCGGCGGCACCGGTTTCGAGGTCAGGCGTGCTCGCGCGTCGCTTGGATCGCGCGGATCGACATCGGCGGCGCGCGCCGCCACGTCGTAGGCGTCGGTCGTGATCACGAAGCCGTCCGGCACGGGGAAGCCAGCGCGGATGAGCTCGCCGAGGTTCGCGCCTTTGCCACCGGCGACGGAGATGTCGCGCGCACCGAGCGCGGACAGCGAAGCCACGACGCGCACGCTCACGGTGTGTCGAGCGGCATCTTGTGCAGGTTTTCGGAGACGCGCTGAAGCAACCGCCGCAGCTCGGCTGTCTCCCGGGCCGAAAGGCCGACAAGAAGCTTCTCGTTGCCGCGCGCGGCAAACCGCATGAGCCGAGTCACAAGCGCGCGACCCGAGGGCGTAACCCGAAGCTCGCGCGATCGGCGATCCCGCCCAGCGACCGTCCGCGTGATGAGTCCCTTCGCCTCGAGGCGATCGACGAGGCGCGAAACGCCCGCGTCGTCGGTGAGCAGGAGCGCGGTGAGCTGCGTCGGGGTCGCCCCGCGCTGCCGGTGCGTCCAGACGAGGAGCTCCGCTTGCTGCATCGTGAGCCCGAGCGGCTGGACCTGCCGATCGACGACCGTGCGTAGCTCACGCGCCACGCCCATCAGAAGGCGACCGACACGTTGCCGCGGTTCGACGAGGCGTATCGGCTCGCCCACCGCCCTGCGCTGCACCGCCACGGCGCGAGGCTAGGTCGTCATGACAATACTTGTCAAGACAAGCAATGTCGCGCGATGAGACCTAGCGACCCCAGCGCGGGAAGGCGTCGCGGCCCGGGTAGCGCGCCGCATCCTGCAGCTCGTTCTCGATCTCCATCAAGCGGTTGTACTTCGCGTTGCGCTCGCTGCGTGAGAGCGAGCCGGTCTTGATCTGACCGCTGTTGAGCGCGACGGCGAGGTCGGCGATCGTGGTGTCCTCGGTCTCGCCGGACCGATGCGAGATCACGGTCGCATAACCCGAGCGGTGGGCGAGCTCGACCGCGTCGATCGTCTCCGAGAGCGTGCCGATCTGGTTCAGCTTGATCAGCACCGCATTGGCCACACCCTCGGTGACGCCACGCCGGATGCGCTCGATGTTCGTGACGAAGAGATCGTCGCCGACGAGCTGCAGCTTGTCGCCGAGCGTCGTCGTGAGGTGCTTCCAGCCGGCCCAATCGTCCTCCGCCAGGCCGTCCTCGATCGACACCAGCGGATACTTCGCGCGCCAGGCGGCGTAGCGCTCGGTCAGGGCGGCGGCATCGAGACTGGCCTTCTCTCGCGCGAGCGCGTACTTGCCGTTCGCGAACAGCTCGGTCGCCGCCGGATCGAGCGCGATCGCGACCTCCTCGCCGGCGCGATAACCGGCCTTGTCGATGGCCTCCAGGATCAGGCGGATCGGCTCCTCGTTGTCCTTCAACCCCGACGGCGCGAAGCCGCCCTCGTCGCCGACGCCGGTTCCCATGCCGCGGTCGTGCAGGATCGCCTTCAGCGCATGGAAGACCTCGGCGCCGGCGCGCACCGCTTCGCGGAAAGACGTCGCGCCGATGGGCGCGACCATGTACTCCTGCATGTCGGCGGAGTCGGTCGCGTGCTTGCCGCCGTTGAGGATGTTCATCAGCGGCACCGGCAGCGTGCGCGCGAGGGGACCGCCGAGGTAGCGGTACAGCGGCAGGCCGACGGCGTTGGCGGCGGCGCGTGCGCACGCGAGCGAGACACCCAGGATCGCGTTCGCACCGAGCTTCGCCTTGTTCGGGGTGCCGTCGAGCTCGAGCAGGAGCCGGTCGATCGCCGTCTGGTCGGCGGCATCCTCCCCGATCAGCTCCGGGGCGATGACGTCGTCGACATTGCTCACCGCCTTGCGCACGCCCTTGCCCCGGTAGCGGGCCATGTCGCCGTCGCGGAGCTCGACCGCCTCGTGTGCGCCGGTCGACGCGCCGGAGGGCACCATCGCCGTCCCGCGCGAGCCGTCGGTGAGGATGACATCGACCGCGACCGTCGGATCGCCGCGCGAGTCCAGGATCTCGCGGCCACGCATCATCTCGATCGTCGTCTCGGGCATCACCGTTCTCCCACGTGCGAGCTACCGGTCCGGGATCGCCGCCACGCCGGGCAGCGTCTTGCCTTCGATGAGCTCAAGCGAGGCGCCCCCGCCGGTCGAGACATGCGTCATCTTGTCGGCCAGACCAAGCTCCTCCACCGCCTGCACCGATTCGCCGCCGCCGACGACGGTCACCGCGCCGCTCGCGGCGAGCAGCTCCGCGACGCGCTTGGTTCCGGTCGCGAACGCCGGGATCTCGAAGACGCCGAGTGGTCCGTTCCAGAAGATCGTCTTCGCCCGGCGGATCTCGTCGGCATAGCGATCGATGGTGCGCGGGCCGACGTCGACGATCGCCTGATCGTCGGGAACATCACCGACGCCTTTCACCGTCGCGAGGCGCGCGCCGGCGTCGTCGACCGACGGCGCGCAGAGCACGTCGTCCGGAAGCAGCACGCGCTTCCCCTGCGCCTTCGCATCGTCGAGGATCGCGGCGGCCTCGCCGGCACGATCGGGCTCCGCCAGCGAGCGGCCGATCTTGCATCCCGTCGCGAGCAGAAAGGTGTTCGCCATGCCGCCACCGATCGCGAGCGCGTCGACGCGTGCGAGGAGAGCCCGGAGGACGTCGATCTTCGTGCTCACCTTCGCGCCACCGATGATTGCGAGGAAGGGTCGCTGCGGATCCGTCACGAGGCCGCCGAGCGCGAGAAGCTCCTTCTCGAGCAGCAGACCGGCGTACGCGGGAAGCAGCTTGGCCACGCCCTCCGTCGACGCATGCGCGCGGTGCGCGGCGCCGAACGCGTCGTTGACGTACAGGTCGTAGCCGCGCGCGAGCTCCTTCGCGAACGCAGCGTCGTTCTTCTCTTCCTCAGGATGGAACCGCACGTTCTCGAGCAGGACCACCTCGCCGGGACGCAGCTTGCCCACGACGTCCCGCACAGCCGGCCCGACCGCGTCCGGTAGCAGGGGCAGGTCACGTGCGAGGAGCTCCCCCAGCCGCCGCGCGACCGGGCGCAGGCTCTGCTTTGGATCGGGACCCTTCGGGCGCCCGAGATGCGAGCAGAGCGCGATCGCCGCGCGGTGCTCGAGCAGATAGGTGATCGTCGGAAGCGCGGCGCGGATGCGCGTGTCGTCGGCGACCGAACCGTCGGCGAGCGGCACGTTGAAATCGACCCGCACGAGGACCTTCTTCCCGGACGGATCGACGTCCCGGATCGTCCTCTTCGCGAAGCCCGTCACTGTGCGCTAGGCCGCCGCGGGAACGCGGAGCTTCGATGCCACGAACGCGGTGATGTCGGCGAGGCGACAGGCGTAGCCCCACTCGTTGTCGTACCACGAGATGACCTTGACCATGTCGCCGAGCACGATCGTGTCGATCGCGCTCACGATCGTCGAGCGGTCGTCACCCTTGAGGTCGCTCGAGACGAGTGGCTCCTCGGTGTAGCCCATGATCCCCTTGAGCTTGCCTTCGCTTGCGCGCTTGAAGGCGGCGTTGACCTCTTCCTTCGTGACCTCGCGCCCGAGCGTCGCGACGAAGTCGACGACCGAAACGGTCGAGGTCGGCACGCGGAACGACATGCCGGTGAACTTTCCCTTGAGCTCCGGGATGACGAGCGTGACGGCCTTAGCCGCGCCCGTTTCCGACGGCACGATGTTCTCCGCGGCGGCGCGCGCGTCGCGCGGCTCCTTCGCCGCGGTGTCGAGCGTGCGCTGCGAGTTGGTGTACGAATGCACCGTGGTCAGGAAGCCCTTCTTGATCCCGAACTCGTCGTTGAGCACCTTCGCGACGGGCGCGAGCCCGTTGGTCGTGCACGAAGCGTTCGAGATGATGTGGTGCTTCTCGGGATCGAACTCGTTCTCGTTGACGCCGAGGACGACGGTCTTGTCCTCGTTCTTCGCCGGTGCCGAGATGATCACGTACTTCGCGCCCGCGTCGAGGTGCGCCTTCGCCTTCGTGGCGTCGGTGAAGAAGCCGGTGGATTCGATGACGACATCGACGCCGAGATCCTTCCACGGCAGCTTCGCGGGATCCTTTTCGGCGAGGACCTTGATCCGGCGGCCGTCGATGACGAGCGCGTCGGCCGTGGCCGAGACCTCACCCTTGTAGTTCCCGTAATTCGTGTCGTGCTTGAAGAGGTAGGCGTTCATCTGCGGGTCGGTGAGGTCGTTCACCGCGACGACCTCGAGCTCCGGGTGCCGCTCCAGGACCGCCTTCAGGAACTGACGGCCGATGCGACCGAAACCGTTGATGCCGATGCGCACACCCATGGCTGACCCCCCTTGTGACGTGAGACTAAAGGAACCACTCCCCTCGCCCCGATAGGCGCTCCCGGGCCGCGAACACAGCACCCAGCATGCCGACGTCGCCACCGAGCGCGGCGGGCACGACCCGCACGGCGGACGCCGGCGCGCGGAACGCGCGCTCCGCGATCGCCCGACGCATGGGCTCGAGCACATGGCCCGGCTGGTTGTCCGCGATGGATCCACCGACCACGATGAGGGCGGGGTTCAGCATGTTCACCAGGCCCACGGCGAGGTTCGCGAGTGCCCGCTCCGCGCGGATCACGATCGCCGTGGCGCGTGGATCTCCGCGGGCCCACGCCGTGAACACCTCGGCCGCGTCCGCGACGCCATATGCGTCCGCCAGGTTCCGGCCGGCGGCGAACGACTCGGCGCAGCCGTAGGACCCGCAGCCGCAGCGCGGTAGGTCCGCCGCCGCGTCCCGCGTCGTATCCAGCTGGAAGGCCACCGGAAAGTGCCCGATCTCGCCCGCGGTGTTGGTCGTGCCGCGCAGCATGCGGCCACCGCTCACGATCGTGCCGCCAAGTCCGGTCGACACGGTGACGTAGATGAAGTCCCGCGCGCCGCGCGCCGCGCCGATCGCGCTCTCCGCGATGGCGGCCATCGCCGTGTCGCGATCGACGAAGACGGTGAGGCCGTCGAGCGCGTCGGACAGCCGCGAGGCGAGAGCGAACTCTTTGAATCCCACGATGTTCGGCGCCTCGTGCACCAGGCCGGTGCGGTGGTCGAGCGGGCCCGGCGCGGCACAGCCGACCGCGAGGATGTCGTGGAGCGGGAGGCCCGCGTCGCGCGCGGTCGCCTGCGCGGAGTCCGCGATGGCGCGAACGACGGAGTCGGCGCCGTCGCGGGGCGTGCGTCGCTCATCTCGCGCGGTGATCTCGTGATGGTCGCCGTCGAGCGACGCGATGACCGTGCGGATGTGCGTGCCGCCGAGATCGACGCCGAGGAAGCTGTTGCCGCTCAGACCTTGGGAAGCTTGCCGGCGAGCTCCGGCGTCGACAGCGCGCTCGCGTCGCCGAGCAGCACGGTCTTCTGCGCGGCCTTGTACCCCTTCTTCGCCTTGTCCTTGCCGAAGGTCTTCTCAGCATCGGCGAAGATCGTCGTGACCAGGAGCGCCAGATATGGGAGCGCCTGCGTGTCGGAAAGGTGCTCGCGCTCGAGCGCCTCGACATCGATGCGGTCGTCGACGATCGGCAGCGGACGATCGATCGGATCCGCCTGCTCGTCGACACGCATCAGCAGATTGGCAATGCGCTCCTCGACGCGGCTCTTTCCGTATTGCCCGTTGTTGTATTCGGCGATGAGCGTGTTCGCGAGCGCGGCGAGCATGCCGACGCGACTTCCGACGACGCCCGCGGTCGGCAGAGGCATGCCCGCGATCGGCGGCGGCGCGGGCTTGTCGCGACCGAAGCCGAAGAGGCCGCGCTTCTTCTTCTCCGGCTGGGCCGTCGGCGGCGGGCTCCACTCCTCGACCGGTGGCGTCCCGGGCTCGGGGATGCGGAACGCCGCGGTGCGCGGATCCGCGCTCGGTGGGCTTCCCCATGGATCGGCGGACGTCGCCGCGCCCGGCGACGGAGCGGTCCACGTCTTCTGCGCCGGCGCCGGTGCGGCCCATGCGTCTTTTGCGGGTGACGGCGCTTCGGCGGGCGGTGCCCACGAGTCTCGGACCGGAGCCGACGTCGGCGGCGTGCCCCAGGGATCGTCGGCCGCCGCGGGCGTCGCGGGCTGCGCCGGTGGCGCGCTCCAGCGATCGGACGCGGGAGCCGGCGGCGCTTTGGTGCCCCACTGGTCGGGGGCGGCGGCCGGAGGCGCCCAGGCGTTCGCCGGCGGCTCCGCCGGGGCGGGTGCCTCCGGCTTCGTCGGAGCCGGACCGAAGATCCCGGAGAGCGCGCTGAGGCGATCGTCCATAGCCGGCGGCGTCTCCGGGATCGGCGGTGCGATCCAGTCGGGCGGCGGCGCGGGCGTCTCGGGTGCGCGGCCCCACTGCGGCGCGACCTCGGAGATCGGAGCGGGCGGGGTCTGGCTGGGCGTTGTCGTCCAGTCCTCAGCCGGCACCGCCTGATCCGGCGTGATCCAGTCCCGTGTCGCCGCCGGGAGCTCGGCTGCGGGCGCAGGCTCGGGCGTCGTGAATTCCTGGGCCGGACTCGCGAACGTGTCCACCGGCGCCTCGTAGGACGGGGGCGCTTCGTACGACGGGGGCGCCTCGTAGGACGGCGGTGCCTCATACGTCGGCGCGGGTTCGAACGCCGGCGCGCTCGGCTCCGGCTCGGAAACCGGCGGTTCGTATGCCGGCGGCGGTGGGGCGCCGGCGGCTCGAGGAGCGACCTCGATGACCCCGTCGCGCACCAGAGCAGCGAGCGTCGAGAGCGCCGCGTCGTGATCGAGATGCAGCATCGTCGCGATCCCGTTGACATCGCGCTCGCCATTGACCGCGAGCACGACGCGCCAGCGCTCGGAGGTGAGGGTGACCGCACCCTGGTCGACCGCTCGTTCGGAGAGGCGGAACGCCACGTCGTCGCTGGGGATCAGGGCGCGCAGCTCCTCGAGACGCTTGCGCTCGGCCTCCTTCTCCGCTTCCACTTTCTTGCGGGCGGCTTCCCGCTCCGCCTCGGCCTTGCGGCGTGCTTCCTCCGCTTGCTTCTTCGCCAGATCGGCCTTGCGCAAGAGGTCGTCGAGAGTTCCCTCGAGATTCGAGGGCGGCGCGTCGTCCCACGGCGTGAACTCGAACTCGGCTCCCTCGAGCCCAAAGATCGCGCCGAGCGCGAGGAGTGGCTCTTCTTCGGCGAACACCGCGGTGACGACGCGGCCACCGGCGAGACCGAGGGCTCCGACCCGATCAGCCACTCGGAGTTGCAGCTCGCCGGTCTTCTTCGTCTGTCCGAGCATCTCCAGGACGGCCCGCAGGGGGAAGTCCTGGACATTTCCGCGAAGCGTCATCGGAGTGCGATCTGAGTCGCCTTGTCGAAAACGTGCAGCTTCTTCAGGTTGAAGCCGACCCGCAACACCGCGCCGGGGCGCGTCTGCGTGTTGGTGGACACGCGCGCGACGAACGTCTGCCCGTCCGCCGACAGCTGCAGTTGCAGCTCGTTGCCGAGGAATTCCACCACTTCCACGCGAGCCTCAACGGGCAGGTGGCCGTTCTGCTGCGCGTTGGCGAGGTCGTCGATGTCTTCGGGCCGGACCCCCAGCACCACCTCGCGGCCGACCGCTTCGGCCGCCTGGCCCTTCACCGGCGCGCGGAAGAAGCCGGCATCGGCGGTCGCGCCGCCCCCGCCGCCGACGATCTTGGCATCGAAGAAGTTCATCGACGGCGATCCGATGAAGCCGGCGACGAAGAGATTGTTCGGACGCTCGTGAAGATTCTCCGGTGTGTCCAGTTGCTGGAGCTCTCCCGCGCTCATCACGGCGATGCGATCGCCCATCGTCATCGCCTCGACCTGGTCGTGCGTCACATAGATGGTGGTGCGACGAAGACGCTGATGGAGCTTCTGCAACATCGCGCGCGTCTGGATACGGAGTTTCGCGTCAAGGTTCGACAGGGGCTCGTCCATCAGGAAGACCGCGGGCTCACGAGCGATCGCGCGGCCGACGGCGACTCGCTGTCGCTGACCACCGGAAAGCTCCTTCGGTTTGCGCTTCAGCAGCTGCCCGATCGAGAGCATCTCGGCGACCTCGTTCACTCGCCGCTCGATCTCGGCCTTCGGGACGTTTCGAAGCTTCAGCCCGAACGCGATGTTGTCGTACACGCTCATGTGCGGATACAGCGCGTAGTTCTGGAAGACCATGGCGATGTCGCGATCCTTCGGGGCGACGTCGTTCACGCGGCGTTCGCCGATGAAGATGTCACCGTTGGTCTGCTCTTCGAGACCTGCGAGCATTCGCAGCGCGGTCGTCTTGCCGCAGCCCGATGGGCCGACCAGCACGAGGAACTCTTCGTCGCGGACCGCGAGGTTCAGGTCCTTGACCGCGCTGGTCTCCCCGAACTTCTTGTTGACGTGGTCGTATGTGACGGTCGCCATGACCGTTGGAGTTTATGTCACGGGCCGTCCGGCAGCAGGCGCGAGAACTGGGAGCCGAAACGCGTCGCCGCCCGGTCGATCAGGCCCACGCGCGCGCGGATCGCCTCGTCCTGCGAGCGTTCGGAGCCGGCCCGCAGGCGCGCCAGGACGCGGACTCGGTAGGCGACCGCGCCGACCGGCGGATCGAGCGTTACGAAGAGAAGCCGCCCCTCGCCGGGCACGACGGCCTGGCTGTCGACGACGGCGATCTGGCGGGACCGCCCGGTCGCGCTCGCGTAGTAGGCGACCCGTACGAAGGCCTCGCGGACCTGGTCGTCGGCGACGACGAGGCGCACCGCGAGCGCTCCCTCCGCCGGCAGCGGGCGGAGCTCGCTCTCGATGCCCCACGCACGGCCGGAGGGCACGCCGAGCGTGAACGCGCCTGCATCGTCCTCGAGCGACGCGCGCGGTGTGGTGCGACGGAAGTGCGTGCGATCGTCGTCGGCCGCCGCGGGTCGAGCGACGACCGCGAGCAACACGAGCGCGAGCGCGAGCAAACCCGTCCGGCGCATGCGGCGACGTTAGGCCGTGGGGCACGGCGTGTCTGTCCCTCGCGCGTCACACGTTCGTGCGACGAGGCGTGACATGAAAGAGGTACCTCGTTCACGTGAAGCGGACGAGGTACGTTCCGATCTCGTACGGCGCGAGCCGGATGGCGACGACGCCATCTACGAGATCGGGCGGCGCCGCCGTGCGGACGCTGTCGAGTCCGGTGTTGCCGAGGCCCAGCTCGCCTTCGCGCAGATCGACCGCGCGCGCGTCCAGCACGCGGCGCGCGAAACGGAGCGTCGCGGATGCCGGCTCGCGCGAGGGATTGAAGAGACGCGCGACCGTCGCGCCATCTGGCCCGGCGCGCAGCGCCGAGGGCTGTATCACCGCGTCGCCCTCGACCGCATAAAAGGAGTGAGCCGTCTCGTCTCCGCGGCCGATCCACGGCGGTGCGAGCCATTCGCGGATCTCCCGCGCCGCGCGCGGCAGGGTCATCTCACCCTCGAGCGGCACCACGCAGTAGCGGTACTCACGCTCGCCGATGCACTGCGCGCTCGGCGTCGCCAGCGCCGGTCCCGCATGCCCTTTGCGTTCCGGTAGGTCGCCACGCGAGAGGAACCCGACCGCGCGCAGCAGTGTGATCGCGATCGACCGCCCGTCGTGGAGCACGGCGTACTCACGGAGGCCATCGACGCCGACCGCGAGACCGCGTGTCGCTCCCTCGACGGCGACGAGGTCGTGGACGGCGCGCTCGGCGGTCGGCTGTTCGATCCAGCCTGGGCGCGGAGCAACGCGCGTCTCGCGCTCGAGCCAGGCGAACGCCGCGCCAGCGACGTGCGTCAGCGAGCGGGTGCCGGTCTCGCACAGTACGCGCAGCCGGTGGTCGCGCGCCTGGTTGTCGACGACGAGTCTGACGTCGACGCGCCGCGCGCCGGCATCGAGCGAGACCTCAGCGCGGACGGCGCAGGTGACGAGCTCGGGCGTGCGCGCGAGCCGGTCGTCGCGCAGGCCCGCGGGCAGCCGCAGGACAAACTCGACGGTCACCTTAGCGCGGTCGCCCGATACCGTGGTGCGCCGGGTCCCGGTGAGGTCGCGCGACCCCAGCGTCGGGCCGGCGTATGAATAGGTGTATTCGTCGCCCCGGTCGCCCTCGTCGAGCAGCGCGCCATGGGGCCCGGAGCGCGCGCCGCTCAGACGGTCGATGACGACGAACGAACCGTCCAGGGCGACCTCGACGCGAAGTGACTCGTTCTCGATCACGCCGTCTTCCGGCGACGCCACGGGCGGTCCGGCGGCGCGGCGCGCCGGTGCGGTTCCGAGCGCGGCGCAGCGCACGCGCGTGGGCGTTCCGTCCAGCACGACGACCGCGTCGCGCTCCCAGGGCACGGTGCTCCAGACGACCGATGCGTTTCCGAACGGGGCGAGCTCGCGCGCGAGACGCGCGGCCAGCGCTTCGCCGTCGTTGCGGACGCGCGCGAAGCGGGGCGCCATGTCGACATCGTGCACGGCGTCGATCGAGCAGCCGCAGATCGAATCGTGCGGATGGTTCTGCAGGAGCGTCCGCCACAGCGAGCGCACCTCGTCGCGCGCGGCGCCGCCCGTGAGCGCGTCGAACGGCTCGCAGAGCTCGAGGAGCAGCCGTTCGCATCTGGCGTTCTCCTGTTTGATCCACGTCCTCGAGGCTCGCGATACGGGCGTCGATGTTCGGCGCCGCCGCGCGCAGCGCCGCGACCGCCTCGGGCAGGCGTGAGTACGCATCGACGTGGTCGTCACCGACCATGAAGAGGAGCGCGCTCCCATTGGCATACGCCGTCGTGACGTCGAGCAGGCGGCCGAGCCGGCGCCGAACACGAGCGCGAAGCTGCTGCGGCGTCTCCGCGAGATCGCCGACCAGCTGAAGTCCGCCGGAGTAGTGATCGACGAGGTGCGTTGCGAGGACTCGATCGCCAGAGGGCGCCTGCCAGCGGAACTCCGCGCCGACGCGCTCACCCTCGTCACCGACGCCACGCGAGAAGACGTAGCTGCTGTACCCGAAGCCGCGCAGGAGCTGGGGCGTCTGAGCCGGATGTCCGAACGGGTCCGCGACGTATCCGACGCGCATCGCGCGTCCGAACGACGCGGCGACGCGCAAGCCCTCCTGGAAATTCCTGAGCAGCGACTCGCCGGAGACGAGCAGGTTGTCAGCGAGCACGTACCAGGGCCCGATGAGCAGACGCTCGGCACGCACCAACGCCTCGATGCGCGAGCGATCGTCCGGCCGCTTCTCGAGGTAGTCCTCGATAGCGATGGTGTGCCCGTCGAACGTGAACGAGCGGAACGCGCTGTCCCGCTCGAGCAGGTCGAGAAGCTTCGACACCATCGGCACGAGCCGCGCGCGATAGCCCTCGAAGCGCTCGTACCACTCGCGATCCCAGTGGGTGTGCGGCACGACGAACGCGCGCCAACGGGCGCGGCGCCGCAGCAGCGCGACCGCGAACGGAGCGCTGAGCCCCGAGACGATGCCGATGAGCGCGCCACCGATCACGTCGAGCGGGTAATGCACGCCGACCGCGACGCGCTCGAAGGCGACCGCGACCGCGAAGAGCAGCGCGGGCACGCGCCACACGGGCGCGACGTGACCGAGCGCCACCGCCGCGCCGAACGCGAAGGCGGTATCCCCTGAGGGGAACGAGAAGCTCGTGGGCACGGCGATGAGCGTGGGGAACGGCAGATCGAGGACCGCGCTGAACGGGCGCGGGCGCCGGAACACGAGCTTCAGCAGCTCGGCGACGAGCCAGCCGTCGCACAGGCCGAGGTACACGGTGAGCGTTCCCCACAGCGCACGGCGACCCCAGCCGCGCGCGCGAGCGACGAGCACGCCAGAGATCCACCAGATCAGTCCGTTCCAGTTCAGGTACGCGACCGCGATCGCGAGTGCAGCGAGCAGCGGATTGTTGGACGCCGCGGCCACGATCGCGGTGTAGAGCTGGCGGTCGAAACTGAAGATCGCGTCCATCAGCGCCGCACGTGCCGCCAGACGAAGATCCCGACCGCGGCGACGATCGCGGCCGCGACGAGGTAGTCGAGGCCTTTCAGCGATTGCTTGAGCTCGAGCCAGTGATCGCCGAGCTGCATCCCGCCCCAGACCAGGAGCATCACCCATGGGACGGTTCCCAGGATCGAGAAGAGGGTGAAACGCCACAGCGGCATGCGGGCGATGCCCGCCGGCACGGAGATAAAGGTGCGGACGAGCGGCAGCATGCGCGAGAAGAACACCGTCACCTCACCGAACCGCGCGAACCAGCGCTCCGCGACCTCGAGATCGTGAGCGCTGATGAGCACGTATTTCCCGTATCGCTCGACCAGTGGCCGACCGCCATATGCTCCGATCGCGTAGCTGGCGAGCGAGCCGAGCGTGTTGCCGAGCACGCCGGCGAGGACCGCGCCCCAGTAGCTCCAGGGCGACGACGTGAGCGGCTCGATCAGACCGCGCGACACGCTCCAACCGGCGAACGGAAGGATCAGCTCGGATGGCAATGGGATCGCACAGCTCTCGATCGTCATCGCGATGACGACACCGACGTAGCCGAACCGCTCGTAGAGCGATTCGAGAAAGGGCAGGACGATCGCGTCGAGCGCGTCGAGCACGCCGGTATGATGGCGTCACGACGGGAAGGGTGCGTGAACTCACATGGAGGGACGCATGCCTGACGATCACGTGATCCTCGACGAGCAGCTCGCCGGCGCGGTCGCCAAGATCGGATCGGCCGACGTCGTCGTGGGTATCCCCAGCTTCCGCAACGCCGCGACGATCGGATATGTCGCCGCGACCGCGGCCAAGGGCCTGCGCGAGCATTTCCCCGGCGCGCGTGTCGCGATCGTGAACGCGGACGGCGGCTCACCGGACGGCACGCCCGATCGTGTCGTCGAAAACGCGTCCGGCGTGCCCGTCGCGGTCGGCCGTTACGTCGGTCCGTCGGGCAAAGGCTCCGCATTCCGCGCGATCTTCACCGCGGTCGGCATGCTCGGCGCGCGCGCGTGCGCCGTCGTCGACAGCGACCTCCGCAGCATCACCCCGCAGTGGATCGGGCGACTGGTAACCCCGATCACACGCGGCGACGTCGACTACGTGACCCCGCTCTACGCCCGGCACAAACATGACGGCACGATCACGAACTCGGTCGCGTATCCCCTCACGCGCGCGCTCTACGGGCTGCGCGTGCGCCAGCCCATCGGCGGGGAGTTCGGACTGGGCGCCGACCTCGCACGTGCCTACCTCGAGCAGCCGGTGTGGGACACCGACGTCGCGCGCTTCGGCATCGACATCTTCATGACCACGACCGCGATCGCACGTGGGGCGCGCGTCGCGCAGGCCTTTCTCGGCGCGAAGGTGCACGACCCGAAGGATCCCGCCGCTGACCTCGGTCCGATGTTCACCCAGGTCGTCGGCACGCTCTTCCGCCTGGCGGCCGAGAACGAGGCGATGTGGTCGCAGGTCCACGGCTCGAAGGCGGTGCCGCTCATCGGCGACGTCATTCCCGTCGAGCCCGAAGCGGTCCCCGCCGATCCCGCGCGGCTGCGCGAGAAGTACGCCGCCGGCAAGCGCGAACAGGAAACGACGTGGCGCGAGATCCTCTCCGCGCCCGTGCCGGACACGTGCGACGCGGAGGCCTGGGCGCGCATCGTGTTCGACCACCTCGGCGCGGCCCTCCGGCGGCCGGCGCGGA
Organism: Chloroflexota bacterium; assembly: GCA_005882255.1. Taxonomy (GTDB): domain Bacteria; phylum Chloroflexota; class Limnocylindria; order P2-11E; family P2-11E; genus CF-39. Next base: position 7,221 of record VBEZ01000174.1, on the reverse strand, counting down.
GCGAGCTGCTCGCGCGTTCGCTGCTGCCGCTGTACCAGCTGCGGACCGCGTCATTCATCGAAGAGGTGCGCGACATGAGCACGGCGCAGTCCGAGACCGTCGTCGAGGAAGGCGCGCGCGTCATGGAGGAGGAGAGGCGCCGCTTCACGGGGAGGCGCAGCGAGGACCGAGCGCGGAGCGCGTCCACCGCGTGAGCGTTTCGCTCAAAGAGGACGCGCTCGTCCTGATCACGGAGAACGACGGCTCGCTCCAGCTCGGGAGCGCGAGCCCCTTCGGGCTCTACTACCACGACACGCAGTTCCTCTCCGGGTACGCGCTCCGCGTGAACGGCGCCCCGCCGATCCTGCTGTCGGCCAACACCGAGCAGAACTACGTCGCGACGTTCCAGCTGATGCGGGCGGAGGGCGCGACGCTCGGCACGGCACGTCATGCGGCTGAGGCGCTCTCGATCCGACGCACCCGTTTCCTCGCCGATGGTCTTCGCGAGCGCATCGGCGTGCTCAACGCGAACCCGCGGCCGGTGCGGGTCGCGCTCGAGCTCGAGTTCGAGGCATCGTTCCGCGACATGTTCGCGGTGCGCGGCCACCACGAGGTCGCCGCGACGCCCCACGAGGTGAGGCGCGGCCCGCGTGAGGGCGGCATCGTGTTCGAGCGGGTCGGCCGCGACGCGGTACGCCGGACGACCGATATCACGATGCGTCCCGCGCCCGACCGCATCCTGGGCAACATCTTCCACATCGAGCGCGACCTCGAGCCGCAGGGCGTGCTCACGATCGAGCTCATGGTGATCCCGCGCGAGGACGGCGCGGGCGCGGCGCCGTCGCCGGACCGCTTCGACGACGCCATCGACGCGCTGAACGCGCGTTACCGCCGCTTCCTGCGGGCCTGCGCGCGCTACACGACGAGCTCCGAGACGCTCGACGAGGGCCTCATCACCCGCAGCGCGCTCGACCTGCGCGCGCTCCTGGAGTTCCACGACAGCGGTCCTTACCCGACCGCCGGGATCCCGTGGTACGCGGTCCCGTTCGGACGCGACGGGCTCATCTGCGCCTACCAGACGCTCGGCTGGAATCCCGAGATCGCCCGCGGCACGCTGCGGCTGCTCGCGAAGTACCAGGGCCAGAAGGTGGACGACTTCTCGGAGGAGGAGCCGGGGAAGATCTTCCACGAGCTCCGACGCGGAGAGCTCGCGCGGCTCGGGGAGATCCCCCACCGCCCGTACTACGGGTCGGTCGACGCAACGCCGCTCTTCGCGCTGCTCGTCGCCGAGACCGTGAAGTGGACCGCGGACCGTGAGTTCTGGCGCGAGCTGCTGCCGTCGGCCGAGCGCGCGCTCACCTGGTGCGACACCTACGGCGATGCGGACCGTGACGGGTACGTCGAGTACGGCCCGCGTGGCTCGGACCTGCGCAGTCAGGGCTGGAAGGACTCGCCGCAGTCGCTCTCCGAGCCGGACGGCACGTGGTCGAAGCTGCCGGCCGCGCTCGTCGAGGTCCAGGCCTACGTCTACGCCGCGAAGATGGGCATCGCCGATCTGTACGCGCTCGACGGCGACACGACACGCGCGGATCGCCTGCGCGGCGAGGCGCGCGAGCTCCGCGAGCGCTTCGAGCGCGACTTCTGGATGCCGGACCAGGGCTGCTACGCGCAGGCGCTCGATGGCGACAAGAGGCAGGTGCGCGCGGTGACGAGCAACGCCGGCCACGCCCTCTGGTGTGGCATCGCGAGCGCGGATCACGCGGCGACGCTGGTCCACCGGCTCATGACCCCCGACATGTACACCGGCTGGGGCATCCGCACGCTCTCCAGCACCTACCCGACGTACAACCCGATGAGCTATCACAACGGATCGGTCTGGCCGCACGACAACTCGCTGATCGCACAGGGTTTCGCCAGATACGGCTTCCGCGAGGAGGCCGCGGAGATCACCAGCGCGCTCATCGAGGCCGGCCGCCGGTTCCCCGACGCGCGCCTGCCAGAGCTCTTCTGCGGTTTCCAGCGCGATCTCCGCTTCTCGTCCCGCCCGGCGGATTACCTCGTCTCGTGCATCCCGCAGGCGTGGTCCGCGGGCATGGTGTTCCTCTGCGTGCGCACGCTCCTCGGGCTCGCGCCCGATCTCGGGACGCAGCAGCTGCTCATCGATCCGGCGCTGCCGCCGTGGCTGGAGCGGATCGACATCCGCGACATGCTCGTCTTTGGCGAGCGGATGACGTTCCGGGTGCGCCGCGGCGCGAAGGGCGACCACGTCGCCGGCGGACAGGGCCGGCTTGCGCACACGCGGACGGCCGCTCCCGCATGACGCGCGGCGTCCGCCGCATCCTGTTCGTCCACTACACGACGCCGGCCATCCTCGGCGGAGTGGAGCAGGTCATGGCCGCACACGCCGCCGCGCTCCTCGCCGCCGGAATGGACGTCGCGGTGCTCGCCGGGCGCGGCGCGGCGAAACCGCGCGGCGTGCGCGTGATCCGCGTCGCCGAGGCCGACTCACGCCATCCGATCGTCGAGCGCAACCTCGCCGCGCTCTCGAGCGGAGTGCTCCCGCCGGAGTACGGCGCGCTCGTCCGCCGCCTCGAGACCAAGATCCGGCCGCACGTCGCACGCGCCGACCGTGTCGTGGTGCACAACGTGATGACGATGCCGCTGAATCTGGCGCTCACGGAAGTGCTCGCGACCCTGGCCCGGGAGCATCCGGACCGCTTCATCGCGTGGACGCACGACATCTCGTACTTCGACGAACGCTACGCCGCCCTGCGTCGGAGGGGCGCGCCGTGGGATCTGGTCACGCGCGCGGTGCCCGGCGTGCGGTACGTCACGGTCTCGCAGGAGCGTGCGGAGCAGCTCTCGCAGCTCGCCGGTCTCGCGCGAGACGACATCGAGGTCGTTACGAACGGCATCGATGTCGGCGACGTCCTGGGCCTCGCTCCGACCGGCCTCCGCCTCGCGCAGCGGCTGCGCCTGTTCGACGCGGACCCGCTCCTCCTTCTTCCGGTGCGACTCACGCGGCGCAAACGGATCGAGGCGGCGATCGACGCGACCGCGGTCCTCCGTCGCCGTGGCCGCGCCGCGGTCCTCGTCGTCACCGGGACGGCCGGGCCGCACGACGCCTCGAACCAGGCGTATCTGAAGGAGCTCGCCGCTCGCGCGAAGAGGGTCGAGGGCGTGCACCTGCTCGCATCGCTCGGCTTGAAGATCAAATACGGCACCGTCGTCGACCTCTACGCGCTCGCCGACGTGCTCGTGTTCCCGAGCGAGAGCGAGGGTTTCGGCATCCCGATGCTGGAAGCAGGCTTGCACCGGATGCCGATCGTGTGCAGCGACATCCCCGCCCTGCGCGAGACCGGCGGCGACGACCCGCTCTACGTCCCGCCCGACGCGAACGGCGAGCAGATCGCCGACGCGGTCGAGCGCGCGCTCGACACTCCGGTGATGCGGATGCGGGCACGCGCGCGCGAGCACGCCTGGCCGCGCGTCCTGCGCGAGCGCGTGCTACCCGTCATCCTCGGTCGTACCGCATGAAGTGCCTCGTCGCGATCGTCGATCCGGAGCGCGACCGCGCGGTCGTCGACCTCGCGGCCGCCCTGGCCGCCGGCGAGGAGCTGATCCTCGTCTCGGCCATCGAGGTTCCCGAGGGCGACACGCTCGCCTCGGTGCAGCCCGAGGCGCGCCGTCTGCGGCGCACCCTCGATCAGCTCGCGCCGGCGGGCGCACGCGCGCGCACGCTCGTGACCGTCGCACGGCAGGGCTGGCAGGCGATCCAGGAGACCGTCGCGACCGAGCGGCCCGACCTCCTTCTGCTGTCGTGGCGGCGTCCGGGCTGGGATCTCCTCGGCACGACGATCGAAGATGTCCTGCGCAATCCGCCGTGCGACATCGCCGTGGTGAAGGGGCCGCTGTCGCGCGCGCGACGCTTGCTCGTTCCGGTCCGCGGCGGTCGTTATGCCGATCTCGCCGCGAAGGTCGCGATCGGCTGGGCCCGCGCGCGCGGCGGGAGCGTCACGCTCCTCCACGTGCGGACTCCCGGGCGCCGCACGCCGACCCTCTATCAATTGCTCGGAGAGCGCTCGCTCGACGAGCGCGTGGATCGACTCATCACGCGTACCGGCGATCCCGCCGAGGTGATCGGCGAGGAGCTCGGGCAGCATGACGCGATCGCGTTCGGCGCGACCGGTCGCAAGGACCAGGAGGACCCGCTTGGTCCGGTCGGCCAGGCCATCGTCGCGAACGCGCGCTCCGCCATCGTGGTGCGCACCGCGGCCCCGCTGGGCCCGAATCTCACGCTCCCGCTGCCGATGCTGCCGTCGGACCGCGCCGAACGCAGCGGCGTCATCAGCGAGATCGTCGACAAATGGTTCGTGCAGAACACCTTCAGCTCCAGCGAGTTCGCCGACCTGCGAAGGCTGGTCGAGGAAAAGGAGCGGCAGAACCTCCGCATCTCCGTCGGTCTGCCCACGCTGAACGAGGAGGCGACGGTCCGCCACGTCATCCGTGCGATCCGCTCGCGCCTCATGGAACGGATCCCGCTGGTCGACGAGATCGCGGTCATCGACTCGGATTCCGACGACCGAACGCGCGAGATCGCACGCGAGGAGGGTGTCGCGGTGCACGTGCTCGGCGACATCCTGCCCGGATACGGTGCGCGCCGCGGGAAAGGCGAGGCGCTCTGGAAGAGCCTGCACGTGCTGACCGGCGACATCGTGGTGTGGATCGACACGGACGTCACCGATACACATCCGAAATTCGTCTACGGGCTGCTCGGTCCGCTGCTGCTGCGGCCGGACGTGCACTTCGTGAAGGCCTTCTACCAGCGGCCGCTGCGCATCGGTGCCGAGCTGCTGGCGTCGGGCGGGGGCCGCGTCACCGAGCTGTCCGCGCGCCCGATCCTCAACCTGTTCTTCCCCGAGCTGTCCGGCATGGTCCAGCCGCTGTCCGGTGAGCAGGGCGGTCGACGCACGCTGCTCGAACAGCTCCCGTTCTTCACGGGATACGGCGTGGAGACCGGACTCCTCATCGACACGCTGCAGCGCGCCGGCTTGGGCGCGCTCGCGCAGGTCGACATGAAGCACCGCATCCACCGGAACCAGGACCTGCTCAGTCTGTCGAAGATGAGCTTCCAGATCCTTCAGGTCGCGCTCAAGCGGGTCGGCGAGGCCCATGGCGAACGGATCTGGGAAGAGGCGAACGCGACGCTCAAGCTCATCACGCAGACCGAGGGGGGAAAGCTCCACCTCGAGATGCACGACATCGCCATCGGCGAGCTGCCGCCGATGGCGACGATCCCCGAATACCTCACCGCGCGCCGTCGGTGAAGGTGCTCCGTAGCGTCTCCGAGGTACGCGCGTGGCGCGCGAGCGCGCGGCGCGTCGGATTCGTGCCGACGATGGGCGCGCTCCACGCCGGGCATCTGTCACTGGTCGAGCGCGCGGTACGCGAGACCGATGCCGCGATCGCATCGATCTTCGTCAACCCGACGCAGTTCGGCCCCAGCGAGGACTACACGGCATATCCGCGGCGCGAGGCCGAGGACATCCGGCTCCTCGAGCAGCACGCCGGCGCGGCGGTCTTCGTCCCGCCGGTCGCGGAGATCTACCCGCCGGGCGACGCGACCCGCGTCACGCCCGGACCCATCGCCGCGCCGCTCGAGGGTGCGGCGCGACCCGGCCACTTCGTCGGCGTCGCGACGGTCGTCGCCAAGCTGCTTGCCATCGTCCGACCCGATATCGCGTTCTTCGGTCAAAAGGATTTCCAGCAGCTGCGTGTGCTGCAGACGACCGCACGCGACCTCCGCCTCGGCTCGGAGATCGTCGGCTGCCCGACCGTGCGCGAGCCCGACGGCCTGGCGCTGTCGTCGCGCAACGCCTACCTCACCCCGGAGCAGCGGCGCGACGCGGTCGCGCTCTCGCGCGGTCTGTTCGCGGCGCGCGAGCTGTGGGAGCGTGGCGAGCGCGACCCGCGCGTGCTGCGGGAGCGCGTACGCGAGCTCGCCGGCGGGGGCAGCGTCGCGCTCGAGTACGTCTCGGTCGCGGATCCAGTGACGCTCGCCGAGCTCGACACCCCCGCCGCCACGGCCGTGATCTCACTTGCGGCGCGCGTGGGCCGCGCGCGGCTCATCGACAATGTGCTCTTGGGCATGGACGTGGCGGACCTGCGTTGACGCGACGCTCGCTCCTCGTCGCATTCAGCGTCGCCCATTTCGCGCACCACGTCACGAACAGCCTGCTCAGCGCGCTGCTTCCGTTCATCAGCGCCGCTTTCGGGCTTTCGTACACGAGCGCTGGATTCCTGGTCGGCTCCTACTCGATCGCATCGGGCCTGACGAACGCGCCCCTTGGCGTGTTGGCCGACCGCATCGGCGCGCGGCGCGTGATCGTGTGGGGTCTCGTCCTCATCGGCCTGTCCAGCATCGCGATCGGCCTATCGACGGAGTACTGGCAGCTGATCGCGTTCCTCGCGGTCATGGGTATCGCGAGCGGCACGTATCACGCGCCGGCATCGGCGCTCATCGCGGAGCTGTTCTCCTCGCGCCGCGGGATGGCGATGGGCACGCACACCACCGCAGGGCACCTCTCGTTCTTCGCGGCGCCTCTCGTCGCGGGCATCCTCGCGACGGCGGGATCATGGCGGACGCCGTACATCGCGTTCGCGGTCGCGCCGATCGCCTGCGCGGTGCTCCTCTGGCGCGTCGCGCCGATGGGGACGCGCTCGACCGGACGCCACAGCTGGCTCGCGACGGGCAGCGACATCGCCGCCGTCGCGCGGCGCGTCGGCGCGCTCGTCTCGCTGTCGATCGTGTTCCAGGTCGTCATCTCCGCCGCGATGGCCTTCCTCAGCACGTACCTCGTCGACGCGCGCGGCATCGCGCCGGGCATCGCGGCGGCCCTGTTCGGCGTCCCCCAGCTCGCCGGCCTCATCGGCGCTCCGATGGCAGGGACCCTGTCCGATCGTTACGGCCGGCGCATCGTGCTGCTGCTCGGGCTCGCGCTCATGGGGCCGGCGGCGTGGGCGCTCACGAGGGCACGATGAAGATCCACGGTGTCGAGCGCTCCCTCGCGTGGCCCGTGCAAGTGACGCGGTCCGCGGGCGAGGTCCGCGTGCGCGGCGCGAACGCGTTCAAGTTCGGTGACTACGGCATGGCGGTTCCGGCCAATCGGCTCATCCTGTCCGTGGTGGACGACGTGCGACTCGAGATAGATCTCGTCGCGCGCGAGGGTTAGGCGGGAGCGA
>VBEZ01000069.1 GCA_005882255.1 Chloroflexota bacterium | reverse complement strand
GATCCCCGCGGTGGTGCTGATCGTGAGTGGCGCGCACAGCGACCTCGTGCTGATGGAGGGGCACCGCCGCTTCCGACCGCTCGGGCGCACCATCGACGACGCCGCAGGCGAGGCCTTCGACAAGGTCGCGCGTCTCCTCGGCCTCGGCTTTCCGGGCGGACCCGCGATCGAGCGCGTCGCGCGCGACGGCGATCCCGCCGCGTTCCCGCTGCCGCGCGCCGCGCTCTCCGGCTACGACTTCTCGTTCTCGGGTCTCAAGACCGCGGTGCTTCGCCTCGTGCGCGCGCTCGAGGCGAAAGGCGAGGTGCCCGTGGCCGACGTCGCGGCCTCGTTCCAGAAGGCGATCACCGAGATCCTGGCGGAGAAGACGGCGCGCGCCGCCGCGGAGCACGCGGTCGAAACGGTGCTGCTCGGTGGCGGCGTCGCGGCGAACCTCGCGCTGCGCACCGAGATCCAGAAGCGGATCGGCCATCCACTGCGCGTACCGCCTCCGCGCCTCTGCACCGACAACGGCGCGATGATCGGCGCCGCCGCGTTCTTCGTGCTCCGCGATCGCGGCACCGAGGTCCCGGTCACCGTGCGCAGCGACATGAAGCTCGCGTGACCAAGCTCGCCGACGCGATCCAGGCGGCGCGCGTCGCGTCCACCTCGCCACCGAACCCGGCGCACGCGCGCGACGCGGTGCTCACGATCCTCGCCGCCGCCGCCGAGGACGAGCGCGTCATCGCGAACCTGAAGGACGTGCCCGCCGGCCGCGCGCTGCTGCGCTTCACCGACACGCAGGAGGCGATCGAGTTCCAGGCGGGCGACGGACGCCTGTACGCCGAGGCCGCCGACATCAAAGGCAAGGGACCGAAGGTGGACGCGACCGGCGCGACGTGGCTCGGCCTCGTGGCGGGAACACTCAAGCCCTGGCTCGCGTTCACGCGAGGGATGGTGGTGGCGCGCGCGGGACTGACGGAGCTGCGCTGGCTGCAGCAGGTCGCGGAGCGTTTGCAGCAGGCGTACGAGCGCTAGCGGCATGCGCGAGATAGAGCTCGTTCTCCTCCTGCTGGTCCTGGTGACAGCGCTGACGCTCGTCGCTCGGCGCTTCACCTTCCCGTATCCGATCGTCATGGTGCTGGGCGGTCTCCTGCTGAGCCAGATCCCCGCTCTTCCCGCCTTCGAGCTCCCACCCGAGCTCGTCTTCTTCGTGTTCCTGCCGCCGCTGCTCTTTGCGGGCGGTTATTTCACGTCGCTGCGTGATTTCAAAGCCAACCTGCGGCCGATCTTCCTCCTCGCCTTCGGTCTTGTGATCTTCACCGCTGGCGCGGTCGCCGTCGTCGCGCACATGTTCGTGCCGACGCTCGGCTGGGCCGGCGCGTTCGCACTCGGCGCCATCGTGTCGCCGCCCGACGCGGTCGCCGCGACCGCCATCTTCCAGCGCATGGGCGTGCCGCGCCGCATCGTGACGATCCTCGAGGGCGAGAGCCTGGTGAACGACGCGACCGCGCTGGTGATCTATCGCTTCGCGGTCGCCGCGGCGGCCGCCGGCACGTTCTCGCTCATCGATGCGGGTAGCTCGTTCTTCGTCGTGCTCCTCGGCGGGCTCGCGGTCGGCGTCGTCGTCGGGCGCGCGGGCGCGTGGATCCTCGCGCGCATCCGCGACACCGGGATCGCCGTCATGGTCACGCTGCTGGCGCCTTTCGCCGCGTATCTGTCGGCCGAATCCATCGGCGTCTCGGGCGTGCTCGCCACGGTCGTCGGCGGTCTGTTCGCGCGCAGCTGGCTGCGCCAATCGTCGTCCGACACGCGCATCGTCGGGTTCTCGGCATGGCAGATGGTGCTGTTCCTCCTCAACGGCCTCGTGTTCATGCTGATCGGGCTGCAGCTGCCGAGCGTCATCCGCGGCGTCAGCGCCGACCCCGCGGAGGTCGCCACGATCACCGTGGCCGTCGCGCTCACCGTAGTCGTCTCGCGCTTCGTGTGGGTCTACCCCACGACCTACCTCACGCGGCTCATACCGGCGGTCAAGCGCGTCGACCCGAATCCGCCGTGGCAGGCGGTCTTCGTCGTCTCGTGGTCGGGTCTTCGCGGTGTTGTGTCGCTCGCCGCGGCCCTCGCGCTTCCGGTCGGCTTTCCGGAACGGAACCTGATCCTGTTCCTCGTCTTCGCGATCATCCTCGTCACCCTCGTCGGTCAGGGGCTGACGCTTCCGCTTGTCATCAAGAAGCTCGGTGTCGTCTCCAGGGAGGACGGCTCGCACGACGAGGTGCACGCGCGTGGACTGACGACGGAGGCCGCCCTCGCTCGGATCGAGGAGCTCCGCGCGAAATGGCCCGGGCACATCGAGCTCATCGATCAGCTGCGGGATCGGTACGCGCACCGCGCGCGGCACGACGAGCAACACCACGAGAACGGCGACGCCGCGGAGCAGGAGCTGCTCGAGCACGGACTCATCAAGCGCGAGGTCATCGACGCCGAGCGGCAGGCCGCCATCAACCTCCACGACCGCGGCGTCATCACCGATGAGGTGCTGCGCCGGCTCGAGCGCGATCTCGACCTCGAAGACCTTCGCATGGAGGCGTAGCGATCAAGCTCGGAATGATGAGCTGAGCCCGTTCGGCGGCATGGGAAGCCTTTCCGACTTGATCATCAGCAAAGAGAATCACCACGGGCGGTTCCGCCGGAGTGATCCCTAGATTCGCGTGTGGCCCGAAATCGTTGTCCCGCTAGAGTTGCGTCATGCGCGAGTCCGCTGCCGCACCGCGACCCGACGACACCGTAGCGCCGGATGAGCTGACCAAGACCCACCGCACCGAGACGAAGACGCGCACGACCGCGGAGGCGAAGCGCGAGGGGCCGACCCTGGACACGATCAAGGCGGATCCGCGCGTCAAGACGTACATCCGCTCAGCGAACCAGCAGACCGGCGCCATCGGGTACACCGAACACGGCGAACGCCACGCCAACACGTCGGCCGACGGTGCGCGGTTCATCCTGAAATCACTCGGCCACGACGCGCGCCGCTGCGAGGTCGCCGCCGTCGCCGCCTATCTGCACGACATCGGCAACGTGATCACGCGCGAGAGCCACGGACAAACGGGCGCGCTCCTCTCCCAAGCCATCCTTGTCGACACCGGCTTCGAGCTCGAGGAGGTCGCGACGATCATGGGTGCGATCGCGAACCACGAGGAGTCCGAGGGCGGACTGCCGGTGAGCGCCGTGTCCGCGGCGGTGATCATCGCCGACAAGAGCGACGTGCACCGCAGCCGCGTCCGTAACCCGAAGACGACTTCGTTCGACATCCACGACCGCGTGAACTTCGCGGCGACGTCGTCCGAGGTCAAGGTGAGCCGCAAGGAGAAGCTGATCACCCTCGAGCTCACGATCGACACCGAGGTCGCGCCGCTCATGGAGTACTTCGAGATCTTCCTCTCGCGCATGATGCTGTCGCGGCGTGCGGCCGAGTTCCTTCACTGCAGCTTCGCGCTCGTCATCAACGGCACGCGTCTGTTGTGAACCCGATGCCCACGTCTCATCCGCGCCGTCCGACCAAAGTGCGCACCACCACCGCCGCGGGGGGTGTGGTAACGCGCGGCGCCGGCGACGACCTCGAGGTCGTTCTCACCGGGCGCACCAGCGACGGCACCTGGGTGTTCCCCAAGGGCACGCCGGACGCCGGCGAATCGATCGAGGAGACCGCGCTCCGCGAGGTCCGCGAGGAGACCGGCCTCGATGTGAGCATCGTCGCGCCGATCGGCGTCACCGATTACTGGTTCGCGGTGCCGGGCGAGCGCGTGCACAAGTTCGTCCATTTCTTCCTCATGCGGCCCGAGGGCGGCGACGTGTCGCGGCACGATCGCGAGTACGACGACGTGCGCTGGGTGCCGGCGGGCGACGCGCGCCGGATGTTGTCCTACGAGACCTACCGCGAGATGCTCGACCGCGCGATCGAGGCCGCGCGAGCGGCGGCATGACGACCGACGCGGCTCTGCGGCGCACGCCGCTCTACGAAGAGCACCGCGGTCTCGGCGCGCGCATGGTGCCGTTCGCGGGCTACGAGATGCCCATCCAGTACGCCGGGATCGTGGCCGAGCACCGCGCCGTGCGCGAGGCCGCGGGCCTCTTCGACCTCTCGCACATGGGAGAGTTCCACTTCGAGGGACCGGCAGCGCTGGCCGCCGTCGATCGGCTCGTCTCGAGCGACATCGCCGGGCTCGCCGTCGGACAGGCGCGGTATGGGCTGCTGTGCAACGAGCGCGGCACGATCGTCGACGACGTCATCGTGTACCGCACCGGCGCCGATCACGTCCTGATGGTCGTGAACGCCGCGAACATCGAGAAGGATGAAGCGCACGTGCGCCGTCAGCTGAAGAAGGACGTCGCCTTCGCCGACCGCTCCGCCGATACCGCCCTCATCGCGATCCAGGGCCCGCGCGCCGCGGACATCCTGGTCCGCATCGCGGGCGGCAGCATCGCGGCCCTTCCGCCTTTTGGGGTCAAGTCCGCGCGCGCCGCGGGCGCCGAGGCCACGATCGCGCGCACGGGGTACACCGGCGAGGACGGCTTCGAGGTCTTCGTCGACAACGCCGACGCGGTGCAGGTCTGGCAGGCGTTGCTCGTCGCGGGTCACGGCGACGCGCTCGTTCCGGTCGGCCTCGGGGCGCGCGACACGCTGCGGCTCGAGGCGCGGTTCTCCCTGTACGGCAACGACATCGACGAGACGACCGGGCCGATCGAGGCGGGCCTCGGCTGGACCTGCAAGCTCGACAAGGACTTCGTCGGGCGCGACGCGGTCGCGAAACAGAAGGCGGACGGCCCGAAGCGCCGCATCGTCGGTCTGGTGGTCGAGGGCGGCGTCGCGGTCCGCATCCGCGACAAGGACGTTCCCGCTACGGTAGTGAAGACACCTTTCTATCGGAGGGCACAGTGAGCAGGGTCCCCGACGATCTGCGCTATTCGAAGGAGCACGAGTGGGTGCGCCTCGACGGCGAAACCGCGACGATCGGCATCACGCATTTCGCGTCCGAGCAGCTGGGCGACGTCGTCTTCGTCGAGCTGCCGGAGAAGAGCGCCAGCGTCCGCCAGTTCGCGAGCCTCGGCGTGGTCGAATCGGTTAAGGCCGCCTCCGATATCTACAGCCCGATCTCGGGCGAGGTCGTCGAACGGAACGTGAAGGTGATCGAGAAGCCGGAGCTCGTGAACACCTCGCCCTACGAGCAGGGCTGGATGGTGAAGGTGAAGCTCGCCGATAAGGGCGAGCTCGCGAAGCTGATGTCCGCCCAGGACTACCGCGCGCACATCGGCGAGGCGGCCGGCGCCGGCGGAGATTGAACGTGAGCGAGGATGCGGTCAGGGGGAGGGGCCCCTGTCAGCGAGCGAAGCGAGCGTGCCGCGACGAGCGAACACCGCCAGCCTTGAGCGTGTCTCCCCGGCGCAGCCGGGAGATTGAGCGAGACTAGGTGGGGAACAACCCCTACTCGCCGCACACCGAGGCCGACCGCGCCGCGATGCTGGACCGCATCGGCGTGCGCGACATCGACGAGCTCCTCGGCGCGATCCCGAAGGACGCGCGCCACCCGAAGCTCGGTATCGGCACGGGCCTCTCGGAGCTGGAGGTGCAGGCGCACCTCGAGCGGATCGCGAAGCTGAACACGACCGCCGGGTCGGGGCCGTTCTTCATCGGCGGGTCGATCCAGCGCCGCTACATCCCCGCGGCGGTGCCGGTGCTCGCGCTCCGCGGCGAGTTCCTCACGGCGTACACGCCGTACCAGCCCGAGGTGAGCCAGGGCACGCTCCAGGCGACGTTCGAGTACCAGTCGCTCATGGCCGAGCTGCTCGCGATGGAGGTCGTGAACTCCTCCATGTACGACGGCAGTTCGGCCACGGCCGAAGCCGCCTTCATGGCCGTTCGCATCACCGGACGCAAGCGAGTGGTCGTGGCGACCGAGGTCGACTTCACGTATCGCCGCACGCTGCGCACCTACGCGCGCGGGCCCGAGCTCGAGATCGTCGAGGTGCCGACGGCGAAGCTCGCGGCGTCCGCCGAGGGCGCGGCCTGCCTCATCGTCCAGCACCCCGATGCGTTCGGATCGCTCGTCGACGTGCGCCAGATCGTGGACGCCGCGCACAACGCGGGCGCGCTCTGCGTGCAGGTCACCGAGCCGCACGCGAACGCGCTGCTCGAGCCACCGGGTGCGCTGGGGGTCGACATCGCCGTCGGCGAGGGCCAACCGCTCGGCATCACGATGTCGTACGGCGGCCCGCACCTCGGGATCTTCGCCTGCCGCGAGTCGCTGGTGCGCCAGATGCCCGGCCGCATCGCGGGGCAGACCCTGGACGCGAACGGCACCCGCGGGTTCGTGAACACGCTCCAGACGCGCGAGCAGCACATCCGCCGCGAGAAGGCGACCAGCAACATCTGCACGAACGAGGCGCTCGCGGCGATCACGGCAGCCGTGTATCTCTCGCTCCTCGGCCCGGAGGGCCTCCGCGCCGCCGCGCGAGCGGGCGTCGCGCGCGCGCACGCGCTCGCGAAGCGTCTCGCCGCGCTTCCAGGCTGCGCCATCGCCAACGACGGTCCGTTCTTCGATCGCTTCACGCTCCGCAGCGAGATCGGCGGATGGGATCTGCGGAACGCGCTCATCGCGCGTGGGATCCAGGTCGAGGCGACCGCGTCGCACTACATCGACGGCCGTCGCGAGGGCCGGGACGACGTGATCGTGCAGTGCACCGAGCTCACGACCGACGCGGACGCGGACGCGCTCGTCGATGCCGTTGCGCAGCTCGCCCGTTCAGGCGAGACGGTGGCGGCGCGATGACGCTCCGCACGCAGGTCATCCCCGACGCCGGCGCGAAGACGCCGGTCCCGGCGCTCGAGCCGCTGCTCTTCGAGCTCGCTCGCCCCGGGCGGAGGGGCCGGCACGTCGTCTCGGACGCTGCGCCGGAGATCCCCGACGCGTTCCGGCGCAAGACGGCGCTGCGCCTTCCCGAGCTCACCGAGCCGCAGGTCGTGCGCCACTACACGCACCTCGCGCAGCTGAACTATTCGGTCGATACCGGGATGTATCCGCTCGGCTCGTGCACGATGAAGTACAACCCGAAGGTGAACGACCGCGTGGCGTCCCTATTCGCCGACCTGCATCCGCGCCAGTCGTACCGCACGACGCAGGGCGTCCTCGCGCTCGCGTACGAGCTCGAGCAGATGCTGGCGAAGATCACCGGCATGGACTTCGTGAGCCTGCAACCGCAGGCCGGCGCGCAGTCGGAGTTCACCGCGTTGCTGGTGTTCAAGGCCTACCACGCGAAGCGTGGCGAGGCCGCGACGCGGCGACGGATCATCGTGCCCGACTCGGCGCACGGGACGAATCCCGCTTCCGCGGCGATGTGCGGCTATCAGGTCACGACCGTGAAGAGCGACGCGCGCGGCAACGTCGACCTCGACGCGCTCAAGAGCGCGCTCGGGCCCGACGTCGCGGGTTTCATGCTGACGAATCCGAACACGCTCGGCCTCTTCGAGGAGCGCGTGCGCGAGGTCTGCGACGCGGTGCACGCGGCGGGCGCGCTCGTGTACGGCGACGGCGCGAACATGAACGCGCTCCTCGGCATCGCCCGCCCCGGTGACCTCGGCTTCGACTGCGTCCACATCAACGTCCACAAGACGTTCTCGACCCCGCACGGCGCGGGCGGCCCGGGTGCGGGTCCCCTCTGCGTGAAGGCGCACCTGCGTCCGTTCCTGCCGAAGCCGTGGATCGTGCGCGAGGCCGACGGCTCGTACCACTACGACACCGCGCGCGAGGACCGCGAGCCCGCCGGCCTCGGCGACTCGATCGGCACGATCAAGCAGCGCATCGGGAACTTCGGCGTCCTGGTACGCGCCTATACCTATATGAAGACGCTGGGGGAGGAGGGCATGGTGGAGACGGGGCGCGACGCGATCCTCGCCGCGAACTACCTGCTCGCCTTGCTGCGCCCCGCGTACGACCTCGCGTACGACCGGCCGCCGATGCACGAGTTCGTCCTCAGCGCCTCGAAGCAGAAGAAGCAGGGCGCGTCCGCGCTCGACCTCTCGAAGTCGCTGCTCGACGAGGGCTTCCACTCGCCGACGGTGTACTTCCCGCACATCGTCCCCGAGGCGATGATGATCGAGCCGACCGAGACCGAGCCGAAGGAGACGCTCGATGCGTTCGCGGCCGCCATGCTG
>VBEZ01000173.1 GCA_005882255.1 Chloroflexota bacterium | reverse complement strand
GTGTCGAGCGCTCCCTCGCGTGGCCCGTGCAAGTGACGCGGTCCGCGGGCGAGGTCCGCGTGCGCGGCGCGAACGCGTTCAAGTTCGGTGACTACGGCATGGCGGTTCCGGCCAATCGGCTCATCCTGTCCGTGGTGGACGACGTGCGACTCGAGATAGATCTCGTCGCGCGCGAGGGCTAGGCGGGAGCGAGCGCTCCGACGAGCACCGTCATCGCCTGATTGAGCGGCGCGGCGATACCACGCCGTTCGCCCTCGCGATGCACGGCCCCGTTGATCGCATCGACCTCGGTCACGCGGCCACCTTGAACGTCCTGCAGCATCGATGACCGGTTCGCGCCGGTGAGGACCGCGATGTCGCGCCACGCGCGCTGTGCCTCATCCTCGCTGAGCGCGACCCCGGTGGCCGTCGCGACCCGCGCAACCTCCGCCGAGAGGAGGTCGGCGACGCGCGAGGCAGCCACATCCAAAAGAAGCTCCTCGTTCGTGTAACCGAGAAGTGCCGTCACCGGATTCATGGCAGCGTTCACCGCGACCTTGCGCCACACCGAGGTCCACGGATTTTGGACGACGCTCACGGTCATCCCCCCGTCGACGAGCCGGGCCGCAAGCGCCTTAAGCGCCCGCCTGGGCTCAGCGCGCGCGACCAATCCGAGCTCGACCTTGCCCGGCCCGGTCGCCCACAGCTTTCCCTCCTCGAGACGCGCGCCGACGTAGATGACGCCGACCGCGACGCGCGCTTCTCCGACCGCCGCGGCGAGGATCTCGTAATTCCCGAGCCCGTTTTGGATCGTGAGGACAACGCCATCCCGCGAGACCACGTGCTGCGCGACCTCAGCTGCCCACGGGGTGCCGGGTGTCTTCACGCAGACGACCGCGGCGTCGACCGGCTTCTCTTCTGAGCGGAGCGGCGACGTGGTGCGGTCGATAGGCACGATCTCGGCGCGGCCGTCGAGCGCCTTCTCGACCACGTGGCCGATCGCGCCCATCCCGATGATCGCCACGCGCAGCGGGCTCGCCTTCGCGATGTGGCTCAGACCGCCTTCGGCCGCGTGGCGTTCTGCCGGAGCGCGGCGAGCTCGCTGTCCTTCATCGTGAAGCTGTGCTCGGCGTCGGGGAAGCGCCCGTCTCGCACATCGCTGTCGAACGCGCGCAGGGCATCAACGACCGCCGTGCCGATCTCGCCGTAGCGCTTGGCGAACTTCGGCTTGAAGTCGCCGTACAGGCCGAGCACGTCGTGCAGCACCAAGACCTGGCCGTCGCAATCGATCCCGGCGCCGATGCCGATGGTCGGGATCGAAAGCCGTTCCGTCACCATCGAGGCGACGGGCGCGGGTATCGACTCGAGCACGATGGAGAACGCGCCGGCATCCTCGAGCGCGATCGCGTCGTCGATGAGACGTCGCGCGGCGCGCGCGCTCTTCGCCTGCGTCTTGAAGCCGCCGAACTGCGCGACGCGCTGCGGCGTGAGGCCGACGTGCGCCATCACCGCGATGCCGTTCTCCACCAGCGCCCGCACGAGCGGGACCGTCTCGTGACCACCCTCGAGCTTCACGGCGTCCATGCCCGCCTCCTTGAGGAAGCGCGCGGCGTTGCGCAGGGCGTCGGTCGGCCCGGTCTGGTACGAGCCGAACGGCATATCGCCGATGAGGAGCGGCCGCGACGCGCCGCGCGACACCGCGGCGGCATGCCGGACCATGTCGTCCATCGTGACCGGCACGGTGGTCGGATAACCGAGCACGACCATGCCGAGCGAATCGCCGACGAGGATGATGTCGATCCCCGCAGCCTCGACGAGCCGCGCGAACGCGGCGTCGTAAGCGGTCATCATCGTGATGCGCTTGCCGTCGCGCTTCATCGCGACGACGTCCGGCACCGTGACCTTCTTGGCGATGTCCATCTCGAACCTCCGTCCAGGCCGGCTGCTGCCGGTCCCGGCGTCAACGCAATCGTAGCGCGCGTGCGTTACCTCGCAGGTTTCATTCCAGCGCGTCGATGAGGTCCGGGAGAGGCGCGAGGTCGCCGATGACGCGCGTTGGCTTGGTGCTCAGCGCCTCGCCATGCCGGTCGACGAACACGGTGCGATAGCCGAGCGCCGCCGCGGGGCGCATGTCGTGATATTGGCTCGCGCCGACGTGAACGGTCCCCTCCGGCCCGGTGCCGGTGCGCTCCGCGAACAGGCGCCAGTGACCGGGAGCGGGCTTGTAGCTGCCGCAGTCCTGCGCGGTCACCACCAGATCGGGCGCGAGCCCGAGCTGCGGTAGCGAGGAGGCGATGAGATCGCGATCGACGTTGGAAAGGATCGCGATCCTCCGACCGCGGCGCCGGAGCTCGGCGAGCGCCGCGGGAACCTCGGCGAACGGTCGCCACGCGGGGAGCGACGCCGGCAGCGGCGACGGCGCGTCGATGCCGAATGACGCGAGCACGCGGCGCCCCGCCTCGTCGAGCACGTCGCGGTAGCGGCGGTATGACCCGGCTTCGACCTCGGCCTCCGTGGCGATGTAGCGGCGAGCGAGCTCGTCGCGGTCGATCGGGCTGGAAAGCAGCGGCAGGAGCGCAGCCGTGATCCCGCGCTCCCAATCGATGAGCGTGCCGTAGCAATCGAAGGTGACCCAGCTGATCGGTACTCGCGGAGGCTAGCGCTTCGGGAAGCGGGTCACGCGCTCGGGCCAGTGGCGCTGCGCCCAGGCGCTCAGGAAAGCGTGGATCCGGCGAGAGCGGCGCGCGCGTGCCTGTCCATCGTCTCTTGCGGGCATCTTGCGCTTCGCATCCATGTGTCGGCCTCCCTTCTCATCGAGCCACGGTGGTCCGGTGTAGTCGCGCGCGCTGTGTTCGCGTGAACGCTGCGAGCGCGTCATGCGGTACGCCCACAACGTCGCGCAGCGAGCATCGCTAGAGTCCGCCGATGAAGTCGGTCGAGCTCGCCGCGCTGATGCAGAGGACCGAGGGTGTCGAGATAACCAGCTACCTGGTCGCGGATCCGCGCGGCGCGAAGCAGAGCGGTGTGCGCGTCAGTCATGCCGGAGGGCTTATCAGCTGGACGATGAAGTCGACCGACAACGGCTTTCTCAACCGCGCGCTCGGCTTCGGCACGATGTCCGACGCGACGGGCGCGGTGCTCGACCGGCTCGAGCGCCGGTTCGCCGCGGCTGGGCGCGCGCCGCGCATCGCCATCGCGCAGGGACCGACGCCGCGCGCCGCGCTTCGGTTGCTCGAGCGACGCGGCTACGCGCCCGAGGAGGGCACCGAGGAGCACATCTACTGCTACGATCGCCTCGCGCTGCCACGCGCGCGCAGCGTCGACGGACTCACCGTGGAACGCGTCGGCCCGGCGCACGCGGCCGAATACGCGAAGATCGCGTTCGCCAGCTTCGCCGAACGCGGGCCATGGTTTCGCGGCATCGTCGAGGCGCTGGTCCGACGGCGCGGGCACGGCCGGTCGCTCAGCGCGTACCTCGGACGCATCGATGGCATGCCCGCGGCCACCGGGATGCTCTTCGACGTGCGGCCCGTCGCCGGTCTGGGCAACGGAAGCGTCCTGCGCAAGTTCCGCGGACGCGGGATCCAGAGCGCGATGATCGCGCACCGCATGCGCGCCGGCTGGGAGCGCGGGCTGCGGATCTTCTTCGGTCAGACGCAGAATCCGGCGTCCGCGCACAACCTCGAGGACCTGGGGTGGCGCCTTCTCTACACCGAGATCGATTGGGTGCGTACGACTTAGCGATAGCGAACGCTGACGACAGCGACTCCGCGTTCCGCCATCCTCAGTGAATGAGACGACGCGCGTTCCTTCGGGGGCTCGCCCTCGGCGGCGCCGCCGTCGCGAGCGGTTGCCTCAGAGGCGAGGCTCAGACCTCGCCATCGCCGTCCGCATCGCCATCGGCGATCGCATCCGTCACACCGCTCACGACACCCTCACCGGCGCCCACCGTCGAGCCGGCGGATTGGAATGCGCTGCGCGCGGCCCTGCGGGACGGCCTCGTCCGATCGGGCGATGCCACCTACGACGCCGCGCGCGTCCTCTACAACACGCGCTTCGACGGGGTTCGACCGCAGGCGGTCGCGCGCTGCGCCACAACAGAGGACGTCCGGGAGTGCGTGCGCTTCGCACGCGCTTACGGCATTCCGCTCGCGCTGCGCAGCGGCGGCCATAGCTACGCCGGGTGGTCGACTGGCGCAGGTCTGGTCGTCGACGTCGGCCGCATGTCCGCGATCGACGTGCAGAGCGATCGCGTGACCGTGG
The DNA here is from genome assembly GCA_005882255.1 of Chloroflexota bacterium. GTDB lineage: Bacteria > Chloroflexota > Limnocylindria > P2-11E > P2-11E > CF-39. The sequence goes on along the minus strand of VBEZ01000173.1, from coordinate 13,699 downwards.
GTGCCGGTGCGCGGCTCATCGACCTGTATGACGCCGTCGCGGCGCGCGGCCAGGGCGTTCCCGCGGGCAGCTGCGCGTCGGTCGGCGTCACCGGGCTCACGCTCGGAGGTGGCATGGGCGTCCTCTCGCGAGCCTGGGGTCTCACCTGCGACGATCTCGTCGCGGCACAGGTCGTCACGGCGGACGGTCAGGTACGCGACTGCGACGAGGCGCGCGACGCCGACCTCTTCTGGGCACTGCGCGGCGGAGGCGGTGGCAGCTTCGGCGTCGTCACGTCGCTGACCTTGCGCACGCACCCCGCCACGGCCCTCGCGATCGGATTCCTGTCGTGGCCGTGGTCGCGCGCGGCGGCGGTCGTGTCCGCATGGCAGGTATGGATGTCGCGCGCGCCCGATGCCCTCTGGTCCACGCTGCATCTCCAGACCGGAGCGCAGGGGCCCGAGGCCACGATGCACGCGGTTCTCACCGGCACCGCGTCGGATCTCGCGTCACGCTTCGACACGCTCGTCGCTGGGGCCGGCGCGCCGATCTACCGCGAGCAGGGTGTCCGCACCTACCGCGATGTCATGCTCCTCGAGGCGGGCTGCCTGGGACGCTCGATCGAGCAGTGCCATCTCGTCGGGACCACGCCCGCGGGGGTCATGGGACGCGAGACGTATGTCGCGAAGTCCGCGGTCGCGAAGCAGCCGCTGCCCGATGCCGCGATCGCCGCGCTCGTCGGCGCGATCGAGTCGATCGCGGGACGACAGGGCGTCGGAGGCGGCGCGGTGCTGCTCGACTCGCTCGGGGGCGCCGTGTCACGCATCGCGCCGTCGGCGACAGCCTTCGCGCACCGCGATGCGTTCGCGGTCGCTCAGTTCATCGCAAGCTGGAACGCAGCCGGGCCCGCGTCGGTCGCCGACGACATGCAGACGTGGCTGCGCGATCTCTATGCGACCGTACGCCCGCTGATCGGGCGCGGCGCATATCTCAATTACGCCGATGCCGAGCTACCCGACTGGGAGGACGCGTACTGGGGCGCGAACTACCCCCGGCTCCGGCAGGTCAAAGCGAGGTACGACCCGGATCGCGTGTTCGACTTCGCCCAGGCGGTGCGGCCCTAACGCGCGAGCCGCTCCGCGAGCTTCGCGACGAGACGCCGCGCGACCTCCGTCTTCGCGAGGAGCGGCAGAGCTTCGACGCCGTCGGCGCTCACAAAGGTGACGCGGTCGGTGTCGGAGCCGAACGCGGAGCCCGGATCGCTCACGTCGTTCGCGACGACCAGGTCGAGCTTCTTCTCGCGCAGCATGCGCCCGGCCTCGGCCGTCGCGTCACCGGTCTCGGCCTTGAAGCCGACGACGATCGCGCCCGCGCGGCGGGCGGCCACGATGGCCTTCAGGATGTCGGGGTTCTCCGTCAGCCGGAGAGTCATCTCCTTGCCGGCGTCGCGCTTTTTGATCTTGCGCTCGCGGGTCTCGATCGGGCGGTAGTCGGCGACCGCCGCCGCCATGACGACGGCGTCCGCGTTCGGGAGCAGCCCGAGCACCGCGTCGCGGAGCTGCTCCGCGGTCTCGATCGGCACGAGCTGCGTTCCGGCCGGCGCGCGCAGCGCCGTCGGTCCCGAGACGAGAAAGACCTCCGCGCCGGCATCGGCGGCGGCCGCGGCGATCGCGTAGCCCATCTTGCCGCTCGAGCGATTCGATACGAAGCGCACCGGATCGATCGGCTCGAGCGTCGGGCCGGCGGTCACCACGACACGGCGCCCCGCGAGGGCCTGGGAGGCGGTGAGCGCTTCGACCACCGCGGCCTCGATGCGCTCGAGCGAGGCGAGACGGCCCGGGCCGATGTCCCCGGAGGCGAGAGGGCCTGACTCTGGCTCGACGATGCGGGCGCCGCGCTCGCGCAGGGTCGCGACGTTCGCACGCGTCGCGGCGTTCTGCCACATGTGCGTCTCCATCGCGGGCGCAAGGACGATCGGAGCGTCGGTCGCGAGCACCGTCGTCGCGATGAGGTCGTCCGAGAAGCCGTTCGCGAGCCGCGCGAGGACGTGCGCGGTCGCGGGTGCGATGACGACCACATCGGCTTGCCGGCCCATCGCGATGTGACCCGCGGCGCGCTCGTCCTGGATCTGGAACATCTCCACCTCCACCGGCCGGTACGTGAGTGCCTGGAACGTGAGCGGCCGCACGAACTCCGTGGCCGATCGCGACATGACGACCTGGACGGTCGCGCCCGCCTGCGTCAGTCGACGCGCGAGCTCGACCGACTTGTAGGCGGCGATCGAGCCGGTGACCCCGAGCACGATGAAGCGCCCGCGCAGCGCTTCCATCAGGCGTTCAGCTCGTACAGCAGACGCAGCCCCTCGAGCGTGAGATCCTCGTCGACCTTCTCGATCCCCTTCGCGAGCGGCGCGATCGTCGGCGCCAGCCCGCCGGTCGCGATCACCGTCGGCTTCGCCGGGAGCTCGGCCATGATGCGCGCGAGCAGACCCTCGACCAGACCGACGTATCCGAACACGATCCCCGAGCGCAGGCAGTCCGCGGTGTTCTTTCCGATCGCGGTCGCCGGCGGTGTGAGGGGGACGCGGAAAAGGCGCGACGCGCGACCGAAGAGCGACTCCGCGGAGACCTCGAGCCCGGGCGCGAACGAGCCGCCGAGGAAATCTCCCTCCGCGCTCACGACGTCGAAGTTCGTCGTCGTGCCGAAGTCCACGACGACCGCGGGCCCGCCGTACCGTCGGTGCGCGGCGAGCGTGTTCGCGATGCGATCGGCGCCGACCTCGGACGGATTGTCGACGCGAAGCCGCACGCCGGTCTTCACGCCCGGACCCACGACGAACGCGGCGCGATCCAGGTAGCGCTCCGCGAGGCGGGAGAACGACTGCGTGAGCGGCGGCACCACGCTGCCCAGCACGAGCGCGTCGATCTCGTCGAGCGCGAGGTCCTCCTGCGCGAGCAGACCGTCGAGCATCACCGCGAGCTCGTCCTCGGTGCGGTCGTGCACCGTGACAAGGCGCCAGGTGCGGATGAGGCGGTCCTTGTCGTAGGCGCCGACGACGATGTTGGTGTTGCCGACGTCGATCGCGAGGATGACAGTCACGCTAGTCGTTCGATTCGGTCGCGCCGGTGCGGAGGCCTCCCTGCCCCATGTGCGCCTGAAGCGCTTTCGCCACGTTGGGAGGAACGAGGCCGTCGACCGGCGCGCCGAACGCGACGAGCTCCTTCACGCGCGACGCGGAGAGGAAGAGGTAGTCCGGCGCGGTCATGAGGTAGACCATCTCGATCCCGGGCGCGAGCTTGCGATTCATGTTGCCCATCTCGAACTCGAACTCGAAATCAGACAGAGCGCGGATCCCGCGGATGATGAAGGTGGCGCCGACCTCCTTCGCGAATGTCACCTGCAGCTTGTCGAACGTCGTGACGTCGACGTTGCGGCAGCTCTTGCAGGCCTCACGCATGAGGGCGACACGTTGATCGGCGTCGAACAGCGTCTTCTTCGAGAGGTTGCGGCCGACACCGATGACGACGCGATCGAAGAGACGCGCCGAGCGCTCGACGATGTCGATGTGCCCGTTGGTGGGCGGATCGAACGAGCCGGGATAGATCGCCACCCGATCGCTCACGCCGGTCGCGCCTCCTGTATGCGGTAGTGCACGCCAGCGCGAATGCTAAGGCTTGACCGTGAAACGCCAAGGTCCAGCATCGACCGATGAGACCTTCCGCTCGTTCATCCCGTCTCGCACCCACGAGACCTCGCGGACCTCGATGATCCAATCCGTCGCGTCGAGCGGCATGCCTGGGACGAGGCCATACGACATGCGGTAGACGATCTCGTTCATGCCCCCGCCACCGCCGCCACTCATCATCGAGTAGCGCGGCAACTCGGTGGCCGATGCGGGACCGACGGCGATGAGCAGCTCGGGCGACGGAAAGTCGCGGCTGAATCCACGTTTGCGCACGATGCGGAAGGTCACGATGTCGCCCTCGCGATAGCGCTCGAGCGCCAGGAGCGTGAGCGAGACGCCCGCGACCATCTCCGTTCGGCCGATACCGATGACATCGACGAGCTCTCGCGGGGCCGGTGGCGGCGGGACGAACGGTTCCGCCCGCTTTCCCGTCGTGCGTGCAACCTCCCGCGCGCCGGGTGGAACGGTACGTCTCAACCACCTCATGTCCTGAAACTAGTACCGTCGGCATCGACGTGTCCCCGCGGGCGCCGCTCCAGCTCCGGCCGAACGCGTCGATCTACCGGATCGACGGCGGCTGGTTCAAGGCGCGGTGGCACTTCTCCTTCGATCGGTACGACGATCCGAACAATGTGGGCATCGGCACGCTCCGCGTTTTCAACCACGACACGCTCGTGCCCGGCGCCGCGTGGCCGATGCATCCGCACCGCGACATCGAGGGCATCACCTACGTCGTGTCCGGGCAGTTCGAGCACGCGGACAGCCTCGGCAACGACGGCGTCCTCGAGCCGGGCGGCGTGCAGCGGATGCGCCTCGGCTCGGGTGCGGAGCACTCCGAGCGGAACCACTCGAAGACCGAGCCGATGGAATTCATCCAGATGTGGATCCTCCCGTCGCGGCGCGGCCTCGCGCCGTCGATCGCACAGCGGCAGTACACCGCGACGGACCGTACGGACCGGCTGCTTCGCTTCCTGAAGCCCGAGGGTGCGGAGGGCGAGGGCATCACGGTGGCGCAGGACGTCAGCATGTACGTCACGACGCTGTCGGCCGCGAAGGCGGTCGAGCACGTCGTCGGCGCCGGCCGTGGCGGTTATCTCTACGTCATCAGTGGCGCAGTGCGCGCGAACGACGAGAGCATGACAAAAGGCGACGCAGCCTACCTCGTCGATGCGGGCACGCTGCACCTCGTGGCGAGCGAGACGAGCGAGCTGCTCCTCATCGATACACCGCTGGCCCGTTAGCCGCGACGCGCGTGCCGGCGGCGTAGACCTCGCGCACGATCGGTCCGCCGAGACGGTACGCGAGCTCGCGTTCGTCGTCGGTGTCGAGGACCACGACGTCGGCGCGGCGTCCTTTGATCAGCGCGCCGGTGCGGCCACCGCGCCCGAGCGCGTGCGCGCCGTTGATCGTCGCCGCGACGATCGCCTCGTGCGGCGTGAGGCCGCAGAGCACGACGCCGAGCGCGATCGCCGTGGGCAGGCCCTCGAGCGGCGACGTGCCGGGGTTGTGGTCGGTCGCGATCGCGATCGGCACCTCGGCCGCGAGGAACCGCCGCGCATCGGGCGGCGCGTAGCCGACGAAGAACGCGCTGCCCGGCAGCAACACGGCGGGGATCGCGGCGCGCGCGAGCGCGCGCAGGCCCTCGGCCGAGGCGTTCGCGACGTGGTCGGCGGAGCGCGCGTGCGCTCGCGCCGCGAACGCGGTCGCGCCGACGTCGTTCAGCTGGTCCGCGTGCAGCGTGAGCGCGAGACCCGCTTCGCTCGCGGCCTTCGCGAGCGGCCGCACGTCTTCGACGTCGAAGACGCCGTTCTCGACGAACGCGTCGACCGCCTCGGCCAGACCTTCGTCGGCCACGGTCCGGACGGCCTGCGCGGCCTCGCGCACGAAGCCGCGGCGATCGTCCGCTCGGGCAGCGGGAAGCGCGTGCAGCGCGAGATAGGTGACCGCGACGTCGATGCGCGTTCCTTTCGCAGCCGCCGCGATCACCCGCAGCTGCCGCAGCTCCTCGGCGGGCTCGAGTCCGTAGCCGCTCTTCACTTCGATGGTCGTCGTGCCGAGCGCGATCGCGCGCGCGAGACGTCGTCGGATCAGCGCGAGCAGGTCGTCGTCGCTCGTCTCGCGCGTCGCCCGCACCGTCGCATGGATGCCGCCGCCACGCTCGAGCACCGCGAGGTAATCCGCACCACTCCTCCGCGTCACGAACTCGTCCCACCGCTGGCCCGCATAACAGAGATGAGTGTGCGAATCGACGAAACCAGGCATCACGACGCGGCCCTCGGCATCGACCTCGATCGCTTCCGGCGTGCGCTCGAGGTCATGCCACGCGTCGCCACGACCGGTCGCGACAATGACGCCGTCGCGCGATGCGAGCCAACCGCCGTCGATCGCGCCGACGTCGCCTGCCGCCGCGCCGACGCGCGGCTTCTCATCCTTGAGCGGCGCCAATGTGAGAAGACGCGCGCGTCGTATGACGAGATCCGCTTCGGCCATGACCTATGCGGCAGCGGGGAGCGCCCGCCAGGTCATATCACTCAAGGAAGTGCGATTCGATCACACGACTTCGCTCGAACTTCTCGAGCTTGAGCGCGCTCGCCGTCACTTGAAGAGCCGCGTCGAGAGGCAGCAGGCCGATGAGCTCGCCGCGTAGCACGCTTACGCCGGCGTCGTTCGCGCGTCGCTCGACTTCGCGCCACGCGGTCGCGAGCGACGTCACGGTCGTGTCGAGGAGATTCATCGACACTTGCGCGCGCGGCGGATCGGTGAGCTCGAACCCGAGCGCTTGGATCGCGGGGAGACCACCTGAGGACTCACGTATCTCTTTCGCGATGCGCTTGGCGATCTTCACGTCGGGCGTGTCGAGCTCGATGTTGAACGCGATGAGCGGCGGGCGCGCGCCGACGACGATCGCGCCCGCCTTCGCGTGGAGGACGGCCGGTCCGGCGTCCGGCACGTGCGTCGTCGTGAGCAGCTCGGCGAGGCCCTCGTACTGCGGCTTGCGTATGTCGGGCAGGCGGATGCGCTCCGGGCGCAGCGCCGCACGCGCGTAGAAGTAGACGGGTATCTGATGGCGGGCGGCGACCTCGTGCCCGAAGGCGTGGGCGATGGCGACGCACTCCTCCATCGTCACGCCGGCGAGCGGCACGAACGGAACGACGTCCACCGCGCCGAGGCGCGGGTGCTCGCCCTTGTGCGAGCGCATGTCGATCTCGCCGAATGCGGCGGCGATGAGGGCGTGCGCCGCGGCGGTCACCACGTCGGCGTCGCCGGCAAAGGTGAAGACGGAGCGGTTGTGATCGACGTCGCTCGTCTGATCGAGAAGGCGGACCCCGGGGACGCCGCGGATGGCCTTCGCCAGTCGGTCGATCACGTCGCGGCGGCGGCCCTCGCTGACGTTCGGCACGCACTCCACCAGCCGCGGCACGGCGGAAGCGTACCCGTCATCCCCCATCCGTGGGGCTTGTCGGCGTGCCGACGGTTAGTGAGACTGACCTGAGTGGAAAGGGATCGGGATCGGAACGAACAGGGACTGAGCCTCGCGCTGCTGCAGTTCAACCCGTCTTCGGTCGTCCTGCTCGACACCGAGGGACGCGTTCGCTCCCTCAACCGGAACGCCGAGCGGCTGCTCTCGACGACCGAGGCCGACGCGGTAGGAAAGAGCTACACCGTCGTTTTCGGCGAGTCCCTCTCGCAGCGCGTCTTCAAGCTGATGCTGAGAGGCGCGGCCGAGGGCGAGGCGCGCGCGATCGAGGCGACGTTGCCGAGCGGCCGCCGCGCCAAGCTGCGTGCGACCGCGGGGCCGCTGAAAGACGCACGCGGGAATGTGAACGGCATCGTGTTCGTCGCCGACGAGGACACCTCCTCGCCGAAGCTCGAGGCGCTCGCGGATAACCAGGTGCGACTCCGCGACGCCCTGAGGCGCTACCTCGGCGACAACGTCGCTGACATGGTCGACGCGCGGCCGTCGTTCGTCGACGTCGGAGGCCAGACGCAGACCGTGAGCGTCGTGCACGCGGACGTGCGCGGGTACACCGCGATCGCCGAACAGCTTCCGCCCGACCGCGTCGTCTCGCTGCTCATGCGGTACCACGGCGCAGCGGCGAAGGCGATCCGCGGGACCGGCGGCACGATCGACCGGTTCGCTGGCGACGCGATCCTCGCGCTCTGGAACGCGCCCGTGCCGCAGGAAGACCACGTGCGGCGCGCGCTCCGCGGAGCGCTCGCGATGCGCGATGCGGCGCGCGAGGTCGGCACCGATCTCGGCTACGGCATCGGCGTGCACACCGGCGAGGCGATGGTGGGCAACCTCGGCAGCGAGCAGTACCAGAACTTCACCGCCATCGGCGACACGGTGAACGTCGCCGCACGGCTCCAGGGCCAAGCCAAGGCGGGCGAGGTCGTCTGCTCCGCGGTCGTCCTTCAGGCGGCGGGCGAGGGCGTACGGACGACACCCCTCGGCGCGTTGGAGTTGAAAGGACGGAAGACCCCGGTGGAGGCCCACCGCGTGGAGGGGATCGACCAGTGAGCTTGCAGCCCGGGAACACGCTCGGGAACTACCAGATCGTCGAGAAGATCGGTGCCGGCGGGATGGGCGCCGTGTACAAGGCGTATCAAGCGTCCCTCGGCCGTTACGTCGCGATCAAGGTCCTGCCGCCGCAGACCGCGGGCGATCCGGCCTTCGCCGACCGCTTCGCGCAGGAAGCGCGCGCGATCGGCAAGCTGCGCCACCCGAACATCGTGACCGCCTTCGACTTCACGCAACAGGACGACATCGCGTTCCTCGTTTCGGACTACATCGATGGCGGCACGCTCGCCGACCAGCTCGGCTCGCCGCTGCCGCTCGAGTACGCGATGGGCGTCCTCGGGCCGATCGCCGGCGCCCTCGACTACGCACACGCGCGCGGCGTCGTGCACCGCGACATCAAACCGCAGAACGTCCTCCTCACGCGCGAGGGGACGCCGGTGCTCACGGACTTCGGCCTCGCGAAGATCGTCGGGCCCGGATCGGGCATGACGCAGGCCGGATCGCTCATGGGCACGGCGGACTACATGGCGCCGGAGCTCGCGGGCGGCGCCGAGAGCGCCGGGCCCGCGGCGGACCAGTACGCGCTCGGCATCATCGCGTACCAGATGCTCGTCGGCCGCCATCCGTTCCCCTCCGACAATCCCCTCTCCGCGCTGATGGCGCACGTGAACAAGCCGGTGCCGCTGCCCAGCCAGCTGGGCGTCGCGTTGCCGCCCGGTGTCGAGGCCGCGCTCCTGCGCGCGCTCGCCAAGAGACCCGAGGACCGCTTCGCGCGGTCCGGCGACTTCGTCCGCGCGCTCGCGGGTTCGCAGTTCTCCGTGCCGACGCCCGCGCCGACGACCTTCGCGGGGCCCGCCAGGCCATCGCAGCCACCGATCGCAGCCGCCGCGGTCATCGCGGCGATGCCGGTCGAAGGTGCGGCGTCGCCGCTGTTGTCGCCGTCGGGCCTCGTCAGCGGCGTGGCGCGCGTCGAGCCGCCGCCGCCGGCCGAGCCGATCCTCGTCGCGCCGACCGTCGCGGGCGGCGCGGCCACCGCGGTGCTCGCACCGCCGGAGGCGCGCGGCGGATTCCCTTGGCGGCGCGCGATCGTCCCCGCGATCCTCGTCCTCGTCCTGGCACTTCTGGCCTTACGCGGCGGCATCGACCGGAACGCCGCCGCCGACCGCACCAACACGCCGCAGCGCACCGCCCAAACGACGCTTGCGCCCACCACCGCGCCGACGGTCGCCCCCTCGACGGCGGCCACGGTCGCACCAACGACAACCCCGACGATCGCTCCGACCGCGCGACCGACCATCACGCCGACCGTCGCCGATACCGAGCCCAACAACACCCCGGCGACGGCGACGCTCATCGCGGCGGGCGTCCACGACGGAGCGATCTCGCCCGCGGGCGACGTCGATTTCTTCCGCGTCCAAGTACCCGATAACACGGCGATGCTGGTGACGCTGCACGCCGACACGCTGCCTGGCGGCGGCGTCTCCATCTTCAACGCCTCGGGAGCGGAGGTCGCGCCGGAGGTCAACACCGGCGCCGACCGCGTCGCGCGCGTGGAGTACGTCGTCCGGGACCCGGGCGCCTACTTCATCCGTGTGCGCGCCGTGCGCGTCGACGCGACCGGAACGTACCAGCTGAACTACTCGACCACCGCACGCTGAGACTCGCGCCGTCTAATGCCGCGCGGTGACCTCGGGGTGCTGCGCCTCGGCGTTGCGGATGCGGCGGACCAGGATCGGCAACAGCGCGAGGGCAAGCTGCGGATGGCTCTCGAGGATCCCGCGGAAGTGCCAGCGCTGGATGCCGAGCGCGGTCGTCGGTTCGACGGCGCGGGCGCTCGCCGAGCGCGGGAACTCGTCGAGGAGCGCCATCTCGCCAATGACATCACCCGGTCCCAGGGTCGCGAGCTTGATCTCTTTGCCGCCCTTGTCCTGGACGATGTCGACCTTGCCGGAACGAATGATGAACGCGCCGACGCCGGTGTCACCCTGGCGCAAGATCTCCTGCCCCGGCTGGTAACGCTGCTCGACCGCGGCGTTCGCGATCGCGTCGAGCGACTTCTGGTCGAGATCCTCGAACCAGCTGACTTTCTTGAGGAATTCGGTGCTGACCGGCATGACGGCGGGATGGTAATGGTCCGCGAGATACTTCGCACCTGTGTCGTTCCGGATCGAGACCGCGCGCGATATCGACGCCTGCACGGCGACCGTGCCGATCCAGGAGGAGGTATGGAGCGGCGACGTCGTCGTCCCGCCACAGCTGCTTCTCGCGGTCGTGCACAACGGTGGGTTCGTCGCTCTCGGGTATGCCGCTGGTGACGAGCGCGCCGCCGGCTTTGTCTTCGGCTTCGTCGGCATCTACGACTACCACTTCCGTCACCACTCGCACATGCTCGCCGTGCGCGAGGCGTACCGCGGCAGCGGCCTGGCGAAAGCGCTGAAGGAAGCGCAGCGCGACCACTGCCTCGATCAAGGCATCGAGGTCATTGCGTGGACGATGGATCCGCTCGAGGCGCGGAACGCGGTCTTCAACTTCGCAAAGCTCGGCGCGTTCACACGCGAGTACCACCGCGACTTCTACGGCCCGATGCCGGACAAGCTCAACGCGGGTCTGCCATCTGATCGCATCTACGTCGAGTGGCCGATCGGACACGACCGGACATACAAGCGTCTCCGGGGCGAGGATCGGCCGCCGTCGCTCGAGGAGGCGGAGCGTGAGGGCATCGCGTACACGCTGCGCGCGGATGGCGAGCGACCCGGAAATGTCGCGCCCGCCACCGACGAGACGCACCTTCTCCTCGAGATACCCGCCCACTTCCAGGAGCTCAAGGCGCGCGATCCGAAGACGGCGCTCGCCTGGCGCTTCGCGGTCCGTGAGGCGATCGAGCCCGCGTTCGCGCGGGGCTACGCGGCGGTCGAGTTCCTGCGCGCGGCGAATGGCCGCGGCGCGTACCTGCTCGTCCCCCAGCCGCGGCGTGAAGGAGTGATCGACACCGATGAATAGGGCACGGACGGGGCCGTACGCTCGCTGCGGCTCGCTAACAGGGGCCCCTACCCCTGAGCCGGGCCCGTCCGAACGAAAGGACACGAGTTGCGTATAGAGAGGGTCGAATTATTCGAGCTGCGCCTACCGCTGAAGCGCGCGTACGAAACGAGCGGCTCCCGCGAGACGCATCAGACGCGGGTCATCGCGCGCGTGGAATCCGAGGGCGCGGTCGGCTGGGGTGAGAGCGTCGCGCCGGAGCTGCCCTGGTACTCGGGCGAGACACCCAAGACGGTTTGGTACCTGCTGGACGAGATCGTCATCCCCGCGCTGATGGCGGCCGAGCTGCATCAACCCGAGGACACCGAGCGCATCGTCGCCTGGATCCGCGAGCACCGCATGGCGAAGGCGACCCTCGAGATGGCGATCTGGGACCTCTTCGCGAAGCGCGACGGCCGCTCGCTCTCGAAGCTGCTCGGCGGCACGCGCGACCGGATCCTGTGTGGCGTCGCGATCGGCATCCAGCCGTCGATCGACGAGCTGCTCGCAACGATCCGCCGCGAGCTCTCCGCCGGTTACCAACGCGTGAAGGTGAAGATCAAGCCGGGCTGGGACGCCTCGGTCGCGGAGGCGATCAGAAACGAGTTTCCCGACCTGCCGTTCATGCTGGACGCGAACTCGGCGTACACGCTCGCGGATGCGCCGCTGTTCCAGCGCATCGACGCATACACGCCGATGATGATCGAACAGCCGCTCGCTCACGACGACATCGTCGATCACGCGACGCTGCAGCGTGAGATCAAGACGCCGATCTGTCTCGACGAGTCGATCCACACCGGCGACGACGCGCGCAAGGCGATCGAGCTCGGCGCGACGCGGATCGTCAACATCAAGGCCGGACGTGTCGGCGGTCTGACGTCGGCGCGCCGCGTCCACGACGTCTGCCGCGAGGCACGGGTCCCGGTGTGGTGTGGCGGCATGCTCGAGATGGGGATCGGCCGCGCGCACAACGTGCACCTCGCGTCACTGCCGAATTTCAGCCTTCCCGGCGACGTGTCCGCATCCGAACGCTACTTCGCGACGGAGATCATCGGCGAGCCGTTCACCGTGCGCGCCGACGGCACCATGCTCGTGCCGACCGGTCCGGGTATCGGCGTGACCGTGCTCGAGAAGGTCATCCGCAAGATCGCCGTCAGAACGAAGGAGTACCGCGCCACGCGGAAAGCACCGCCGAAGACGAAACCGCGGGCTAGCGCGGCGAAGCGGGCTGCTCGGCCTTCTGCGGGGCGCTCTCGGGCGGCCACACCACGATCTCGTCGATGACCGTGCCGAAGGCATCGACCAGCCGCGCGTAGTCGCCGCGCGTCCACAGCAGGCGCGCCGCGGCGATCGGCCCCGCCGCGTACACGTGCTTGCGGCCCCCGACGAGATCGTCGGCGAGCGGATGCGTCGCCGCGCGCACGCGTGAGCCCGAGTGGATCCGGTAGATCTCGCCCGCACGCACGAAGGACGGCGAGCCCCAGGTGTAGACCCACTCCCACTCGACCGGCTTCCGGATCTCCTCGCGCCAGAGCGCGCGCAGGTGCTGCAGGCGCCAGTTCGCCAGATCGCTATCGAGCGCGGCTTGGACCTCGATCCATTCGGCGTTCGCGTCCTCGATCGTCGTGGTCGCCTGCGCGGCCCGGATGTTCAGGATGCGCGCCTTGACTGCCTCGACGGGACGGAAATCGGCCACCCGTGGACAATACCCGACGACTAGGGAGGGAGGCGTGATGAGCGAGCACAGCCGCGCGCTGCTCGCGGAGGCCGCTGGCACGTTCTGGTTCTTCTGCATCGGCGCCGGCGCGATCATCGCCGACGCGAACGGCAGCGGCGGCGGACTTGTCGCGATCGCGCTCGCGCACGGCGTCACGCTCGCGGTCGCGGTGTCCGCGTTCGGGCCGATATCGGGCGGCCATTTCAATCCCGCAGTGACATTCGCGCTCGCGATCGCGGGCCGGCATCCCTGGTCGCGCGTGCCCACCTACTGGATCGCGCAGCTCGTCGGCGGCCTCGCCGCCGGCTTCGCGCTCCGCGGCATATTCGACTTCGCGCTGGCGGCGGTCGACAAGACGCACCTCGGCACACCGGCGCTCGCGAACGGCGTCAGCGTGCCGATCGGCATCGGCGTCGAGGCGCTGCTCACGATCTTCCTGGTGTGGGCGGTGTACGGCACCGCGGTGTCGCCACTCGCGCCACGCATCGCCGGCTTCGGCATCGGCCTCACGGTCGCGACCGACATCCTGATGGGCGGCCCGCTCACCGGCGCGGCGATGAATCCCGCGCGGCACGTCGCGACCGCCGTCCCCGCGGCGTTCTTCGACAACTGGTACGTCTATTGGGTCGGTCCGTTGCTCGGCGCCGCGGTCGGGGGCCTGTCGATCCGGCTCCTGTTCGCGCAGTTGCGAGAGTTAGCCACGCCCGCCAAGTCCTAGCCTCGCGCGCGCGCCACCGGCGCTAGGTGCACGCACCGTCGCAGACACGCACGATACCTG
>VBEZ01000172.1 GCA_005882255.1 Chloroflexota bacterium | reverse complement strand
CATCTTTGCCGCACGCCGCGTGGTGCCACCGGACTTGATGGACCCGGCGACCGAATCGGCGCCGCGCATGAACGAGACCGGTCCGGAGGCCCAGCCGCCGCCGGAAAGCTGCTCCTTGCTCGAACGGATACGCGACACGTTGATCCCGGATCCCGAGCCGCCCTTGAAGATCACGCCCTCGTTCTTGAACCAATCCAAGATCGAGTGCATGTCGTCGGCAACCGAGAGGATGAAGCACGCTGAGCTCTGTTGGGGCACGCCGTCCACGCCGATGTTGAACCAGACCGGTGAGTTGAACGACGCATGCTGATTGACCATGAGGTACTTCAGCTCGTGGCTGAAGATCTCAGCGTCAGCTTCGGTGGCGAAGTACGCGCCCTCGATCCCCCACGCTGTGATCTGGTCGACGACGCGGTCGACCATCTGCTTCACGCTCCACTCGCGCTCCGGCGAGGTGAGCTTCCCGCGGAAGTACTTGGACGCGACCACGTTCGTCGCGGTCGCGGACCAGAACTTCGGCACCTCGACGCCTCGCTGCTCGAAGACGTTGCCGCCCTCGCCCGGGATCACCGCGTCGCGTAGCTCCCACTCGATCTCGTCGTAGGGGTGCACGCCCTCGTGGGTGAAATAACGCTCCAGGCGCAGGCCCTTGCGTGGCGCCGGCGCGGAGACGGAGTGCTGCGGTAGCGCGGTGATGGCCATGAGAAACCCCCCTTAACGGGCCGAGACGGCCGGTACGCGGTATGGCGCGGTAAGAAGGAGGAGCACGACCACCTGAGCGCGTCGGATCCCTGGGGCGTGCGTCAGGACGGTCATACAGCCCCTCCATCTCTCAATCCCCTACACCTTGTGGCGGCCCGCCCCGGCGCCACAACCTGTGGGGTGGTTGAACCTACGCCCGTGAATTGGGCGTGTCAAGACCGGAGTGTCATCAAGCGCTGGCAAGCACGTCTCGCAGCTGTTGCTCGCTGGTCCGCTACCGAGAGTGGACGCTCCGGATGTGGTTAGTAGGGAGCGACCGCCGCTGCAGTCAGCGGCCGGAGCACGTAACCGGAGCGTCGCACCGCGTGGATCTCCACACCGCCGCCGGCCGCTTCGATCTTGCGACGCAGGCGAGCGACCAGTACCTCGGTCACGTTCGAGCTCACGTCGCGATCTTGATCTGGTCGCCGGTCAAGGACCGTTCGCGAGGTGAGACCGGGATACGCGCGCGCCAGCTCGATCAGCACGGCGCGCTCGCCGTTCGTCAGCTCGAGCTGGCGTTCGGCGAGCCACGCATCACCGGTCGCGAGGGCGATGCGAAGCGGACCGATCCGCCGGATGGTCTGGCGATCTGCGCCGCGACGGAGGATCGCGCGCACGCGGGCAAGGAGCTCGGTCGGATCGCACGTGCTCGCGACGACGTCGTCGGCGCCGAGCTCGAAGAGCGCGAGCTTTGCCGTCACATCCGATTCGGCCGAGAGCACGAGCACCGGAACGTCACCGACAGACGGGAGCTCGCGGATGCGTCGGCACGCTCCCATGCCTCCGCCGTTCTCCAGCGCGAGATCGAGGATCACTACATCCGGCGCGATCTCTTCGACACGCTGCACCGCGTCTCGTTCGCTCCGAGCTTCGTAAACGGTGAAGCCGGCGCGCGTCAGGTGACTCCGCAGCGTGGCGGCGATCCCAGGATCGTCCTCGACGAGAAGCGCCGTGCCAGGCACCTGCATCGCCTACCTCCCCCGACGCTGTAACAACGCGAGGAACGTCCGGACGACGCTGAACGAACGCTGAATCCGGCCTGACTTTCGAGTAGGGGTGAGTCGTGGACGGTCCTGGGCGGGATCAGCGCGGTGTCAGGCGGGGGTCGCCACCGCCGCGCTCCGGTGCGCCTCGACGAGGGCACGGACGCCCTTCCGCAGGTCGTCCTCGGCGATGTTGAGCGCCGGGATGAAGCGCACGGCCTGATCGTGAGCACCGCAGGTGATGAGGAGCACGTCGTGCTCGAGCGCGCCGGCGATCGCGGCCTTCGCCGTGGCCTTCGCGTCGAACTCGATCGCGACCATCGCACCGAACCGTCGGATCTCGCGAACGCGCGGATCCGATCGCAGCGGCGCGAGCTCCGTCACCATCAGCTCGCCCAGGCGCTCCGCGCGCGCGACCAGACCCTCGTCGCGGATGATCTCGAACGTGGCGAGGCCGGCCGCGCAGGACACGGGATTACCGCCGAAGGTCGAGCCGTGCGTGCCCGAGATCCATTTGTCCTGCATCGCACGCGACGTGACGATCGCTCCGAGCGGCATGCCGCCGCCGAGCGCCTTCGCGATGACGAGGATATCGGGATCGACACCATGCTTCTGCGTCGCGAACCACGCGCCGGTGCGGCCGAACCCGGTCTGCACCTCGTCCATCACGAGGAGCGCGCCGATGCGAGTCGCGATGTCACGCAGCGCCACCAGGAACGAGCTCGGGGGCGCGACGTAGCCACCCTCACCCAGTACCGGCTCGATGAGGATCGCGGCGACGTGCTCCGGTGGCACCTCGTGCTCGAACATCATCTCGAGCTCCGCGAGGCAGTGCTCCGCGCAGGTCTTCATGTCGTGGGCGGGCTTGATCGGACACGTCACCGCGTACGGGTACGGTGCGATGTACACCTCGGGCAGCATCGCGCCGTAGCCGAGGCGGTATGACGACTTCGAGGTCGTGACCGTGAGCGCTCCGGCGGTGCGTCCGTGAAAGCTGCCGCGGAACGCGATGATCGCCTGGCGCTTCGTGTACTGGCGCGAGAGCTTGATCGCCGCCTCGACCGCCTCCGCGCCCGAGTTCCCGAAGAACACGGTGTCGAGTCCGCGTGGTGTCACGGTGCCGAGAGCCTCGGCGAGCGCGATGTTCGACTCGTACGTGGCGACGCCGGTGGAGATGTGCATCAGCTTCGCGGCCTGCTCGCTGACCGCTCGCACGACCTTCGGATGCGCGTGCCCGACGTTGGTGACCGCGATGCCACAGGTGAGATCGAGAACGCGGCGGCCATCTTTCGTGATGAGCCAGCTTCCTTCACCGCGGTCCAGCGGAAGCCAGGTGTACCGGCCCGGGAGCGGTGAAAGGACGCGCTTCGCGCGACGTTCGAGGTCGGAGCTCACCGAGCGAGTCTAGGGGCTATGCACCGTATGCAGCCGCTCAGCCCGGTCGCCGTTCGTCCGACTCCGAAGCGACGAGGATCTGCAGTGTCTTGCGATCCTCGCCGATGACGCGCACTCGATAGCCCGGCAGGCCGGCGCGCAGCAGATGAGCCAGGCGATCAGCGCCGCTGAAGCTGACGCGCACCTTCAGGACCGAGTGCCGGTAGTACTCCGTCTTCAGCTGCCCCACTCCGCGCACGCGGCGCAGCGCGAGCTCGAAGCGATGCCAGTCATCGGGTGTCGGCAGCGGTGTCACTACGAGATCAGTCTCACCCGGACCGGGCGGCGTTCGCGTGGATGGGATCGCCGGCTCGATGCGCTCGTCGATCGGTGGGATCGGTGACGGCCATTCCACCGAGCTCGGATCCGGCGGCTGGGACTTCGGTCCGGTCGCGGGCGGCGTCCGGCGCGAACGGTCTTCGCGCGGCCGCTCTTCGGTGCGGCGCGGCGGCAGCGGTGCGTCGAGACGGGCCGGTGGTGGAGGCGCCTTCTGGGGCGGAGCGGGCGGCGGAGTCGGCGGCGGCTCAGGACGCGCGCCGATGCGCGCCGCGAGGTCCACCGGCGCTTCCTGGTCTTTGGACTTCTTGTCCTTCTTCGCCACCGCTGAATTGTGTACGCTGGGGCCGCAAGCGGGGAGAGGCGAGGAAGAAAGGCGGTCCACGTTGGCCGAAGGCCGCGTGAATAGCTCGAACGACATCGTCACCGCCCTGTCATTGCGGGTGGCCGAGCTCTCCAAGCGTGTCACGCAGCTTCAGGCCGATCTTGACGCCGCCCAGCGCCGGGTGGCCATCATCGAGGAGTACGACGCCACCGCCCAGGAGGCGCTCGCCAGCGCGCTGCGCGCCGCTTACGAGATCCGGGAGCGCGCGGACACGACGGCGTCTCAGATCCTGGAGCAGGCCCGCGAAGAGCGCCGGATGCTGCTCAAAGAGATCGAGCGCCTGCGCGAGGAACACGATCAGCTGCAGGACGACATCGCTCAGCAGCGCCGCGGCACGATCGCCCCGCTGGGCCGGCCGGCCGCCTTCGAAGCGAGCGCCCCCGAGCTGCGCGCCGCGGCGTCCGATGCGCTGCGCGGTCTCTTCGAAGAGCTGATCGTCGAGTACCGACGCGCGCCGACCGCGCCACCGGAGCCGACTGCGCCGCCCGCCACGTCACGAGCAGCGCCTCGCATCGAGGAACCGTGGCCGACAGTGGACGAGCCCGTCGCGGCCGCACCCGACGTCGCGGAGCAGGCGACCGCGCAGGGCGAAGACCACGAGGCCTTCGCGGTCCTCGAGGACGAAGAGACCTTCCCCGCCGTCGACCACGCCGCGCTCGCGCGGCACGCGGAAGAGGTAAGGCTCGCCGAAGAGGCGCGACGCATCGAAGCGGAACGCGAGGCGATGGAGCTGCGCGCCGCCGAAGAACGGCGCGTCGCCGAAGAGCGGCGCGTCGAAGAAGAGCGCCGCGCGGCGGAGGAGCAGGCGGCCGCCGAACGTGCCGCGGCCGATCGTCGCGCGTCGGAAGAGCGCGCCGCGGAAGAACGCGCCGCGGCGGAACGAGCGGCCGAGGAGCGGCGCGCGGCGGCCGAAGCGCGCGAGCTCGACGAACGGCGCGCGGCGGAGGACCGTGCCGCGGCCGATCGCGCCGCGGAGGAGCGACGTGTCGCTCAGGAGCGTCGCGCCGAAGAGGAGCAGCGGGCCGCAGCCGAATACGCGGCGCTCGAGCGCGCGATCCAGGAGCGACAGGCCGCCATGGAGCGGCGCGAACAAGAGGAGCTCCGCGCCAGCGAGGAGACCGCCGCGGCGGAACGCGCGGCCGCGGAACGCGCCGCTGTCGAGCAGGCCGCAGCCGAACGGCGCGCGGATGAAGAGCGCGTCGCGGTCGAGCGTCGGGTCTCCGAAGAGCGTGCGGCCGCGGAGCGCCGCGCCGAAGACGAACGACGAGCTGAGGAAGAGCGTCGTGCCGCGACCGAGCGCCGCGCTGAGGAAGGACGACGGGCGGCCGAAGAGCGCGCGGCGATGGATCGCGCGGTCCAGGAGCGGCGCGCGGCCGAAGAGCGACGAGCACAGGAGGAGCTTCGCGCCGCCGCGGAGCACGCGGCCGCCGAGCGCGCGGCGCTGGAGCGAGCCGAGGCGGAGCGCAGTGCCGCGCAGCGTCGGGCTGAGGCCGACCGTGCGCTAGCCGAGAGCGCTGCCGCGCAGCGCGCCGCGGAACAAGCGATGGCCGAACGAGCCGCCGCCGAGCGGGCCGGGGCCGAACGAGCCGCGGCCGAGCGCGCCGGGGCCGAGCGTGCCGCCGCCGAGCGAGCCATGGCGGAACAGGCCGCCGCCGAGAAGATGGCCGCCGAGCTACAGGCCGAGCGCGAGCGGCGCGCCGCCGCGGCGCGTGCCGCCGCCGCCGCGCAGCCCGTCCCGCCACCGCTTCGTGCCCTCGAGGGGCGCGAAATACCTCCGGCGAGGGTGGAGGTCGGCGCCCCTTTGACGGACCTTCAACTGGTGCTTTCGCCGGTCCGTTCGTTCGCCCGCCTGGTCGAGGTCGAGCGTCGCATCCAGTCGCTACCGACCGTACGGTCTTTGTACGTCCGCGACTTCCGCGGCGGCATAGCGACACTCACAGTGGCGCTGCGTTCTCCTATGACGACGGAGGAGTTCGCCAGCGGGCTGCGCGTGATCGACGAGCCGCAGCTGCGTCTCGTGTCCGGCACACGCAACGTGCTCGAGTTCCGGATCGAGGGCGAAGCGTCTATCGCCTAGGCGACGCGGAAAGGGGAGGTTTGAGCAGCAGGTCCAGCGCCGACTTTTGGTCGGCGCGCCTTGCGCACCTCGCGGCGCTCGGCCGCCTCGACGGCATCGCCATTGTCCTTCCCGGCCAGTCCGGCCTCTCCACGTACGTGTCGCACAACATCCCTCAAAGCAGTTGGGATGGTCCGGCGGGCGAGGCCCTGATCCGCGTGGTACAGACCGGGTCGACCGAGCAGGTCCAGAACGGCGCCCTGCAGCTCGGCGACGGGCGCGAGGCGCAGACCTTGCTCGCGGCGCCGATCGTCTGGCGTGACCAGATCGCCGGCGCGCTCGCGGCGTTCGTCGCGGGCCGCGAGATCCGTGACGACGACCTGCCGACGCTCACGCGGCTCGCAGAGCTCGCGGGCATCGAGCTGGCCGAGGCGAACGCTCTCTGGCGCAGCAGCAAGACGACACAGGAGATCGAGGCACGCCTCCATCAGGCCGAAGACGACCGCAAGCAGGCGATGGTCCTCTTCGAGCTCTCACGCCTCGCGACCCTCGGCACGGACGTGGAGAGCGACCTCGATGGCGCGGCGATGATGCTCGCCGGAGCGCTCGGGCACGACGCCGTCGGGATCTGGGCGCTCTCGGAGCACAAGCTGCGTCGGCGCGCGGCGACCGGCTACGACAAGGGGACGTCGGAAGCGCTGGTCGACGAAGCGGATACCGTTCTCGCGACGGTCCTCCGTGAGAAGCGCGCCGCGCGCGGATCGTTCACCGAGCTCCGAACGATGCCGTCGTGGGCTCCGCCACGAGGCCCGAACTTTCTCGTGACGCCCATCGGCGCGCTCGGCGTTCTCGTGACCGCGCGCGCGTCGGGTCCGTACTCCGAAGACGACGCTGACTTCAGCCTCAGCGTCGGCGAGTACCTGGTGGGACTGCTGCAACGATCGACGTCGACCGACGTCGTCGACCAGGGCGTGGCGGCCGAGCGGCGGAAGATCGCGCAGGAGCTGCACGATGGTCTCGCGCAGGAGCTCACCGGTGTGGTGCTCGCGCTCGAGGGCTGTCAGCGCGCGCTCGACAAAGACCCCGCGCTCCTCGGGCCCCAGCTCGCGAAGGCGTCCCGCGACGCTCGCGCGACCCTCATGGACGTTCGCCAGTACATGACCGCGCTGCGCCAAAGCGAGACGGGTGGCCTGAACCTTCCGGTCACACTCGGTCGACTCGTCGACGACCTGCGCCGGCAGACCGGCCTGCACGTGCAGATGGAGGAGACCGGCCAATCGCGCGCGCTCGATGCGGTGGTGGAGCGCGCGATCATTCGCATCGTGGGCGAGGCGCTGCGCAACGTCGCGCAGCACGCCGGAGCGACCACCGCGAAGGTCGGCCTTCTGTACGACCAGGACGGCGTCGTCGTGACCGTCGAGGACGACGGCAAGGGTTTCGACGTCGACGAGACGTTCCGCGGCGCGGAGGATCGCGGACACTTCGGCGTCGTCGGCATGCGCGAGCGCGCCGAGGCCGCGGGCGGGCACCTCGTCGTCCGCAGCGAGCCGGGCAAGGGCAGCATCGTTCGTTCGAGCATCCCCTACATGTCGGAGTCGATGCGCCTGGCGTCCGAGGCGAATTACGGGCGCCGCTCCACCGACGTCGTCGTTCCCATCGAGACGACCGACGGAACCGCACAGCCCGTTGGCTTCTTCGCGAGGCTGTTCGGCAGATGAACGAGAAACGCCGCATCCGCGTTCTGATCGTCGACGACCACGCCGTCGTGCGCAGCG
Source organism: Chloroflexota bacterium (assembly GCA_005882255.1). GTDB lineage: Bacteria > Chloroflexota > Limnocylindria > P2-11E > P2-11E > CF-39. Next base: position 11,416 of record VBEZ01000172.1, on the reverse strand, counting down.
GACTCCGCACCATCCTCGAGACGGAGCCAGACATCGAGATCGTCGGCGAGGCGGGCGACGGCCACGCGGCGCTCGAGCTGGCGCAGGAGCTGCTGCCGGACGTCGTGCTGATGGACATCAACATGGGCGATTGGGACGGCGTGACCGCGACGCGCCGCGTCCGCAACTACGTCCCGTCGGCGCGGGTCATCGTGCTCACGAACTACGACGAGGACGATCTCGTGTTCTCGTCGATCCGCGCCGGTGCATCGGGTTATCTGCTCAAGGAAGTCACGGCGACGCAGCTGACGAACTCGATCCGTACCGTTGCCGACGGCTTCTCGCTCATCTACCCATCGGTCGCGCGGCGCGTGCTCGACGAGTTCGGGCAGCTGCGCACCAACGCGCCGTCGGGAGAGACGGACGTCTACTCCGACCTCACGCCGCGGGAGCGCGAGGTGCTACGTCTGGTCGCGAGCGGCCGCGCGAACAAGGAGATCGGCGCTCAGCTCGGCATCAGCGAGCGCACCGTGAAGACGCACATCTCGAACATCTTCAGCAAGCTCGAGCTCACCGATCGCACGCAGGCCGCCCTGTTCGTGCACAACCGTGGGCTGCTCGAGAAGGACTCCGCCCGCTAGCGCGACGCCGTGTCGATCGTGGTCGTCGCGTGGGCCGTCGCGCTCTGTGCCGTCAGCGTGTAGGTGCCGAGCGGTGCCGTCGATCCGAAGCTGCCGCGGTACATCCCGGTCCCATCGGTGCGCACCGTGAAGGCGAGGTCGTAGCTCTTGCCCAAGATCGTGACCCGCACGTCGCTGTTCGCGGCGAACGCGCCGAGCGTCCAGCTGAGGTTCCCGCTGCCGTCGAGCGCCTTGCCCACCTGAGCGGTCGGCGTGAGGGCGAGGTCCCCGGTGAAGCTCGCGATGAATTCGTCGAGGTCTTCGCCCGCGTGCGCACGGTAGGCATCCTCGAAGCGCGCGCCGCCTCCGACCTCGGCCAGCATCGCGAACATCGCACCGTGGCCGATCTGCGTTTCGATCGCGCTCACGGCTTCGGCCGAGACGGCGTAGAGGCCGACCCCGAGCTTCGCGTAGACCTGGTGCCACTCGGCCAGCGTCGTGACCGTGTCGAGGGTGTGTGGAGCGTTCGCAAGGAGCGAGCGCGCCGCGAGCTGCGCGTCGGCGTCGATGCCGGCCGCCTGGATCTTTGCCGCGAGCCCTTCTTCGAACCACGCGGGGAGGACCGCGTTGTGACCGACGATCTCGCGGGTGGCGAGGTGCGTGAGCTCGTGCGCGAGAAGGCTCGAGAGGTTCGCGCTCGAAGCGGCCTGCCAGCTCACCGCGATGGTGAGCGTTTGCGGGTCGAACACGCCGCCGTACGAAGCGGCGACGCTCGCCGCGGTCTCGGTCGAGTACCCGAAGAGCTCCTGCGTGGCGCGCGCGAAGCTCGCGCGCGTCGCGAAGACGAGGATGCGGGGCTTCGTGGTGAACGGGCGGTCGAAGACCTGCTCGATGCGGGCGATCGCGCCGTCGACGCTGGAGGCGAGGCGCACGACCTCGGGAGCCGGGATGCCCGCTTCGACGCGGACGTCGGCGCGCACGGTGAGGACCGTCGACAGCGGGACGGTGGTCTCGCGGCGCGCGCTCGTGCCCACGGGCACGTTCACGCAGAACTGGGGGATGAAGCCGGTGGTCGGGGCGCAGGTCGGACCGTCGTTCGCGCTCGCCTGGGAGCGGAAGACGAACACCAGGGCCAGCACTGCCAGCACGCCGACGCCCGCGACGGTCAGAAGCTTCTTCACGCTCATCCTCGTTTCGGTAACCCCGCTAACTCTTTGAGTCCGGAGGCTTTGCGTCCCCGCCTCGCGACGGGTTTGCCGTTTCGCTCGGGTCCGCCTCGACCTTGCGGTCTTGGCCTGCGGTCAATCTAGGCGGGCGTGGGGCCTGGAACGAGGGGCGAGCTAGTCCCGCCGGCCTCGTCGTTCTGACCACTGTGCCTGCAGGGGCCGCCAGAGCTCCTTCACCCGCTTGGGGGAGGCCACGAGCCGTCGACGCTGGTCGAACGCCACCGTCGCCGCCAGCACGAGCGAGCCGAGCGCCAGCAGCGGCGCCTTTACCGGCGTCGAGCGGTACTCGGCGACGATGAAATGCTCGCCGGCGGGCAGCGCGAACGCGAGATAGCTCGGCGACGCCATGAACGTGCGCACCTCGGCGCCATCGACGGTGACGTGCCAGTTCGGGTGATAGGTGACCTTGATCACCATCGCCGAGGCGGCGTCGCAGCGCGCGAGGACCTCGAACCGCGCCGGCTGGACACGCTCGTAGGCGACGCGACCGAGCGGGCAGTCGGGGATCGGGAATGCCTCGTCGGTCGGAGCCGCCGCTCCGTGATAGTCGTAGCGCGTGAATGTCCAGCGCGCCGGCTCACCACTCCGCAGCCACGCGAGCTCCTTCGTGAACAGCTGCTGCTGCGTCGACGCGGTCTCGCTGTGCGCGATCGCTGCGTACTCCGCGTAGCCGTGTCCCGGCGCGGCGTACAGCACGTACTTCGACGTCGAGGCGAGCACCTGAAGCTCAGGAGGGAAGCTCACGTTGCGCGGCGCGATCACGTAGTCGACGTTGAACAGCCGGTAGTGCGAGAGATCCTGATCGTTGAACTCCCAGAGCAGATCCGCATTGAGGGACAGGCTCTGGTTGGGCGGCGCGACCGCATCGAGCTCGTAGTGCGCGAGCAGGTTGTAGAAGCGGACCGAGTTGAACGGGATGCCGAAGTCGAGCGTCTGTCCCCAGTTGCTGCGGAGTCCCGCATACACCCGGCCCTGAGGCTGCCGGCCAAGCGCACCCAGGATCGTCCGCGCATCTGCGTCACCGTCGAGCGCGGCCTGCGTCTCGTGCATCCACTCCGTGTTCTGCGCGTAGTACGACCATCGTTCAGCGATCGCCGGGGCGAAGAACACCAGGCTCGCGATACCGACGAAGATCAGTCTGCGGCGCGACGTCGACATCGCAGCGAGGCCCCACAGCCACGCGCCGCCGATCCCCATGAGGACGATCGCGAAGGTGTCGACTCCGCCGACAAGGCGGTGCAGGATCAGGCTGTCGTGCAGCGGCAACAGGTCGATCAAGGGACCGAGCGTCGGTCGACCGAAGTAGAGGACGAGCCACAGTCCGAAGAGGCTGAGCGCGAGCAGCGAAAGTCGCGCGCGCACGAGCAGGCTGCAGATCACGCCGGCCGCCAACAGGAGCGTGAGGACGGGCAGGCGGCCGTGGTCGAGCAGGTCGCCGGTGAACAGCCACGTGAGGATCGGGCCCGCGCCGAACGAGTCGTACTTGGCTCGATCCAGGTAGGGCGAGACGTTGACGTAGGCCGCCTGCATGAAGAACGGCAGCCACATGTATGACGTCACGGCCGCCGAGATCGCGCCGACGACCGCGAAGCGCCGCAGGCGAGCGGCGACATTGGCGCGTGTCACGCCGAACAGCAGCAGGACGACGGCGGTGATCGCGAACATGTACCCATAGATCAGGTGCGAGAGCGCTAGCGCGCTACACGCGAGCGCGGCCGCCACGATCCCGGTCCCTCTGTTCGCGACACGGTGGAGCGTCGCGAGCGCGATGAACGAGAGGTGCATCGCGAAAAGCTGGGTGAAGACGCCGAACCCGCGCCAGACGTAGCTGTCGTATTCGAAGCCATAGCGATGGTTGCCCGAAAGCAACGAGCTCGCGGCCGCGGCGATGGCGCTCGCGACGGACGTGAAGCCCATCGTCCGCATCGACCAGAACACCGTGAGCGGAAAGGCGAGTAGGAGCACGTAGCGCACGAGGTCGAAGAGCGTGCGCAGATCGACCGCGCCCAGCGTCAATCGGTCGAGGGCAGCCACCGCGACGTGCGGCAGGTGCTGGTAATCGAGGAACATCGGGGCCCCGAGCTCGAACTCCGGGACCCAGAGATCGATGACGTTCTCGCCGCGCGACCATCCGTCCGCCGCGCGTCGGACGAAGGCGATGTGTTGCGCATCGTCGTTGACATTGGGGACCGGGATCGTGATCTCGGGAAGGAGGGCGACCGCGTTCATCGCCGTGGGCACGGCGACGAGAAGGATGAGGAAGACTCGCTGCAGCCGCGGGAGCGTCAGCTCAGACGCGACGTGATCACCTCGTCGGCGAGGGACTCGCCTGGCGCGCGGGACTCGCGGACGGCGTCGGTGCGACGAGCTTCGCGTCGAGCCGCTGCGCCGTCGCAAGCTCCTGCTGCGCCTCGGCGTTCTGGCCAAGCGCGCGCAGGATCAGACCGAGATTGAAGTGCGCTGCGGCGTAGTTCGGATCGATGGCGATGACGCGCCGATAGAGATCCGCCGCCTCCTGATTCGCACCCGCCTGCGCGCGCAGGATCGCGAGGTTGAAGAGCGCCGATCCCATCTGCGCATCCTGCTCGATCGCAAGCCGGTAAAAGGACTCCGCTGCGACCGGGCGATTCTGCGTTTGCGCGATCACGCCGAGGTTGTAGAAGGCGAACTTGTTCTTCGGATCCTTCGCCAGCGTCTCGAAGTACGCGGTCGTTGCCTCATCGAGCTTGCCCGCCGTGTGGGCCTGCAGGGCGCGACTGAGGGCATCGTCCGCCGTGTTCGCGGGAGGCGTGCTGCCGCAGGCGGCGCCCAGCGCCGCGGCGGCGATCACGAGTCCCAGCAGATGACCCTTCACTCGCAGGCGATGGTAACCGGCTGATCGGCCGGGTCGTCGGACTTCTGGGGGAGATGCCGGATCGACAGGAAGATGCCGTGGACCTCGCGGCCCACGGCATCTAGCCCGTGTCAGTCTCAGATCGCCGCTACTCGACGGTGATGAAGCCGTCGGACATCGGCAGGGTCGGAAGCGCAGTCCCATCGATGGTGACCGTCATCCCAGTCGGGGTGACGCTGATGCTGAACGGGTGTCCGCCCGTGGGTGGCGGCCCCTCGCCCATATCGAGGACGGCGTTTCCGTTGAGAGTCGCCGCGCCGCCGGCCATCGTCGAGCTGGTGACCCAGCCAACGATGGTGACCTGCTGGGACAAGCCGAGCAGGCTCATTCCGGTGAACTGGATCTCGATGTCGCCGCCGGACGCGCCGCTCGCGTTCTGCGCGCCGATACCGAAGATGCCGCCGGCGAGCTGCACGCCGTTGAGGCTCGCGGAGGCTGGGAAGATACCCGCGGCCGCCGCGGTCGTGGTGACCTCGCCGAGCACGCCTGCGGTCGAATGGACCTGGATGTTGCCGCTTCGCAGCGTTCCGCCCTCCGGCGCATCGCAGCCCGGGAGGGCGCCGCCGTTGAACGTGGGCGGCGGAGCCGCTGCTGGGGTAGAGCAGAAGAGGATCTTGAAGACGTCGGAGTTGGCCCCGGAGTCGGAATTGTCCTCGAGATACACGACCACGGACTGGTCGCCACTCGGGCACGTCGCACCTACCGCGGTGCAGTCGCCGACGAGCGAGGCGTCGCCCCCGGTCCCGTTGGATGTCTGGGGGTTCGTGATCACCGCCTCCATGATCAGCACTGGAACATTGATGTGCCGGGCCGTGGTATCGCGGTGCCGGTCGTAACTGATGCGGCCGGTCGCGGCGCCGCCGCTGATGAAGCCCGCTGGTCGTCGGGCGTTCACACCGAACGTGGCCACCGTGTTGGGGTACAGCGGCGCGGCGAGAACGGTGCCGCCACCGGTGATCTTCGCGACAGTGTCGCCGCTCAGATCATTGGAGGTCCCCGCGGCGAAGGGATCGACCCGCCCTTGGGCGAGGCTGCCCGAGAGCGTGATGCTCATCAGCACGGCGAGGATCGCGATGAATGAAGCCGCTCGCGATCTCGCGATGCGTTCGATCGGTGCGTAGCGCATGCGTCCGTGTCTCCTTTGCGATTTCTGTCGCTTGCGCGACGAGCACGGACGCTATTCACAGGAGTGCCTGAGCTGTGAGCGGTCGCGGCCGCATCTTCCCCCCTTTTTCGATCCGCCCGAGTCCGTACGGACCGGTACGAAGTCGCGCGCGAAAATTCGTCGAGTCAATATTTGTTACGAATCCGTCGCTCGACCGACACCGGTGCGTTTCTTGCTGACGAGGGCAAGGCAGGAATGGGAGCGAACATGCGTCCCCGCGCTCGAGTGCTCGTGGTCGACGACGATCCGATCGTCTGCGAGCTCGTCGCCACGACGCTCGGAGAACACGGCTATCCGACTCGTCGCGCGGCTGACGTCCGCGAGGCCCTGTATCTCGTTGAGCGTGAGACTCCCGACGTCGTGGTGCTCGATGTCCGCCTGCCGGACATCTCGGGCTATCAGCTGTGCCGACGGCTCCGCGACGACTACGGCGACAGCATCGGGATCATCCTGCTGTCCGGCGAGCGAAAGGAGTCGCTGGACCGTGCCGCCGGACTCCTGCTCGGCGCCGACGACTACATGGTGAAGCCGTTCGTGCTCGACGAGCTCCTGGCGCGCGTGCAGCGCCTGGCGAAGAGATCGCGGCCTATCGCGCGCACGGTCGTCGCTGGACTGACCCGTCGCGAGCTCGAGATCCTGCGGCTACTCGCCTGCGGCCTCGACCACATCGAGGTCGCACGTGATCTCGTCATCACCGCCAAGACGGTCGAGAAGCACATCGAGCACATCCTGCTCAAGCTCGGCGTGCACAGCCGCGCTCAAGCGATCGCGCTCGCCTTGCAGCAGGAGCCGACCGAGCAGTCCGGTGTCGTGACCCTCAATGCCATCGATGGTGGACGACACGAAGCCGTGAATTAGGGCCGCGGGCTCGCCGTCGGCGTCGCTCTGGGTGTCGGAGCCGGGCTCGGCGGTGTCGGAGTCGACGTTGGTGTCGGTGTCGCCTGTGGCTGCGTCAGCTGTTTCGCCGCCGCATCGCCGACCTGCGCATACAGCTGGATCGCGCGCGCGACGACTGCGTCGATGTCCGGTGCCAGGAGGACCGCGGTGTCGTTCGCGAACGACTGGCTCTCAAGAAGGGGGTCGGTGGCGCGTGCGTACGCGTCGGCGTCAGCGTCGGAGATCCCGACCGCCTTGGCGAGGGCGACGAGCCCGTTGAAGCGCACCGTGCGGAGGTCGGCCGTCGCCTTGTCCGTTATGACCTGGGCTTCGGCGCGCGTCACCGGAAGAACGAGATCGTTCAGCTTGCGAAGCTGCTCCACCGCCGCGGTCCACCCGCGCGCGATGTCGTGCTCGGCGGCGACGCGCTGGGACGCGAGGGCGGCAGCTCCCGCGACCGCGGCGCGGTTGAGCGAGACGCCAGGGCGCGTATGCAGGATCGCGCGCTCGACCTGGATCGCCTGAGCGACGCCGGAGGCGAGCCCGACCCGCTCGATCGCGAGGACACGATCGCGGTTGATGCGCATCCCGTCCGCCGGCTCGTGGGCTTCCGTCCCACGGCGAACGAGAGCGACCGCCACGCCTGTCGTACCGCTGTCGCCGCTCTTGAAGTAGTACACGTCGCGCAGGACGAGCGTGCCGCCCTCTCCGGAATCGTCGAGGTGTCCGAAGTAGGCCTGGCCGTCCAAGAACAGCACGGCCGTCTCGCGCTCCGAGCCGATGAACGGCAACGAACGCAGGTCCAGGTTCGCGGAAACGATCACCCCGATGATCGCGGGCACGGCGATCCAGCGGAGCGTCCACCGCAGCCAGCGGCCGGCGACCCGGACCGGGTCCCGTTCCGCGTCGTAGCGGCTCACGGGCGGTCCTGCTTCATGAACAGCGCGATGGGCGAGAGGTCGGAGAGATCCTCGACGAAGAGGATCGCCGACTTCGGTACCAGCATCCGTGACGACGGAGCGTGCAACTCTCTGCCGCGGCGGACGAGCCGCGAGTCGGTGGTCGTCGAGTCCGACCCCGGGCTCTGTTGCAGGTAGTAGACGTCTTCGATCTTGGCGTAGGCACCGAGGCGGTCGTAATAACGGCCGAAGTAGGTCTGGCCGTTCACGAGGAACACCGCCTGGTACTCGCCACGTCCGAGCGCGGGGATCGTGAAATCCCACCACTGCGTGAACAGGAGTGATGCGACGAAGACGACGACCCCGATCGCGACGTTGCGAAGCAGCCACCGGTTCTCGACGACCCAGTGGATCGAGCGACGGTAGGCGAAGCGCAGCCGCGTCAGCGCGTCGGGCTCGGCGTCGGGCTGGGACGAGCAGTGGACGGTGCGACGGTGGGTGTGGCCGGCGGCGGCGTCGCGACGGGGAGCTGGCCCGACTTGAATTTCTTGATGAGCGCCACGATGTCGCTGTTGTCCTTCAAGTTCTCGATGAAGAGGACCTGCGCGCGCGAGATGATCATCGGCTCCTTTGGCCCCTGCGCTTCGGATCCGCGTTTGATGAGCTGCGTACCGGACTGGTCAGACACCGAGAGATAGAAGACGTCCGACAGCAGGAACCAATCGTCTCCCTGAGCTTGCAGCATCCCGAAGTACGTCGCGCCGTTCGTGAGGAACACCGCCTGATAGGCGTTGTGGTCGATCACCTCCGCGGCGCTCGGCGCGAAGAGCGACGCGACACCCGCGCGGAAGAGCTGCGTGCGCACGACCAGCACGACCACGATGAGCACGATCAGCACGAGGAGCATCACGAAGATCCGACGCAGCGCGGCGACCGGGATGACGATCGCGTCCTTCACTCGGCGCTCACCCTATAAGACTTCAGGCGCGAACGACGGTGTCTACTTGTACTCGGTGATGCGGATCACGCCGGCGCCGCCGGCGCCGCCGACGTTGTTGGCGGTGGTGTTCGAGTTCGCGCCGCCGCCGCCGCCGCCGAAGGTGCCCGCGCCTCCTGCGCCCGTGCCGGCGAGATAACCGCCGCCGCCAAGGTGGCTGTTGCCACCGCTCCCGGCCACTGACGTGAGCCCCGAGGCACGCACCGCGTACTCGCCCGGGCCACCGGTCGATTGCATGAGGCAGGCCGGCGTGCACGCCGTCACGGTCCCGCCCCCGCCGCCAGCCTGGTAGGTCACCGTCGTGCCGAGAGCCATGTTGAGCCCGCCTGCGCCACCGTTGGCATTGCACTTGAAGTTTGGCGAGGTACCGAAGGTCGTCGTACCGCCGGCGCCGCCGCTCGTGCCGTTGCCGCCGGCGCCCGCAGCACCGATCGCGACGGTGTACGAGCCGCTGGGCGCCGCGAGGTACGCGACGGAGTAGGCGCCCGAGCCGCCGCCGCCGGCAGCCGAGGCGCTCGGCACGTTGTTGCCCTGCGCGCCGCCGCCACCACCGCCGCCGCCCACGCACTCGATGAGGATCGCGAGCGTGCCCGCGCTCGGGGTGTAGCTCGTAGCGCCGGTGGTGAGCACGACCACGTTCGATGCGGTACCTGTCGCCGCCTGGAACGTGGGCGCAACACCAGCGCCGTTCGATGTCAGGACCTGGCCGGACGTGCCCGCCGCCGAGCTGAGAACCCCGGTGCCGCTGCTGAGGACCACGCCGGCGGTCAGGCCGCTGAACGTGATCGTGCCCGACGACGTGAGGCCGGTAAGGCTCGTCAGGGTGCCGGCGATCGTGCTGTTGCCGGTGATCGTGATGCCGCCGGCGGTCGTGCTGATGTTCCCGCCCGCTGCGATCGTGCCGGCTACGGTCGTGGTGGTCGCAGCGAGCGCGAGCGTCTGAGTGCTGCGACCGATCGTGACCGTGCCGGTGTTCGCGGTCGTGCCGATGTTCAGCGCCCCGCCGGCGAAGCCGCCGTCGATCGAGAACGTGCCCGAGGTCGGACCCGTCACTGTCGCGCCGAGGATCGACAGCGTGCCACCGACGACCGTGTTACCGGTGGCGGCCGCGGTCGTGAACTTGCCCGCGTTGACGTTCACGTCGCCGGCGATCGCGGTGTTGCCCGAGGCCGCGGTCACCACGAACTTCGAGGCGCCGACCGTGAGGTCGCCCGTGACGCCGAGTGTCTGCGCGATGGTCGCGAAGCCCTTGATCGCGGTCGTCTGACCGGACTGGCTCAGGTTCACCGCTGCGGCGGTGCCACCGCCGATGTTGATCGCCGAGGCGTTGCCGTTGTCGATCGTGAACGCACCGGCCGCAGGGCCCGTGATGGTGCCGCCGTTGACGACCAGGTTGCCGGCGAGAGTGAGCTTGCCGGTCTGGTCGACGCTGAACTTCGAGCCCGAGTTCACCTGAAGGTCGACGAGGTTGCCGGTGTAGAGGTTCGCCGTGTTCACAAAGATCGGCGTGCCCGCGGTCCCGACCACGACGCTCACGGCCTTCCCGGCCGCGGCGAGCCCGGTCGCCGAGACGTTGATCGCGGTGCCGGTGGTGAGGCTGTTGCCGGTGACCTTCAACACGTTTCCGGCGAGCTGGTTGCTCGAGAGGTTCGCGAGGTTGCCGGTCGAAGATGCCGCACCCGAAGCGGAGACGTTGAAGACGTTACCGGTGAAGGACTGCGCGCGCACGTTCACTGCGCCGATCGTGTAGCCGGCGACGGAGTCGGTCTGCCCCGAGTAGAGAGTGCCGAGCGACACGTCGATCGCTTTGCCCGTGGTCAGGTTCTGCGCGCTGATGCCGAGGACCGTTCCAGCGGTGGTCTGGTCCGCGGTGAGCGCGACGAGAGTGCCCGTGAAGTTGCCGGTGCTTGCGAACGTCGTGGCACCCGTGTACGAGTTCGCGGCTCCACCGTAGAAGAAGCCTCGTGTCGCATTCGCGTTGTCCTGTGTGTTGCCGGTGGTGAACGTCGAGCTGCCGGTGCTCACGTTGAGCGCCTGGCCACTCGTCAGGCCGTTGCCGGTGCTGACGCTCGACGCGGTGCCGGTCGTCGTCGCGTTGTTGACGGTCGTGGTCCCGGTGAAGGTCGTGTTCCCACTCAGCGTCTTGTCGCCCGCGATCGACTCGGTGCCGGTCGTGTGCACGAAGCCGGCGCCGTCGACGGTGATCTTGGTGCCGGTGTCCAGCACCGTGAACCCGTTGAGGAAGTCGACCGTGCTGCGCGTGCCCACGGTCGTACCACTCTGTAGGAACGTCTCAGTCGGACCAGCTGCGCCCGTTGCACCAGTGGCGCCTGTGGCACCTGTCGGACCCGTGGCGCCGCGCCGTTGGTGCCGTTCGTCCCGGCAGTTCCGGTCGCACCGGTCGGGCCAGTCGGGCCAGTCGCGCCGTTGGTGCCGTTCGTCCCGGCAGTTCCCGTTGCACCAGTTGCACCAGTCGCACCGGTCGCGCCGTTGGTGCCGTTCGTCCCGGCAGTTCCGGTCGCACCGGTCGGGCCAGTCGGGCCAGTCGCGCCGTTGGTGCCGTTCGTTCCGGCAGTTCCGGTCGCACCTGTCGGGCCAGTGGGACCGGTAGGACCTGTGGCGCCCGTCGGACCGACCGGACCGATCGGACCAACCGCTCCGGTCGCACCCGTTGCACCGGTCGCACCATTTGTTCCGTTCGTTCCAGCGGCGCCGGTCGCACCCGTAGGACCAGTCGCGCCGTTTGTTCCGTTCGTTCCAG
>VBEZ01000171.1 GCA_005882255.1 Chloroflexota bacterium | reverse complement strand
TCTACGACCTGAAGGATCCGGAGAAGTTTCTGTCGTTCGTCGAGGCGGCGAACATCGCCGAGGGCACGCACGGCACGCTCGTCGCCGCGGGCAGCTACAAGCCGCCGGCCGGGATCGGCGGGAGCTACAAGGGCGCGGGCGTGGGACCGACGCCGGCGTATTCGTACCAGGCATCGGTGGCGGAGGTGTCGGTCGACCTCGAGACGGGAACGCTCACGGTCGACAAGATCACCACCGCGCACGACTGCGGCCGCGCCCTGAATCCGGCGAACGTCGAGGGCCAGATCGAGGGCTCCGCATACATGGGGTACGGCGAGATCATGGTCGAGGAGCAGATCTTCCGCGGCGGATTGCACAAGAAACCGTCGCTGCTCGACTACAAGCTGCCGACCTCGCTCGACACCCCGGAGCTCGAGGCGATCCTCGTCGAGACCAACGACAGCGAGGGGCCGTTCGGCGCGAAGGAGGCGGGCGAGGGTCCGCTCAACTCGGTCATCCCGGCCATCGCGAACGCGGTCTTCGACGCGATCGGCGTCCGCTTCGACGAGACCCCGATCACGGCGGAGAAGATCCTCGACGCGCTCGGCAAACGCGACAACCGCGGCGTCAAGAAAGACCGCATCGGCCCGGACGGCCTCGGCGAGGCCAAGGTCGATCGCGCGATGCGTCGCCTGACCGCGTCGACCGACGCGCGCGAGCGCAAGAAGTCCGGGACGCCGGCGGGCTGAGCGATGCTGCGACTGCCGCGGTTCCGCATGATCGAGCCCACGACGTGGACCGCGGCCGCGACGTTGCTACGCGAACACGGCGCCGGCGCGTCCGACGTCGCGGGCGGGACGCCGAGCGTCCCGGTGATGCTCGTCGCGGGCGGGACCGATCTCTTCCCCAACATGAAGCGCCGGCAGTTCACGCCGCAGGTGCTCGTCTCGCTCGGTCGCGTGAGCGACGCCCGCGAGATCAGCAATGGGACGGGGCTGCGCATCGCCGCCGGCGCCACCCTCACCGAGATCGCCACGCATCCGACGGTGCGCGCGAAGTACGCCGCGCTCGCGCAGGCCGCGGGCGTCATCTCGACGCCCCAGCTGCGGAACATGGGCACGATCGGCGGGAACCTCTGCCTCGACACGCGCTGCAATTGGTACGACCAGTCGCTCTTCTGGCGCACCGCCGAGGGCTACTGCATGAAGACGCATCCATCGGTGGTGTGCCGCGTCGCGCCGTCGAGCGCGCGCTGTCTCGCGGTCGCGAGCGCTGACACGGTGCCGGCGCTCATCGCGCTCGGCGCGAAGGTCACGGTCGAGAACGCGGACGGCCGTCGCGAGCTCGATCTGGCCGAGCTCTACCGCGAGGACGGCATCCGCTACCTCGCGATCGGTCGCGACGACGTCGTCGTCTCGGTGACGCTGCCTGACGCGACCGGGTGGCGTAGCACGTACCTCAAGCTCCGCGACCGGAACTCCTTCGATTTCCCGATCGCGGGCGTCGCCGCGGCGGTCCGACTCGACGGCGGCAAGGTGAGCGAGGCGCGGATCGCCATCACGGCGCTCGCGTCGCGCCCGGTGGCCGTCGACGCGAAAGCGCTCGTCGGCACGAAGCTCGACGACGAGGCCATCGCGGCCGCGGCCGACGCGGTCCACAAAGCGGCCCGGCCGATGGACAACACCTCGGGGACGATCTCGCAGCGAAAGCGCGCGGCACGCGTCTTCACCGAGCGCGCACTGCGATCATTGCGCGATGCCTGACACCTTCCGCGCGGTGGCCGTCGTCACCGCTGCGGGATCCGCGGAGCGCTTCGGCGGCAAGAAGCTCCTCGCACCGATCGACGGCGAGCCGCTCCTCGACCACACCATCCGCAGCCTGCTCGAGGGTGGCGTCACCGAGGTGATCGTCGTCGTGGGCACCGACGCGAGGCGCGAGCTAGAGCGCGACGTGAACGCGATGAACGACTCGCGCGTGCGACCGGTCGAGAATCCGGATCCCTCACGCGGCATGTTCTCTTCGATCCAGGTCGGTGCCGCGACCGCGAACGGCGACGCGCTCGTCGTGCTCCCGGGCGACATGCCCTACGTGCGGCCCGAGACCGTGCGCGCGGTGATCGCGAAGTACCGCGAACGACGCGCGATCGTGTCGCCGCGCTACAAGGGCAAGCGCGGGCATCCGGTCGTGATGCCGCTCTCGCTGCGCAACGAGATCGCGACGACCGCGCCGACCGCGAATCTGCACGAGGTGATCAAGCATCATCAGGACGAGCGGGTCGATCTCGACGTGGACGACGCCGGCGTGATCCGCGACGTCGATACACCGGCCGATCTGGAGCGTTGAGAAAACCTGATATTTCGCCTGACTTTGCGCGCGTTGACGAAGGCTGGCGGGGTCACTAACTTGCCCCTGCGGTGAGTGCAGGCCCGGAGAAACAGGTCGGACAGGTAGACGGGGCGGACGTTTCGCGTCGGGACTTCCTGCGGGGAGCGGCACCGATCGTGGCGTTCATCGCCCTCGAGGCGATCGGCGGCGCGACCGTTGCGAGCGCCGCGACACCGCACACGACCAAGTTCGCCCAGGGCGTCATCTTCCCTGACCCCACGCTCTGCATCGGCTGCCTCACCTGCGAGGTCATCTGCTCGCAGGAGCACAAGCGAGCCGGTCTCTCGGATGTCCCGCGCATCCGGATCTTCAACGACCCGACGACGAAGGTCGACCCGGTGATCCAGGCCGCGTATCCCGACCGCGGGCAGTTCCATCAGGAGCCGTGCCTGCAGTGTCCGACCGCGGAGTGCCTCTACGTCTGCCCGGTGGACGCGCTGCAGGTCGAACCACGCACCGGCGCGCGCTTCATCCGCGAGGACACCTGCGTCTCGTGCGGGCGTTGCAACGAGGCATGCATCTTCCCGACCAGCGATCTGGCGCAAGCGACGAACCACGGCGACTCACCGCCGCAGAAGTCGCGCATCACCTACGACGTGGTCGCGGACACCTTCGCGAAATGCGACCTGTGCTTCTGGCGCGAGGGCGGACCGGCCTGCGTGGAGCGCTGCCCGATCAACATCCGCATCCGCCAGGGGATCATCCAGACCGATCCCGGGCGGCTCTGCCTTTCCGCGCCCGAGTCGACCAAAGAGACGTGGAACAAGCTGCGCGCGTTCCAGACCTTCGAGGGCAGTCCGGCACAGGGCAAGGCGTAGCCGAGCTCCGGTAGGCACGTGAGGATCGTGGCCTGGCTCCTCGTCGTCGCGGGCCTCGTGCTCGTCGGCGTTGGCGTAGCCGCAGCGGTCGGTCAGGCCGGCTCAGGCGCGCAGCCCTGGGGCAACGAGCTCTCCGACAACTTCACCTTCGTCAAGGCGCTGCCGTTCGTTGTCGGCTTTGGCGTCGCCGTCGGTCTGCTCATGTCGCGCACCTACGGCGCGAAGGTCCGCGCCGACGGAGCGGTCCGGCGGTGGAGCCCCGGCACGGTGTTCGGTCATTGGGTCCTGACGCTCGGCTTCGTGCTCGCGCTGCCAACGGGGATGTGGCAGTACCTCGGGGGCATTCTCGACGTGAACCTGCCGATCCCGCTCTACCTCTTCTACCGCGTCCACTACATCGGCGCCAGCATCGTCCTCTTCGCGGTCGCGGCATTCGTTTCGTACCTGTATTTGACCGGCGATCGATCGCTGGTGGTCCCGCGCGGCCAGTGGGGTCGCCATCTGCTCGGCCTCGCGTACGAGCTCCCCCCGTCGCTTCGCGGCCGCTACGCGAAGCTCCTGCGCGTCGACCTTCGTCAGCCCCGTCCGCCGGCGGGGAAATTCACGTTCTACGAAAAGGTGGTCGAGTTCCCGAGCTGGTCGATCGTCCTCGCGCTCATCACCATCACCGGCCTCATCAAAGCCGGCCGCTACCTCATACCGGTGCCGGGCTTCGTCCTCTGGCTCGCCTCGACCTTGCACGTCGCGGCTATGGTGATCATCGTCATCAAGCTCCTCGACCATCTCCGCTACACGTTCCCGCGCTGGTCGCTGATGGGCGCGATCACCACGACCTGGATGAAGGAGCGGGCGCCGGCACCTGGCCAGAGCTCGAGCGAGCGCAGCGGGACCTCGGCGGCGGGGGTCGCCGGTGGTGGCGACACATGAGGCGATTGGTCGCTCTTTTGGGACTCGTTTGGAGCCTGGCGAACCTCGGCGTCGCCTACTTTTTCCTGACGAGCGCATTCGTGGCCAAGACGGCGGCGAAGGAAGGCATCCTGGCACAGTTATCGCTTCTGGTGGGAGGCGTGCTCATCGCAGCTTTCGCGATCCTCCTCGCTCGCGAGTGTCTCCGGATGCTGACCTCCGCGCCCGCATCGGAGCCGGCGTAGCCATGAGCCGCATGTACGCGCTGCGCGTCCTCTATCTCGCGGTCGCGATCATGCTCCTGACCGCGCACCTGAGCGCGATCGGCGCGTCGCCGATCCGACAGCTCACCAGCAGCAACGCGACGAACGTCCGGCCGGCGTGGAGCCCGGATGGCAAGAGCATCGCGTTCCAGAGCAACCGCGACGGCCCGTACCACATCTACCTCATGAACTCCGACGGAAGCAATCTCCGCCAGCTCACCAATGGCGATAACGACGACCGTCATCCGAACTGGAGTCCCGATGGCAAGACCGTCGCCGTAGACACCGGCGATCAGGTCAAGCGCGAGATCGCGTTGATCGACGTCGGATCGAAGAACCGGACGCAGGTCACGAAGCTCGGCATGACCGCGCAGTTCCCGAGCTTCAGCCCGGACGGCAAGACGATCGCGTTCTACCTCTACAACCTGGGCACGATGGACCTCTGGACCGTCGGCAGGGATGGCAGCAATGCCGCGGCGCTCACGAAGCAGCTCGCTACAGAGGCGAACAACCAGTGCACGTTCGCCTGCCACTCCGCGGGCTGGTCGCCCGACGGGACCCGCGTCGCCTTCTCCGATGGCGACAACGCCCGCGTGCTGCTCATGGCCTCGCTCACGTCGGGCACGGCGATCCCGCTCTCGCCCGTCGGCGAAAAGAGCCACTTCCCGGTGTTTCTCGCGGACGGTCGCATCGTCTACGTGACCGAGACCGTGACGGCGATCCAGAGCTACACGGATCTCTGGGTCGTCGATCCGAACGACGCGTCGGCGGTGCGGACCGAGCTCGCGCAGAACGTCCAGGCGCAGGGCCCCTTCGAGTTCAACAGCGACGGCACCGAGCTCTTGTTCTTCTCGCCGCGCACGGGCAACTTCGAGATCTACTCGGTGACGCTCGACGCGGCCGGCAAGGCCGCGCTCGCGGAGAAGGCGGCGATCTCCACCGGCTTCGGCGTCACGCGAACGCCGGCGACGCCACAGACCTCGGTCCTGCCGTTCCAGGTGACTCCTGAGCTCGTCGTGCTCGGCGTCCTCGCCCTGTTGGCCATCGCGCTCGAGCTGACGGTGTGGATCTACCGGAGACGTCGCACCGCGTAGACCGCTACTGCACCGTCACATCGTCATAGAGGGTGTACGTCGGGTCGCCCGGCCAGTTGTCGTCGTGGTCGATGAGCGTGAGGGTGTAGGAGTGCGAGGCGGTCACGCTGACGGTCCGCTGCGCCCAGGAGCCGTTGTTACTGCACGTCCGCGGGAGCACCGTCGTCGTCACGCCGGCGGTGTTGTCGCGCAGCGTCGCTGTCGCCCAGTCGTAGGTGACGCTATCGGTGCACACGACCCGGTACCAGAAGGAGAGCTGCGTCCTGCCCGACGGGACGGTGAACGTCTGAGCGACGCTGCTGTCGCCGTTGAACGGGCTGGCGCTCCCGATGCGCGCCGCATACGCGCCGGCGTGCGCTGACGTGACCGCCACGGCGGCGCCGCCTGTGGTCCAGCCGCTCAGCGTGCCCGTCTCGAAGCCGCCGTTGACGATCGGATCGTCGCTCGGCGGTGGCGGCGGTGGCGGAGGTGGCGGCGGCGGCGGCGGAGGCGGCGCCCCCGCACCGGAGTACGCGCCGGCCCAGGCGAGGTAGCCGTAGTAGCGGCCGCCCACGGGACGCGACGGATCGCCGGCGAAGCCGTTCGTCGCGGTCGCGTGAGCCTGCGCGTCGCTGCGGATCCGCTGGATGACGCTCGCGGGGGTGAGACCCGCGCACGGTCCGGCGACGCCGCCGCTGCCGAAGCACAGCGCGATCGTTCCGGTGAGGTGCGGCGTCGCCATGCTGGTCCCGGAGATCGTGTTGTAGCCGCCGTTCAGCCAGGTGGAGTAGATGCACACGCCCGGTCCGGCGACCGTGTGGCTCTGCGCGCCAGACGAGACCGCGTAGTTCGAGAACGTCGCATAGGCGTCGTCGGACTCACTGGTGCGACATGTCGGCCGCGGGCCCGTGCCGCCACTGACGCCGTCGCTGTCGGCCATCGCCGTGACCGCGAGGACCTCGGGGTAGGCGGCGGGGACTTGTCCCGCGAGCGAGACACCGCTGTTGCCCGCGGCGACCGCGTAGGTGATCCCGGCCGCCGTCGATCGGCAGATCGCTTGGTGCAGCGCGTCGCCGTTGCTGTAGCCGCAGTTCGTGTCGCTCGAGCCCGAGCCGCCGAGGCTCATGTTCGCGACCTTGATCCCGAGGCTCGGCCCATTCGCGGTCACCCAGTCGATGCCGCAGATGACCTGCGCCCAGGTACCGCTGCCCGCGGAGTTCAGCACCTTGACCGCGTATACGGTCGTGTTCGGCGCGACGCCGACGACACCGGAGCCCGTGTTCCTCGCGGCGATGGTCCCGGCCACGTGCGAGCCGTGCCCGTTGTCGTCGTTCGCGCTCGCCCCGGCCGTGACGCAGTTCTTCCCGCTCACCGCGTTCAGGTCGGGGTGCGCGAGGCTGACGCCCGTGTCGATGACCGCCACCGACACGGTGCTCGCCTCACTTGCGCTGGTCGTCGACGCGGCGTCGATGCGGCGCACGCCGGTCGGAGCGGTCTCCCCGGCGGCGAGCGGAACACTCCCGACCGCCTCGACGGTCTGGTCGGCGCTGACCACGGCCACCGCGGGATGCCGTCGCACGAGGGCGAGTTGGGATGGCGTGAGCCGTGCCGCGAAGCCTTTTAGCGCCTCATAGCGGAAGTCGCTGGTGAAGCCGTGCGCATGCTCGAGCGCTGTCACGATCCCACGTGCGTCGGCATCCGGACGAAGGAGAACGATGTAACGCTCGCCCGCGGGCGCGGCCGCATAGACAGCGACGACCTGCGTCGCCAGCAATGCCACGGTCGTCGCGACGGCCAGAGCCACGGAGCGTGCCCGCATGTCTCCTCCTCGGGGGCGTCAGCTACGGAACGCGGAGATCTCGCGCTCGTTGCGGGATCGCTATCGGGCACGAACCAGCGGATTGGCTGCCTGTCTGATTGCGAGTCCCTCGCGTCTGAAGAGCGAGCGGCTCGGATCTGGACGACGCTGGATCGCGTTCTAGGCCGCGCGCGAAATGACGCTGGGCGGAAGCGCAACGCGATAGAGGCGACCGTCGAGCTCGAGCCACACGGTGACTTGGATCGCACGACCGGCCTGCCAATTTGGGGCCTCACGCTGCGCGCCGGCTCCCGCGTACTGCATCTGGAAGGTGGAGTCGTAATAGCGTTCTCGATCGAGCTCGACCAGATCGGTCTCCCAGACGACTCCTTCTGATTCGACTCGGGCGTGTGCGAGGAGTGGGAGCGCGGGTGCGGGCAAGCCGCTCTTCGCGCTCAGGCGCGCTGCCAGTCCTGGTCCCCGGCACTCCGGTTGCGGCAGGGGGATCGGGACGACGCCGGGCATGCAATCGACGCCCATGCCCGCGACGACGGTGATGCGTCGCCCGCCAAGCTCGACGGTCGCATCAGCGGCAAGCTCGACCTCGGCTCCTGGCCACGGTGTGGCGACCGCATAGCGGATGTCGTCGACGAGGTGCGGTCCACGCCACCCGATCCAGATCAGACCAAGGATGACACCCGCAATAAACGATGTGCGACGCAGTGCCGTCCCGGGCCCCAGACGATCAGTCCTTGGACCAGCCCACCGGCAAAAGGAATGTGCCGCTCGTCGTGACGAAGTACACCTGCCATCCGTAGTAACCGCGGAACGCGCTTGGATCGGCGCGCATCACCGCGGCATACTTCATGACGGCATCGACGTATTCGTTGTCGTGGTTGTACATCCAGATCGCCTTCTCGATCTTGTCCGGCGCGCCGGCCGCGCTGAGATAGCGGCCCGCGGCGAGGATCGCGTCGTGGGCATCGTTGATGTCACCCTCTCCGTACATGTCCCAGGTCTTGGGCATGAACTGCATCGGGCCCTGCGCGCCGGCGTACGAGTCGCCGCGGATCCGGCCCATGCGCGTCTCGACGAGGTTGACCGCGGCGAGGTAGTACCACGGCACCCCGAACGCAGCCTCGGCTTCGCGGTAGTCGGCCAGAAGCGCGCTCATCGGTGGCGCGGACACGATGCGCCACGCGGGCAGCTCTCTCGCGCCCCCAGGACCGAAGAGGTAGAGGTCGGCGCCGGCGGCGATGTTGAGGTCCGCGGCTCCGCGCAGATCCTGCGGGATCGCGGAGAAGACGCCGTCGCGCAGATCGGGACGCTCGATGAGGCGCCGGTAGACGAGCTGCTGCAGGTGCGCCATGAACGCGAGCTCCGCGCCGGTCACGGCGGGATCGCGCACCGCACGCTCGGCGGTCACCAGCTGATCGAGGAGTGCGGTCGCGTCGTCCGCGACGATCGGCACCGCGCTCCACCGCGCATCGTCCGCCGCTCGAACCACACGATCGCGGGAGGTGAGCGCGACACGTTCGATCTCCGGCCCGAGATCGCCGGTGTCGCTCGGGAAGACCGTCGCGATACGACTCGTGGATGTGTTGGTGGATGCGCTGACGGTTGTCGTCGACACGGCGGCGGGCGCCTCGGCAGCTGTCCACCCGGTGATGAGCGCGCAGGCAAATACGGACGCGGTCGCCAGTCCCTTCCTCATGCCGCTGCCATCGTGAGCCAGACGCCGCTCCGGCGAAAGTGGCATTCGGGGGATGACGAGAGCTGAGACGCGTCTGATCCGGAGTCAACTCACCCGCATGCACAGCGGTGGACCGTTACAGGAAGTGTTCGCTCCGCGCTCGTCGCAGACGAACCGTTCGATCAGCCCGATGACCGGGCTACGTTTTCTCTTCGCGCTCGCCGAGGAGCAGCTCGCGTCGCGAACGCGGCGCGGCTTTGCGCTCCTGCTCCGCGAGCCACTTCGCGCGCTTGGGCGATGCCGCCGCCGGATCGGCCGGGTCGGGTGCGACGACGGACGGCGCCGACGCTCGCTCGCTCGCTGTTGCATCCTCGATCTGCTTCGCGATGTCCGCGAGCTCGTCGAGGATCATCTGAAGCTCGTTCTCGTGGAGCTGTTTGAACGCGCGGATCTGTTGCTCGAGGCGACGCAGGCGCGCGGACAGGTCTTGCGTCACAGGATGTCGCCGCCGCGGTGGGTCATGATCTTCGGCTCTCCGGGTCGGACCTTCTCGGCATAGAGCGTCTCGCCGCGCTCGATCTCTCGCAGAAGCGCATCGGCCGCAGCCGGTGCATCGGCCCGGCTCGTCACGATGATCCGTGCGCCGGTCTGGCGGGCTTGGGCGGCCTCCTGCAGCTCGGGTGGCACCACGAGCACTTCGAACGTCTCGGGCAGCTCCTCGAGCGGGAAGAGACGCACCCGAATGCGGAGGTGGGCCTTCGCCATGGTGCGTTCGAAGCGATGGAAGATCGCGAGCCAAGGTGTCGGGAGCTCGGCCTGCGTGTAGGCGCACACGATCGTGCTCACGAGCAGCGGTGCCGCGCCCTCTGAAGTTTGACCGCTCAACGCCCTGTCACTACCGTCGGCCACCAGGCCGCGCGCCGAAAGTTGGGAACATATGGACGACGACCGGGCCCTCGAGATCGCCACCACGGCCGCCTTCAGAGGCGGTAGGGCTGCTCTGGCGCGCCTCGGCATGCCCGGGTACCTCCGGTGGAAGGGCGAGCGCGACGTCGTCGTGGAAGCGTCGCTGGACGTCCAGGAGCAGATCGTGGCGGTCCTCCACAAGGAAAGTCCCGGCGACGCGATCCTCGCCGAGGAAGGCCCAGAGGATGAGCCGCTGGCCGTCGACGCACCGCGACTCTGGATCGTCGATCCCATCTGCGGAAGTCTGAATTTCGCGCAAAGCATACCGTTCTTCGCGGTCTCGGTCGCGCTGCGCGTGAACGGTCTGCTCCGCGTCGGCGTCGTGTACGACCCGGTGCGCGACGAGATGTTCACGGCGCGCCTGGGGGAACCCGCGCTGCTGAACGGGAAGCCGATCACCGTCCTGACCGTCGCGCTCGGCCCCGAGTTCTGGGAGCAGGCCTGGGTGGCGTGCGACATCCCGCACACCGGCCCGCGTCGTAAGGAGGCCCTGCAGGCCTTCACGATGGTGTCCGGCGAGGTCCTGCACCATCTCGTGCTCGGATCGCCGGCCCTTGGTCTCTGCTACGTCGCCGCGGGTCGCGTCCACGCGTACTGGACGCTGGACGCGCAGCCCTGGGACGTCGCGGCGGCGGGAGTGATCCTGAGTCAGGCCGGCGGTCTCATCACCGACACGGACGGTGGCTCGTGGCTCTATTCGGACGGCGGCTACGTCGCGGCGAACGCCGTGTCGCACAAGTGGGCGCTGCAGACGATCAAATGGCTGCGGAATCAGAACCAGGAAAAAGCGAAGGCCTGAAGTTCACGGGGCGGCGACCACCTGGTCGCCGCCCCGATGACTGCTAGCCCAGCGCGTCGAGGATCGTTCGCTCGATGAGACCCTGCGCGAGGTCCACCTTGTAGGAGTTCAGGCTCATCGGGCGCGCGACCGTCCGGATCTGCGCGGCGGCCTGCTTCGCGGTCGCCTTGATGTCCTTGCCCTTGAGGAAGTCTTCGACGACCTTGGCGCGGTACGGGACGGGCGAGACGCCACCGACCGTGATGCGCCCATCCTGCCAGTTGCCACCCGAGACGGTGAAGACGGCGGCGACCGAGATGAGGGCGAAGTCGTAGACCTGCCGGTCCTTGAGCTTCGTCCATCCGAACTTGGTGCCGCTGGCCGGATTCGGGATGGTCACGTGAGTCATGAATTCATTCGGCTTGAGGACGTTCTCGCGGAGGACATCCACACGTGGGCCGGTGAAGTAGTCGTCGAACGCGACGGTCCGCTCTCCGCCGGTGCCCGCGATCTTCGCCGACGCGTTGAGCGCGAGGAGCGCGGTGGATGTGTCAGAGGGGTGAACGATGTAGCAAAGCTCCCCGCCGATGATCGCGTGGTAGCGGTTGTCACCGGTCACGGCGTAGCAGAAGTCGCCACCCTTCTTGTAGCAGTTGAAGTCCTCACCACGGAAGAACCAGCAGCGCGGCCGCTGGTTGATGTTTCCGCCGAGCGTCCCGAAGTTGCGGATGAGCGGCGACGCCACGCTGAGCGCCGCGTTGGTGAGCACGGGCAGCTTCGATACGAGGTCCTTGTTGTCGATGATGTCGCTCAGGGTCGTGGCGGCCCCGATCGTCGTGCCTCCACCGTCGGTCTTGATCCCGACGATGTCCTTGATGGTCGTGATGTCGATCAGGACCTCCGGAAGGGGCATGCCCTTCCCCTGGACCCAGTCCTTCATCACACCGCCGACGATGTCGCTGCCACCGCCGACGACCTTGACCGTGCGGCCGGAATATTTGCCGAGCAGATCGACGGCCTCTTTGACCGTCGTCGCGTCGTAGAGCTCAAACCCTCTCATGCTCTTTCCTCCCTACTCAGTTCGACGCCTTGAGGGCGGCGAGCAGCTTGTCGCGCGTGAGTGGCATCTCTGTCACCCACACACCGACCGCGTTGTAGACCGCGTTGACGATCGTCGGCGCCGGCGGACCCATGGGCGGCTCGCCCAGTCCGTGGCCACCGAACGTGCCGTACGCCTTTGGCTTCTCGACGATGACGACCTCGGCGAGCGGCGCGTCCTTGATCGAAAGCGGACGGTAGTCGAGCAGGTTCGGGTTGAGCGGCAACCCGGTGGCCTTGTCGATGAGGAGCTCCTCGGTCAACACGGCTCCGGTGGCCATGACGACGCCACCTTCGACCTGCTGTCGGACCGAGAACGGGTTCATCGCCTTGCCCACGTCGTGAGCGGCCACGTAGCGCGTGATCTTGACGGTGCCGGTGACGGTGTCGACCTCGACCTCGGCCGCGTGCGCGGCGACGGCGACCTGCTCCCACGTGGTGGGCCACAGGTAGTCGGACTTGCCGATGATCGAGGTCGCCTTGAACTGGACGATGGCGGCAAGGTTCAGGGTCTTCTTCGGGTCGTTCTTGATGAAGACGATCCCGTCGGGGCCCATGTCGAGGTCCGCGGCGGTCACGCGCGTGTCGGCCTTCGCGTTCGCGAAGTCCGAATTGAACTTGTCGGCTCCGTACTTCAGCACCTGGTTCCGGGCGTCGACGCCGGCCTCGTACATCCCTCGGCCGCCGGTGTTGGTCATCCGGCTGCCGTTGGTGCCGCCGGTGTCGGTGGTGTTGTCCGTGTCGATGTACGGCGTGATGGTGATCGTGCTGAGCGGAACGCCGAGCGCTTCGGCGGCGATCATCAGCATGTTGGTCCGCTGACCCGAGCCGATGTCGGTGGTCCCAGAGACCGCCTGCACGCTGCCGTCGCTGTTGATGATCACCTGACCGGTCGATGGGTTGCTGCCGGCGCCGTGGCTGCAGAGGTGAGCCGCCATGCCGACGCCGTGGTAGACGCCGGGTCGCACCTGCTTGGCCTTCGGTGCGTGCCAGACGTTCTTCCAGTTGATCGCCGTCTGCACGCCGGTGATGCAATCCCGGATACCGATGTTGCTGAACGGACGCTTGGTGTCGGGATTGCCGACCTCGTTGAGGTTCTTCAGCCGGAACTCGATCGGGTCCATGTTGATCGCGTAGGCGGCCTTGTCCATCGTGGTCTCGAGGGCGAACGTCCCGTTCGGGTGGCTCACGCAGCGATACGGGCCCGACTTGTAGCTGTTGGTCATCACGTCGACGGCCTCGAGGCGCAGGTTCGGGATCTTGTAAAGGTTCTGCATGTTGACCCACGCGCCGTTGGCGGCGCCGGCACGCTGTGCGCCGACGTTCGCGATGACCTTGAAGATGCCGAAGGAGATCGTCCCGTCGCGGTTGACCCCGAGCTTCATCTCGTTGCGGAACTCGGGTCGGTGCGTGCGCGTGACGAAGTCCTCATAGCGGGTGTAGTTGTTCTTGATCGGGCGGCCGGTGAGCTTCGACAGGATCGCGGCGTGGACTTCCGAGAGGTCGATGCCGCTTCGGTAGCCGTAGCCGGATCCGAGATAACCGGTCTGGAGCACGCGCACCTTGTTCTGGGGGATCTTGAGGGCCTGCGAGAGGCCCGACCGCGTGCCATGACCGTGCTGGTTGGTGTACGTCATGTTGAGCTTGTCGCCGTCCCAGTAGGACAGCGAGTTCGTGAGCTCGAGCGCGACGTGCTGCTCGGTCGACTTCCTCGCAACGTTGTCGACGACGACGTCCGCCTTCGCCGACGTGGGGTCGCCGCGGACGAGCGGTGCGGTCACCGCGATCGTCGTTCCGTCGAGGTTGCTCGTGAACTGCTTCGGGGTCGACGACTTCATCGCCTCGAGCATGTCCAAAGCGGCCGGGAGCACTTCATATTGGACCTTGATCGCGCGGATCGCCACGTCGCCGATGTGCTCGCTATCGGCGGCGATGACGGCGATCGGTGCGCCGACCTCGAACACCTCCTCGTTGAAGAGGAAGCGGGTCGGGAGCGCGGAACCGAGGAAGACGTCCTTGTACTCCTCCGGCAGGTTCCCGCGGTGAAGGATCTTGCGGACGCCCGGGATCTTCTCGGCCTCCGACGTGTCGATCGACGTGATCTTCGCGTGCGGGTAGCGGCTGCGGAGCGTGCGCATGAAGAGCATGCCGGCCATGCGCAGGTTCTCGGTGTAGGTCCCGGTGTTCGTGACGATGCCGTAGCCCTGGATGCGGGCGATGTCGGTGCCGATGACCTGGAACGGCCGGAAGACCGGGAGCTCGGCCGGCGCCGAGTTCTGACCGCCACCGGGGAGCTTGTTGCCGTACTGGGCGATGACGCCCGCGACCATCTCCGACTGCTCGGAGACCATCTCCTGCCAGGTGGGGTCCTGCGCGAGTGCGTACCAGTCCTGATCGCTCAAGCTGGCGGCGTAGGCCGCATCTTGGACGACACGTACTGCTTCGATCTGTGCCATCTCTAACCCCTCCTACCTGGCCGCGTGGCCGAGGTCGACAAGGATGGCGCGCACCTTGGCCTCGTCCAGCTTGGCTGGGTCCCACTTGACGGTGACGCTGCGCTCGTTGCCACTCACGCCGAGGATCCCGTCGCGCTTCTTGAGCGCCTGCTCGAACGGGTCGTAGTCCTCGATCGTGCCCATCGGCTTGTCGAACTGGAATTCCTTCGAAACGCCGGCCGCGCCCGGAGCCGCCTCGGCGGTGCCGGCCACGCCGACGATCACGGGCGAGGCGAGGTGTGTGACCTTCTCGCCGCGCAGCTCCGCAGCCGCGGTGTTGACGGCGGTGAAGATCTTCGCGTACTCGCCACACCGGCAGATGTTGCCGGCAAGGCCTTCGGCGATCTGCGCCGTGGTCGGCTTCGGGATCGCCCCGAGCAGCTGGACCGTCGACATGATGAATCCGCGCGTACAGATGCCGCACTGGAATCCACCGTCGAGCCAGAACGCGCGCTGGACCGGGTGCAGCCCTGCGACGCCGGGCCCGGTCGGGAGACCGGCGACCGTCGCGATCTTCTGGCCGCGACCGAGTCGCGCGCTCAGAACGGTGCAACCGTTGACTGCCTTTCCATCGACGAGCACCGTGCATGCGCCGCACTGGGCTCGGTCGCAGCCGAGGTTCGAGTTCGCGAGGCCGAGCTGGAAGTTCATCGTTTCCCAGAGGCTCTCGCGGTTGTCGACAACGAGGTCGTAGTTCACGTTGTCGATGGCGAGTGAGACCCGGCGCATCGTTGCCGGGATCGGACCACCCGACGTGGTCGTGGTGGTCGTCGCGGTCTCGGGGTTGATCGCTTTGTTGGCGACGACCGCACCACCGAGAACGACTCCTGCTGCGGCTGCGCCGGCGCCGGCGCCGATGAGGAAGTTGCGTCGCGTGACTGAAAGTGCTGGTTTGTTCGTGTCGGGTTCAGCTACTGGATCAGACGTAGTCCCTCCCGTTTCATCCACAGGACATTCACCCCCTGACCAATCAATGGACGGCGCGTTGAGCCTAGCAGTGGGGTAAAGGGACGCAAGCTTGGCGACGCCTCGCTCGTCGTGGCGAGCGCGCGTGTGACCGCGTGTAACGGCGTCCGGCCTGACGCCCTCGCATCAGCCGAGGTGAACGGTCTCGTTTGCGCAAAATCGCTGGCGCTAACCGGCCTGTTTGGCCCCGATCGGCCGTTTTGCGCAAACCGGGGCGCATTGAGCAGGAGCGCGAGCGGCGACGCCGGAAAAGTCATCGCGCGGGGCGACGGCGCCGATGCTCGCGGCCTCAGAACTTTCCCGCCTGGCGAACGACCCTAAGATGATTTGCGTGAGGGCGATCTACGCGCGGATGGCCGAGCTCGAGCGCGAAGGACGACGCTTCGCGGTCTGCACCGTCGTGCGGACGATCGGGAGCACGCCGCAGGTCGTCGGGGCGAAGCTGCTCGTCGACGATCTCGGCCGCCTCACCGGAACGCTTGGCGGTGGCTGCGTCGAAGGCGACGCGTTCGAAGAGGCGAAGCGCGTTCTGGAGAACGGCGAGGTGTCGCTGCGCGAGTACGAGCTCACCGAAGACCTCGCGTGGGACACCGGCCTCGTGTGCGGCGGGACGATGTGGATCGCCATCGAACCCGGCGAGCGCGCGCTGCTGCTCGGCGAACGCGATCTGCTCGGCGATGTTCTCGCCGCGTCCTCCGGTGGAAAGCCCGTCGCGCTCGCGACGCTGCTGCGCCGCGAAGGAAAGGACTTCCAGCCGAGCGGAAAGCTCTTCGTGGAGACCGACGGCGCCACCGGCGGTTCGCTCGGCGACCGCGCGCTCGACGCGCGCGCGACCGAGGCGGCGCTCGACGCACTGCGCCAGGCGACGCCACGAACGATCGCGCTCGACGATGCGCACGAGCTCCTCATCGAGCCGATCGTCACCAAGCCACGCCTCGTCATCGCCGGGGGCGGTCATGTCGGCCTCGCGATCGCGAAGATGGCATCGCAGCTCGAGTACGACGTGACCGTGATCGACGACCGGCCCGACTTCTCCTCCCGCGAGCGTTTCGGACCGGGCATCGACGTCGTGCGCATGGACATGGCAGAGGCGCTGCGCACGATGCCGATCGGCTGGAACAGCTTCGTCGTCATCGCGACGCGCGGTCACAAGCTCGATGCCCACTGCCTTCGCGAAGCCGTCAAGACCGACGCCCGCTACGTCGGGCTGCTCGGCTCGAAGCGCAAGACGATCCTCATCGCGAAGATGCTCCAGGACGAGGGCCTCTCCCCGGAGCGCATCCGCGCGGTGCACGCGCCGATCGGTCTCGATCTCGGTGGCCGCACACCCGCGGAGATCGCGCTCGCCGTACTGGCCGAGCTGAGCATGGAGCGCTACGGCGGATCGGGCCGGCCGCTGCGCCTGTCCGAGGACATC
The DNA here is from genome assembly GCA_005882255.1 of Chloroflexota bacterium. Taxonomy (GTDB): domain Bacteria; phylum Chloroflexota; class Limnocylindria; order P2-11E; family P2-11E; genus CF-39. The sequence goes on along the minus strand of VBEZ01000171.1, from coordinate 4,828 downwards.
TACGAAAGAGCGGTGGCCAAGCGGAGCTCCTGACCGCGGCGGACGTCGTCCGTAGCGAACGGCTCGATCTCATCCTCATGCCGCTCGCGGTCCTCGACGCGTTCATCGCCGGAGACCTCCCTCGCGCCCGCGGACTCACCGACTACTCGGTCCCCGACGAATTCCCGGGCCAGGTCCTGAAGGTGCTCGAGCTCCGTCGCATGCAGCTCGCGGCCGATCCCGCGCTGGCGCCGTGGTCCGCGCGCGCGATGGTCCGCCGTGAGGACCGCGTGATGGTGGGGTATGTGAACTTCCACGGTCCGCCCGGCGTGAATGACATCGAAGCGCCGGGCGCGGCCGAGCTCGGCTGGAGCGTGTTCGCCGCCGAGCGCCGCCGCGGTTACGCGACCGAGGCCGCGCGGCGGCTCATGGACTGGGCGCGTGACGAGCATGGCGTTCGCCGGTTCATCTCATCGACGACGCCCAACAACGCGCCTTCGCTGCGCGTCCACGACAAGCTCGGTTTCCGCCGCACCGGTCAGGTCGTGGACGGCGAGATCATCTTCGAGCTGCACTCCTAAGCAGCCGGCAGGTCAGCGCAGAGCGAACAACACGAGGCCCACGGCACCAGCCGCGGCGACGAGTAGCGGTTCGGAGATTCTCCATCGCCAGAGGATCGCGAACGCCAGCACGAAGATCACGAGTGTCGGCACGTCGACGAGCACCTGCGTCGCGATCACCGCGGCTGCGCCCATGATCGCGCCGGCGGCCGCCGCGGTCGCGCCCTTGGTGAAGCCCTGCACCGCGGGGTGCTTCCGGTAGCGCGTGATCGTCGGCGCGAACAGCACGACCATGAGGAATGCGGGAAGGAAGACACCGAGTCCGGCGATGATCGCGCCGGCGAAGCCCGAGACCAGATAACCGACGAAGACCGCGGTGATGACCACCGGTCCCGGCGTGATCATCCCCATTGCAACGGCGTCGAGGAACTCCCGTTCGGTCAACCAGCCGTAGTCGTGCACGACGCCCTGCTGGAGGAACGGCACGATCGCCAGGCCGGAGCCGAACGTGAACGCGCCGGCTTTGAAGAAGAACGCGCCGAGCGCGAGCAGCGTGTTCGGATCAGCAGAGCCCGCAGCGGCTATGAAGGGCCCGATGTTCGGCGGCAGCAGGACCAACGTCCGCGGCGATGGCCAACGCGGCGGCGCGTAGAGCAGCACGCCGACCACGCCGGCGAGGATGAACAGCACCGCGACCTCGCTCCGTACGACGAAGGTCACGACCGCGACGACGGCGAAGATCGCCCAGAGTCGTCGATCGCTGCGCACGCTCACTCCCAAGAGCTTCCAGGCGCCGCGCGCGATGAGCGCGATGACCGCCGGACCGATCCCGTAGAAGAGCGCCTGTATCGCGGTCGTGCCGGAGAAAGCGACGTAGAGCGCGGCGACCAGGGTGACGATCAGGAACGGCGGGAGGATGAACGCGAAGGCGGCGACGGTCGCGCCCCAAAATCCCCGCCGCAGGTAGCCGAGCCACATCGCGAGCTGCGCTGCCAGCGGACCAGGCAGCGTTTGGGCCGCGGCGAGGCCCTGTAGGTATTCGTCCTGTGTGACCCAGCCGCGTCGCTCGACGAGATCGCGCTGCATGTAGCCGGCAAGCGCGATGGGCCCACCGAAGCCGAGCGCGCCGAGACGGAGGAAGTAGCCACCCAGCTCGCGCAGCGTGAGCTCGCGGCGCTCGGTCCGCGCGGAGCTCGACTCGCTCAGGCCGATTCCTGGTAGACGATCGCGCCACAGGAGCGCGGCGCGAACCCCCACAGCTGTTTCCGCATGGGATCCCAGCCGATCGTGTGCGCGCCCTCCTCGGTCTCGATGGTCTCGCGGAGCCTCGGCGCCTTCGTGTCGAACGACTGCACCACACCGGGCGATCCGATCGCGACGTAGATACGCGCGAGGTCCCGGTCCCACATCACCACGTCAGGCACACCCGCGAGCGGAAGCCGTTGACGCACGATCCCGTTCGGCTCGAGCACGATGAGCTCGCCGGCGTCGGTCGCGCAGAACAGCAGACCGTCGATGAGCGCCAGGCCGTGAGGGCCTGCGGATGGCACGTCGATCGTCCGCATGATCAGTTGGGTGCCGCTATCGATGACGACGATGCACGGCGGGTCGCTGATGTTGGCGTACACGGAGCCCGACGCCGGGTCGTAGATCGCCCACCGCGGCCGGCCGGGAAGAGCGATCGTCGCCAGAACGGCTGATGTCGCGAGATCGACGGCCGTCGCGGTGCAGCCGGCGCCCGGTGGATCGCCAATATCGAACGTGTAGGCGCGCATCCGCCGCGTGTCGAAGGCGACGCCGTTCGGACGTTGTCCCACTGCCACTTGAGCGACGAGCGTCTCGTCCGAAGCGCGGTAACAGCAGAGGCGTGCGGCTCCGACGCCCGGATGTCCGTCGAGCGCGTGGATGTACGTGGCACGCGCGCAATCGAACACGTCGATGCGGTCGGCGCCGGTGTGCGCAACGTACATGCGGCTGGCGGAGCCTTTCGTGTACACGTCCGCGTGGTCGAACCCCGGCTTTGCCCCGCGCGGCACGGCTGTTTCGCCGACGCGACGCAGGGTCACTTCTTCGCGACTTTCTCCCTGCAATAGGCGTATAGCGCGTCGAGAACGGGGATCGATGCTTTTCGCTGGGCTTGATCGTCGGGGTAGTGCACCAGCCGAATCCCATCGAGCAGGGCTTCCACGCCGACCGACTCAGGGGTCACCGTCTTGTCGGCGGTGTCGGCGCCGCGAATGACCTTGGCCATGTAGGCCATGGCCGGATCCTTATCGAGCTGGTACTTGTGTACGAACGCGTCGAAGCTGCATTCAGGACCGTGGTGGCCGAGCTCGACGTCCTTGATGTCGTAGGGCGTCGCACCGGTCTTGCGCGCCTCGGCCGCGACCTGGTCGGTCGGCACGTAGACGAACTCCGCGGACTTGTCGACGAATCGCTGCACGAGCCAGGGACAGGCCACGCGATCGACACGGGGATGTTCGCGGGTGATCCACTTCATCGTGATCTCCTGTGTGCGTCTCTCTCGCCGTGTTTGTAGCATCACGCCGCGCGCTGCGTTCCAGGGAGTGAACAGCATCTACGCCCCACCGCTTTGGCTCATCGCTCTCGGCGCTGCCCTCGTCGGCCTGGCGGCCGCCGGCGTGCTGTACGCCTGGCCGCCGTCGCGAGAGCGTCGTCGGATCGCCGTCGGTGCCGCGGCCGCGGTCGCGGGGTTCCTCGTCTGGCGCGGCGCGCTCATCTATGCCGACGGCGCGAATTTCGACATCGACTATCCGCTCTTGTTAGGCCTGAGCTTCGAGGACATCGGTAGCGGTGTGATGTCGTTCCTCTTCGCTGCGCTCGCGTTCGGCCTCGTTACGGACCGCGCGGATTCCGCCCAGCGTGTCGTTACCAGCGCCGTGCTTGTCGGCGCCGCGGCCATGCTCGTCGACCGGTTCGTTTAGTTTCCGTGGAGTGGTGGAGATGTTCGCGCGCTCTCGAACCGTCGCGGTCTGGCTTGCGCTCGTGTGCGTTGTGGGTTGCGAAGGCAAAGCGACCGTGGCCTACCAAAGCCCGGCAGCGAGCGCCGCGTCCGCGTCATGGACGTTCGACGGCGACGCGACGGGCGGCGTTCCCGCTGGAGCCGAGGTCTTCAGCGGCAGCTGGGTGGTGCGGGCGGAGGCGGACACACCAAGCAAACCCAACGCGCTCTGTCAGGTCGGTAGTGCGGAGTTCCCCGCCGTCGCGCTCGGGACGACCGTCTACGGCGATGCCACGGTGACGCTGCGCTTCAAGCCCATCTCGGGGAAGTCCGATCAAGCGGCCGGCATCATCGCGCGCGTCCAGGACAAGGACAACTACTACATCCTCAGAGCCAACGCGCTCGAGTCGAACGTGAACCTCTACAAGTACGCCGGGGGCCAGCGCAGCGGGATCAAAGACGGCGGCGCGAAGGTCGTGGCAGGGCAATGGCAAGAGCTCAGTCTCGAGGTCTCCGCCGATCGGCTGCGCGGTTTTCTGAACGGTCAGCTCGTGGTCGAGGCCACGGACAGCACGTACAAGGCCGGTCGCGTCGGGCTTTGGACCAAGGCCGATTCGGTCACGTGCTTCGACGACGTCGTCGTGACGCCGGGAACGAAATGAGGTTCCTCGCGATCGTCGTGGCTGGTCTCGTGGCCGGTGCGTGTGCATCATCCGCACCCGCTGCGAGCACGGCGCGACCGACCCAACCGACCCAAGGCGTCAGCGCCGCACCAGTGACGGCGCCGCCGGCGGCAACGACCTCGGCCGATGACAAGACGGTGGTGGTCCAGCTCGGCGAGCATTTCTTCGATCCGTCGTCGATCACGATCAAGGTCGGCACGACGGTGATCTGGCGCAACAATGGCCAGCAGGTGCACGACATCCATGCCCGGGACGGCTCCTTTAACTCGCCGCTGCTCAATCCGGGCAACACCTTCACCTTCACGTTCACCAAGCCCGGCCTCTATCCCTACTACTGCATTCCCCACGAAGGGGATGGCATGATCGGCCAGGTCGAGGTCCAGTAGACCGCTAGGAACTAGGCTGCCCGATCTCGTTCACATCCTGCGGGTGCGGCGCGGTGCCCTCGGGCTCGTCGCTCGGCGCCGCCTTCGAGCCGCGTCGATGCGCTGCGATCCCCTCCTCGCGCTCCTCGTCGCGTTCGTCCTCGAGACGTTCGGCCTTGTGCTCGTCCACGTGCACCTCCGATCTCTCCACTGGCGCACGTGGCGTGCCACATCAGAGGTTGTTGAGGATGCTCCGCGCCGTCCCGCTCAAGATGCGTT
>VBEZ01000068.1 GCA_005882255.1 Chloroflexota bacterium | reverse complement strand
GGCACTGCCGAGCGGCTGCTTCGGCCCCATGTTCAGCAGCGCGTCGAGCGTGGCGTCGGCCAGGTTCGAGAAGTTGGTGTTGCGAACGGCGGCGCCACCGTAGCGCTCGCGAAGCAGGTCCGGGTCGAAACCGCCACCAGCCGACGCGCAGAGGTTGTGCAGATTCTGCGGCGAGCGCACGAGGTCGAGATACGGACCGCGCGCGAGCTTGTTCACCTGGACGTCGATGCCGACCTCCCGGTACTGCGACTGGACGACGTCGGCGATCGTCGACCACGGGTCGCGGAACGTAGCGAGCACGAGCGACAGCTTCTGGCCATTCTTCTCGCGGATCCCGCCGGCGCCCGCCTTCCAGCCGGCGTCATCGAGCAGCTGCTTCGCCTTCGCCTGATCGAACGTGTAGCGCGTCTCGAGCTCGTCGAGGCGCGCCCAGACGCCCTCGGTCAGCACGCCGACGGCAGGCCGGTGCACGCCGAAGTAGAGCTTGTCCACGATGGCCTTCCGGTCGATCGCGAAGTTCAGCGCCTGGCGCACGGCGACCTCGTTCGTGGGCGGACGCTGCACGTTGATGAAAAAACCGATCGGCGGCCCGCGGCGGATGGTCTCGACGAAGGTGAAGCGCTGATCGGCCTTGAGCCGCGCGTAGTCGGGCTCGGCGATCTCGTCGATGAGCAAACTCTCTCCGGACTCGAGTGTCGCCGTGCGCGTGCCCGTCTCGGTCACCGAGCGGAAGCGGATCTCGTCGAGGTATGGCCCCTTCTTGTTGCTGAAGAGATCGGAGGCCCACGCGTAATCCGCGTTCGCCTTCAGCGACACGACGCCGTCAGCGGATACCCCGTTCCACTTGAAGGGCCCGGTCCCGACGAGCGAGGTGAGCTGGTCCCCCGGCTTCGCGGCGTCCAGCTGCTTCGGCGACAGGATGCCGAGGTACGGGCGCCACAGCTGATACGGCAGGCTGTAGTTCGAGTCCTTGTAGGTGATCACGACGGTGCGCGGGTCGGGGGCGGTGATCGTGTCGACCGCGCCGAAGAGCGCGGCGACCCCGGGTGCCTTGGTACGCGGATCCAGGATGCGGTCCCAGGTGCGCTTCACCGCGGTCGAGTCGAGCGGTGTGCCGTCGTGGAAGCGGACGTCGTCGCGCAGCGTGAACGTGTAACGCTTCGCGCTGTCCTCGATCTGCCACTTCGTCGCGAGCAGCGGCCGGATGTTCAGGGCGTCATCGAGGAGGATGACGGGATCGAGCACGTTGCCGATGATCTCGAGCGACGCGGAGCCCGACGGATTGGCGGGATCGATGAGCGTGTTCGCATCCCACTGCCCCCACGTCAGCACGCCACCACGCTTCGGCTGCGGCGTGCCAGTGGGTGTCGCGGCCGCGGCCGGCGCTCCGCTCGCCGTCGGTACGGCCGGGGAACACGCCGCGAGGCCGAGCGCCGCCGCGCCGAGGGCCGACCGACGAAGGAACTCGCGCCGTGTGCTGATGGCTCGCTCGCGCCGCTCGTTCACTGCTGGACCTCCACCACCCTGCGCTCCGGCTCGTAGCGTTCACTGCGTCGCTGTGGCCGGACTGTAGTGTATGCTGCGTCGACATTCAAGACAGGTGAGGGCCATGGACGAACACGTCGGACTTCCCACGATCGAGCTCAGCGGCAGCCACCGCGAGATCGGACGCCAGCACGGCGAGTCCGCGCGGACGCAGATCCGGGACTCGATCGCGTACTACCGCGAGTCCTTCAAGAAGATCACGGGGCTCGACTGGACCGACATCAAGAAGAACGCGCCCCGGTGGGTCGCGCCGATCGAGAGCTACTTCCCCGGCATCACCGATGAGATCCACGGCATCGCCGAGGGTGCCGGCGTCGACTTCACCGAGGCGCTCGCGCTGAACGCGCGCGGCGAGCTCTCGACGCACAACCCTTTCGCGGCAGAGGCCGAGGAAGGCTGCTCGTCCTATGCGATCCTCCCGCAGGCGTCCGGCGACGGCCACACCTACTGCGGCCAGAACTGGGACTGGCGCTGTGAGACGGCGGGCACGGTCGTCCTGGTCCGTATCACCCAACCCGGAAAGCCGACGATCATCATGCAGACCGAGGCCGGGCAGGTCGGGCGGCACGGCGCGAACTCCGCGGGTATCGCGCTCAACGCGAACGGTCTCGGCGCGCGCTGGGGCAAAGGCATCGGGGTCCCGCAGCCGATCATCAGGCGGAAGATCCTCGAGTCCGCCGACATGCAGACCGCGCTTCGAGCGGTGTTCGACTCGCGCCAGTCGCTCTGCACCAACCTACTGATCACGCACAAGGACGGCTTCGCCATCGACCTCGAGACGACGCCCGACCGGCACGGCTGGATGTACCCGACCGACGGCCTCCTCGTGCACACGAACCACTTCATCGCGTTCGTACCCGAGCAGATCGCGGCGACCTACCGGCCGTTCTCCGTGAATTCGCTGTGGCGCCTTCCCCGTCTCACTGAAGGGCTGCGCGCCGCGAAGCAGGCCGGCGACTCGGCGACGGTCCGGTCCGCGATCGGCGCGGCGCTGCGAGACCACTTCGCGTATCCGAACTCGGTGTGCAAGCACGGTGACGCCAACACGCAGGGGACCGACATCAACCAGACGATCGCGTCGAGCATCGTCGACCTCACGACGGGCGACTACTGGCTGGCGGCCGGCACTCCGTGCGAGGGCGAGTACCGCCGGCTTCCATGGAACCTGTACCAGAACGCCGAGGCGAAGCGACCGGAAGCCGCCCTGGCCTGATGCCCGATCGGGTCCTGCGGGTCTACTCCGGCCGCAACCGGCCGGACCTCGGGCCGATCTACCGGCTGTTCGAGGGATATACCGATACGAAGGTGGAGGTCGAGATGATCTACCACCTCGATGTCGAGCGGCGCCTGCTCGACGAGCGCGGCGATCCGCGTGCGGATGTGCTCGTGACGAACAGCCAAGTCGCGGTCGAGGCGGTGCGCGAGACCGGGATCTTCGAGCCGTACCGCGCCGAGGTCGCTCGCGGCTACGACGAGTGGCTGCGGGCCCCGGACTACGCGTGGCTCTCGTTCACCGCGTGGCCCCGCAGCGCGATGATCAATCCGCGCGTGCTGCCCGACGTGGCAGTCTGGCCGACCACGGTCGAGGGACTCGCGGACCCGCGGCTGCGCGGAAAGATCTCGATGGCGACCACGAACGAGGAGACGACGGTCTCGCAGTGGAGCTCCATCCGCGCGGCGAAGGGCGACGACTACGCCTGGGGGCTCGTCGACCGTCTCTTGGCGAACGGGCTGCGCACCTACGAGTCGAACAAGGCGACGCGCGAGGGCCTCATCGCTGACCGCAACGCCGTGGCGCTGGTGAACTCGTCGAACTATCACGTCTTCCTCATGGAGGGCAACGCCGTGCGCGAGGCGTGGCTCGACCAGGAGCCCGGCGGTCTCGGGACCTGCTGCGAGGCGCACGTGGTCGCGCTGGTGAAAGGCGCGAAGCACGGCGACGCGGCGCGGGCCTTCATCGATTTCCTACTCTCGGCGGAGATCCAGACGCTCCTCGCGCGCATGTTCGGCGAGACGCCGGTGAACCCGCGAGCGATCACCGGCCCGGTGCGACCCCTCGCGGAGATCCGGCGGACCCCCGCGTCCCTCGCGAAGATCACCGCGCTCCGCGACAGTACCCGCGCGCACCTCACGAAGAAGGGCTTCGCTCCACCAGCGCGCGACTAGGAGGCGACGTGCTCGACTGGCTCAGCATCGACGGCAAGAAGCTCCTCGTGACACGCATCCTGCGCACGTTCGCCTACGGCTATCTCGCGACGTCGCTCGGCCTCTACCTCGACCGCCTCGGTCTCTCGCCGACCGAGATCGGCGTCGTCTTCACGGCCGCGATCGCGGGCTCGGCGCTCATGACGGTGTTCTGGTCGATCATGGCCGACCGCTACGGCCGGCGCCGCACCGTCGCGACGATGGCCCTGCTCATGGCCCTCGGCGGCATCGCCTTCGCGCTCACGAGCAGCTTCATCGTGCTCATCCTCGCGGCGTTCACCGGGACCATCAGCGCGACGAGCTCGGAGGTGGGCGTCTTCCAGACCGTGGAGCAGGCCGTGCTCCCGCAGACGGCGCCGAACGAGAAGCGGACCTGGCTCTTCTCCATCTACAACACCATCGCCAACATCGCCGGCGCGTTCGGCTCGCTCTTCGCGGCATCCGTCGGGTTCTTCGCGTCGCTCGGGCTGCAGGGCGCCGACGCCTACCGGCCGCTCTTCGTCCTCTACGCCGTCATCGGGATCGCGAACCTCGTCATCTTCATCACGCTTTCAGACAAGGTCGAGCTGGCGCAGGTCGAGGGCGAGCGCCGCTTCATCGGCATTCACCGCAGCACCGGTATGGTCGTGAAGCTCTCGGCGCTCTTCGGCCTCGATGCGTTCGCCGGCGGGCTGGTCGTGCAGTCGATCGTCGCGTACTGGTTCTTCCTGCGCTGGGGCCTGCAGATCGCCGATCTCGCGGTCGTCTTCTTCTGGGTAGGGATCCTCTCCGGTCTCTCGCTCCTCGCCGCGGGCTGGCTGGCGGAGCGCTTCGGATTGCTCAACACGATGGTGTTCACGCACCTGCCGTCGAACGTGCTCCTCCTGCTCGTGCCGCTCGCGCCGAGCGCGGGCCTGGCCATCGCGTTATTCCTGCTGCGCATGAGCATCTCGCAGATGGACGTGCCGACAAGGCAGTCGTACACGATGGCGGTGGTAGATCCCGACGAACGGACGGCGACGGCCGGCATCACGAACGTCGCGCGGACCACCGCGAGCGCCGTTTCGCCGACGTTCGCCGGGATGGCGTTCAGCGCGGCGGCGCTCAGCCTGCCGTTCTTCCTGGCGGCGGGCCTGAAGATCGTGTACGACGCCCTCGTCTACCTGACGTTCCGGAACGTCCATCCGCCCGAGGA
>VBEZ01000170.1:19615-28177 GCA_005882255.1 Chloroflexota bacterium | reverse complement strand
GCCACGACCGATGACGTGATCGCGACGATCCACGCCCATCCGACGCTCGCGGAAACGTTCCGCGAGGCCGCGCTCGTCGCGCGGGGGAGACCGATCCACACCGCTCGCTAGTACGTCCGCACCCGATAATTGACGCGGGCCGTTAGCTCAGCGGATAGAGCGGGGGCTTTCTAATCCCTAGGTGGCGAGTTCGACTCTCGCACGGCCCTCTTGACGGACTCTCGGAAAGTACGGTACGGCTGGCCATTTATCGCGTTTTGTGCGGCGGCGCTTGCCATCTTCGAGGCCATTAACGACGGCGCCGGATGGCTCATGATCGTCTTGGTTCCCGCCGCGGCGGTCGGCTTTGCGCTTGGGCGTCGGGCGTCGATTCGGAGCTTGACCTCCGGACTGCGCGACCCGGGGGCCACCGGGATCGCGATCGCTATCGGACTCGGGCTCGCCATGGTGGTGGCTCCCCGTCTCGTCGCGGGCGCCGGCCCAATCGGTCCCATCATCGTCCCGTCGGTCGGATTCCTCGGCGCCGGCTATCTGATCGGCGCGGCTACACGGCGAGATCTTCGCGAAGCGATCGAAGGAGCGTGATACGTATCGGGTGAGGCGGACTGCAACATTTAGAGTTACTTCATGGTTGTGATCCCGCCCGACGCCTTCGTCGAGGAGCTATGGCAGGTCGCGCGGGGGTTATGGATGCCAGACCACCCGTGGTTCAAAGGGATCGTCGAGCATCGCTGGACGCGCGAGCAGATCATCCTCGGGGAGATCCAGCACTACCTGCGCGTGCGCACCAACCCGATCTTCTTCGGCTACATCGTCACCAACGTCGCCAGCGAGCGGAACTACGACCTCATGGACGTGGTCATGGAAAACTTCATGGAGGAGCTCGGCGGCGAGCGGACGCACGTCGACATCATGCTGCAGTTCCTCGAGGAAGCCGGCATCACGCGCGAGCAGGCCGACCGCGCCGACCCCGCGCCGGGAACGCTCGCCGCGATCGAGATGATCCGCTCGGGCTGTCAGAATCGCACCGCGCTCGAAGGCGTCTCGCTGCTCGCGTACGTCGAGGCGATGCACGGCGGTCCCGACGGCGCCGCCGCTCGGGTCTTCAAGGAGCTCGTCGGCCACTACGGCTTCAGCAAGCGCGCCGCCGCGACGTACGAGCTGCACGCTGAGCAGGACACCGGACACGGCGATCGTCAGATCGCGATGATCCACAAGCTCGCGCGCGATGAGGGTACCCAGGACAAGGTCCGGCGCGCGGTGCGCCTCGGCTGCGAGGCGTTCAACTTCGAGTGGGACGGGCACGTCCAGGCGATGACCGGCCAGCGTGACGTGTACTGGTCGGGGAAGACGCCGCTGGTGCTACGCCACCCCGAGGTGCGGCTGCCACGCGACTGACGCGTTTTGGCGCGACGTTCGCATAGCTCTCGTCGATCCACTCTTCGAACATCTCGTTGGGTAGCGCACCCTTCGGCCTCTTCACGCTGACCCAACCCGACTTTCCGAGCCCGTACCCCATCGCCTCGACGTACGGCAGGCTCTTCGCGTAGAGGAGCGCCTTCGTGAGCTTCACCCCCATCACGTAGTCGCTCTTGCCGTCGTCCAGGCCGAAGAACACGAAGACCTTGCCGCGGACCTTGGCCACGTTCTCGCCCCACGGATGCGCGAGGGTCGCGTCCGGCTTCGCGAGTGCGTATTTCAGCAGCCGCCCCTTCGCCGCGCTCCGCGTCGTCACGCTAGATCGGCCACGACTTGGGGAAGCCCGCGCGGACCTCGGTCCACTCGGCATCGCCCGCGTACTTCTTCTTGAAGGACTTGAGCTGCTTCACCAGTTCGCCCTGGTCCATGTCCAACACGTTTGAGACCATGCCCGTGGTCTCTTCGAAGCCGAGGCTTCAGTTGCCCCGTCAGCCCTTCATCCGCCGCATCAGGTAGCGGTCGTTCTGCGTCATCGCCATGGTCGAACTCTAAAGCTCGCCGGAGAAGCCGACGCGCTGCGCCGTGACGGCCTCGACGCGCGGTCGCGGTCTCGCGTCCGCATCGAGCGGCACGCGCAGGCGGGCGAGGATGCGCCACCGGTCCACGCCGTGCTGGACCACGAGAATGACGAACGCATTCTCGATCTCGCCGCCGGCCACTCCGTCGGTCCGCACCACGAGGGACAGCTGCGTCGAGCTCTTGGCACGTATCTCGCGATCGACCGAGACCTCGCCGCGGAACTGCGAGTGCGGTGCGACCGCCCCGACGACCCGGACGGCATCCGGCTCCGCATTCGCGATACGCCAGGTGGTGCGCCAGCCTTCGCCGTCGCGTTTGGCGACCCCGAGCGGCTCGATGTCCAGCCGCGGCGCGCTCACCTTTGCGTGCGCTGCTCCGTCCCGCGGAGGTGGCGATAGAAGATCACCGTCGGTCGCAGCTTTCCGTCGGGGAGACCGGCGTACTGCGGGATCTCCGCGGCCCGTGTCCAGCCGAGCTTGGTGTAGAGCGGCTCGGCCTCGCTGCCGGCGATGGTGTCCAGCACCAGCAGCGTCCGACCCTGCGACAACGCGAGCCGCTCGATCTCTCGCATCAGCGCGGTCGCGATCCCGCGTCGCCGCGCCGAGCGATGCACCAGCACCTTCGCGACCTCCGCGCGATGGCGCGCATTCGGAAGCGGCGCGAGGCGCAGCTGCGCGGTGCCGACGACGCGCCGTTCGATACGCGCCACGATCACGAGCACGTCGCCACGCACGACGTCACGTTCGATGCTCTGCCACCAGGTCGCGGCGTCGTCCGGACTGAACGGCAACAGGAAGCCGACCGAGGCGCCGCCGGCCACCGCGTCGGCGAGGATCACGGCAAGATCGGGGATCGCGGCATCGAAGGTCGGGCCGTCGAGGCGGATGATCTCGAGGCTCATCTCGTGACCGGGACGATCTGCTCGGCCAACGCGGCGAGCGCGTCCCAGTCGTATGGGCCGCTGCGCACCGCGATGTTGAGCCGCTCGACGCCCGCGTCGCGGAACTCGTTCACGACCTCCGCGGCACCGGACGGCGTTCCGCGCAGGAAACCGGTGAACCCGCGCGCGTCGGCGCCCCATTCGCGCTGGTAACGCTCCTCGCCGCGCGCCGCGCCCTTCGCGTCCGCGCCCATGTAGAAGCCGACGTTGATCGTGCGCGCGATCGTGCGCTGGTCGCGGCCGAATTCGCCGCACCAGCGGTCGAGCACTTCGTTCTTCCGCTTCCACTGCGCGGGCGCGAGATACGGCGCGTTCCAGCCGTCCGCGAAGCGCGCGGCCGTGCGGAGCGTCCGCTTCTCGCCCGCGCCGCCGATCCACAGCGGGAGGCGTCGCTGTACGGGCCTCGGATTGTTCGGAGCGTGCTCGAGCGTGTAGTACGTACCGGAGAAATCCGCGAACGGCTCATCGAAGAGGAGCCGGAGCGCCGCGGCGTATTCCTCGAGCTGATCCTCGCGCGTCTTGATGTTCGGAAAGGCGTAACCGAAGGCCCGGTATTCCGGCTCGTTCCAGCCCGCGCCGATCCCGCACTCGACGCGGCCGCCCGAGAGGTGGTCGATGGCGGTCATCGACTTCGCGAGCAGACCCGGGTTGCGGTATGCGATGCTGAAGACCAGACAGCCGACGCGCACGCGCGTCGTTCCCGCGGCCGCGGCGGTCAGCGTAGTGACGGATTCGAAGCAGTCACCAGCGCCGCCCTGATGCGGTGTCTCTTGGAAGTGATCGGAGACCGAGAACCAGTCGAAGCCACGCTCGTCGGCGAAGCGCCACAGCCTTCGCAGCTCGTCGAGCGGTCCGCCGAGGTGGCCGACATGGATGCCGAACTTGATGTCGCGAGACTAATACCCGTACGGGTCGGCCGGCATGCCACCGGTCGGTGTGGGCATGTACGACGGCGCGGTCGTGGCGTTCGCCGGAGGGGCTTTGGGAGCGCCGCTCCCGCCTGACCCGGCCGCGGCACACGCGGTGGTGGCCAGCAGCAGCGCTGCGACCATGGACAAGAGCACTCCTCGCATCGCGCTCACCTCCTGATACCGTTGATACGGGGAGGAGGCCCGAACGGATATGGGTCCGCTGGCCGTCTTCGCCATCTTCGCGGTGCTCATTGTCGTCTCACTTGCGGCCCTCGGCTTCGCGCTCGTCGTCGCGCGCAGCGCGAGCCGGCCGCGTCCGGCACTTCCGCTCAACTGCGGCGACTGCGTCTTCATGATCCCGCGCGCCAAGGTGTATCGGCAGGAGACGATCGAGGACGCCGACGGGCTCGTTCACTACCTGTGCGAGAAGCGGTGGATCGAGATCACGCCGTACTCCCCGCGTTGCGATCTTGGGCGGAGCAAGACTCGCACAGCGTCTCCGGTCACGTCGGGCTAGCCTAGCGGCGTGACCTCCTTCGACGCCTTCGATGCGTACGTGCGCGCCCGCGAGCGCGAGTACATCGAGGAGCTGAAGACACTGGTGCGCCTGCCGACGGTATCGGCGCAGCAGAGTGCGATCGACGAGACAGCGCGCGCGGTCCTGGAGCGCGCGCGACGCGCCGGCCTCGCGGCCGAGAGTCTCAGCGTCGACGGCGGACCGCCCACGATCGTCGGCGAGACCGGCCGCGGGGGAAGGACGCTTCTCGTCTACGACCACTACGACGTGCAGCCGCCCGATCCGCTCGACGAATGGAAGACGGGGCCGTTCGAGCCGACCGAGCGCGATGGTCATCTCTTCGCGCGCGGCGTGTCCGACAACAAAGGCAACCTCATGGCGCGCCTTCAGGCGATCGAGGCGTACCGCGCGACGCTGGGCGAGCTGCCCCTCCGCGTGCGCGTCCTGTACGAGGGCGAGGAGGAGATCGGCTCCGAGCACCTGGCCGAGTTCGTCAAACGCAATGCGGATCGGCTGCGCGCTGACGGATGCATCTGGGAAGCGGGCTACAAGGACGCGGCCGGTCGCCCGACCGTTTCGCTGGGCCTCAAGGGCATCGCGTACTTCGAGCTGCGCGTGCGCGGCGCGAAGCAGGACGCGCACTCGTCGGTGGCGACGATCATCCCCAACGCCGCGTGGCGCCTGGTGTGGGCGCTCGCGACGCTGAAGAACGACCGGGACGAGATCGTCATCGACGGCCTGATGGAGGCGGTGCGCAAGCCGACCGCCGATGAGGTCCGCCGGCTCGAGGCGCTGCCGTACGACGAAGAAGCCACGCAGCGTATCCACGGCGTCCCGCGTTTCATCCGCGGCCTCACCGGCACCCCGCTGAAGCTCAAGCACTTCTTCGAGCCGACCTGCACGATCTGCGGTCTGACCTCGGGTTACTCCGGGCCCGGCTCCAAGACCGTGCTGCCGGCGGTCGCGAGCGCCAAGCTCGACTTCCGCCTGGTGCCCGATCTCACGCCGGAGCTCGTGGAGCGCCTGCTGCGCGCGCACCTCGAGCGGCGCGGCTTCGGTGACATCGAGGTCGTCGCGATGCACGGCGAGCGGCCGTCGCGCTGGCCCGCCGATTCGATGCCCGCGCGCGCCGCCGTCGCCGCCTGCCGGGCCACGTACGGGACGGATCCGGTCGTCTATCCGCTCATGGTCGGCAGCGGACCGATGGCACAGGTCTGCGACCAGCTCGGGATCCCGGTCGTCGGATTCGGGTCGGGCAACGCATCGTCCGCGAACCACGCGCCCAACGAGAACATCGCCATCGCCGACTACGTGGATCACATCCGCGCGTTCGGTCGGTTCCTGCACGCCTTCGCGGGCCATCCGCTGGATTGACCGCCCGCGAGCGGCGCCTGCTCCTCGCGATCCTCGGGTTCCTCACCTTCTCCTCCGTCTACACGAACATCGTCATCAGTCCCGTCATCACGCAGCTCGCCGCTGAGTTCGGGGTCACGACCGGAACCGCCGGCCTCGTCGCGGCGGCCTACGGTGCGCCGGGCATCCTCATCGCGATCCTCAGCGGGCCGTATTCGGATCGCTTCGGGCGCAAACGATTCCTCGTCGGCGGCGCGATGATCATGGGCGTCTTCACGCTGCTCGGCTCGCTCGTGAGCAGCTTCGGGCTGCTGCTCATCCTGCGCGCCTGCGCCGGCGCCGGCGCGTCGGTGATCTTCCCGAACGTCAACGCGACGCTCGGGGACAACTTCCCGTATCGCGAGCGTGGCCGCGCGATCTCGACCGTGATCGCGTTCAACACGATGGCGAGCGTCGTCGGCATCCCGATCGCGGGCATCGTCGCCGAAGCGACGAGTTGGCGCGTCTCTCTGGCGCTTGTCGGCCTGCTCGCGATCGGTGCGGCGATGCTCCTCTTCTTTCAGCTGAGGCCCGCGCAGGTGCACGTCAGCGAGAGCCGCGTGTTCGAGCTGTACCGCACCATCCTCAGGAATCGCTCGGCAATCGCCGCGATCATTTCGAGCCTGCTCGGTGGTCTCTACTGGTTCACCTGGGCCACGTATCTCGTCGTTTTCTTCCAGGACAGGTTCGGGTTGTCAGAGGGTGCCGCGTCGACGTGGGCGCTCACGATGGGCCTCGGAGTTTTCATCGGGAGTCAGGTCGGTGGACGCGTCGGCGATCGCTACGGTCACCGCCCCGTGGTCGCGAGCGCGATCGTCGTGTCGGGTGTGCTCCTGCTGGTACAGACGAACGTCCCGCTACCGCTGCTCATCACGAGCGCGCTCAATCTCGTGTTGTCGGCCGTCATCGGCGCGCGTTTCGCGACGAACTCGACGCTTCTCACCGAGCAGGTCCCCGAGGCGCGAGGGACGCTTCTCGCGCTCTCCGGTGCGACGGGAAGTCTCAGCATCGTCGGTGGCGCGGCCATCGGCGGGTTGCTTCTCGATCTCTACGGCTTCTGGGCGCTCGGGATCTTCTGCATGTGCGCGGCGCTGCTGTCGTCCCTGATCGTCCTCCGTTTCGTCCGCGAGGAGCCCATCGACCTCGAAATGGCACCCGCCTGACCCAATCGTTGCCCACTTGTTACCGGTTGTCGGGGTGGCGGGCAGGCATGCGGCATCCATCCTGCGCGTCATCTTGACCGCTACTGAAAGGAGCAGGCCATGGCGCGCAGATCCGGCGGTGGAATGACGGTGGCCGAAGCGGGGCGCATGGGTGGTCGCTTGGTCAGCGAAAAGTACGGACCCGAGTTCTACGAGAAGATCGGCAAGAAGGGCGGCTCCAGCACCGCGAACAAGTACGGTCCTGAGTTCTTCGGTCGCATCGGCAAGAAGGGCGGCAAGGCCGTGACAGCGAAGTACGGCCCCACGCACTTCGAGCGGATCGGCCGCAAGGGTGGACAGAAGGTCGCTGACCTCATCGAACGCGCGAAGGCCATGGAGGCCGAGCACCCACGTCCGGTCGAGAAGATGGCGGAAGAGCGCATCGAAGAAGAGGCCGGCCACTAGTCCACGCACCTAGACTCGCGGGCGATGGGGATCGAGAAGGAAGTACGCATCGGCACGCGCGTCGTGCGGTCCGCGCGCGCGCTCCCCGCCGGCGAAGGCATCCCGGTCGCGCCGCCTCTCGTGCAGAGCGTGGCCTTCGATTACCGCTCCGCGGCCGCGCAGGACGAGGTCTTCGCGAGTGACCGCGCCGGCTTTGTGTACGGGCGCTACGGCACGCCGACGACCGCCGCCCTCGAGATGGCGCTCGCCGAGCTCGAGGGCACCGCGGCCGCGACGTGCTTCGTTTCGGGGATGGCAGCGATCGCGGCGTTCGTCGATGCCTGCGCGGTCGCGACCGGCGGACGCATCGTCGCGCAGGAGGACATCTACGGTCAGGTCCGCGCGCTGTTCGAGCGCTGGATCCGCGAGCGCGGCGCGAAGATCGTCTTCGTCGACGCGACCGACCACCGCAGGGTCGAGGCCGCGCTCCGCGAGTCGCCGACGACGCTCCTGTACATCGAGGCGATGGCGAACCCGCTGCTGCGCATCACCGACGTCGGAGCGCTCGCGAAGCTCGCCCACGCGAACGGCGCGACCCTGGCCGTCGATGCGACGTTCGCGTCACCCGTGCTGCTCCGTCCCGCGGCGGTCGGTGCCGACGTCGTGATCCATTCGCTGACGAAGTACGTGAACGGCCACGGCGACGTGATGGCGGGCAGCGTCGCGGGGAGCGCGGAGGTCGCGAAGGCGATGCGCGACCGCACGATCCTGGACGGGGCGTACCTCCCGCCGCACGAGGCCTGGCTCTGCATCCGCGGCATGCGCACGCTCGAGCTGCGCGTGCGCCGTCAATGCGAGAGCGCGCTGCGCGTCGCTCAGCATCTCGCGTCGCATCAGAAGATCGCGCGCGTCCGGTATCCCGGTCTCCCGGACCATCCGCAACACGAGCTCGCGAAGCGCCAGTTCGGCGGTCTTTACGGCGGTGTCGTCACGTTCGATCTCAAAGACGCGACGAAGGCAGCGGCGTTCCGCTTCCTCGACGCGCTCACCCTTGCGGCCTCGGCGACCACTCTGGGCGATCTCTTCAGCGAGGTGCTCTACCCCGCGATCTCCTCGCACCGGCGCGTCGCGCCGGAAGAGCGGGCGCGTCTCGGCATCAACGAAGGAACCCTGCGTTTCTCGGTGGGCATCGAAGACGCCGACGACATCATCGCCGAC
>VBEZ01000170.1:0-19481 GCA_005882255.1 Chloroflexota bacterium | reverse complement strand
ATCCACGCCCGATCAGCACGCGGACGATCTGCACCGGCTGATCTCGAAGCTCGACGGCGGACCGGTGGAGATGTTCGCCAGCAGCGGCGGTGCGGTGAACGCGCTGGCTCTCGTGGCCAAACATCCGGAGCAGGTCCGCACTCTCGTCGCGCACGAGCCGCCGGCGGCCCAGGTGCTCCCCGATCGCGGGCCGGCGCTGGCCGCGTGCGTCGACATCCACGAAACATATTTGCGCGCCGGCTTTGGTCCGGCGATGGCGAAGTTCATCGCGCTCGTGAGCCTCACCGGTCCGATCCCGGCCGATTACGCCGACCGGCCTGCCCCCGACCCCGCGATGTTCGGTCTGCCGACCGCGGACGACGGCTCGCGGAACGATGCGCTCGTCGGGCAGAACATGATCTCGTGCACCCACTATCAATTCGACTTCCGAGCCCTGAGCGCGGCGTCGACCCGCATCGTGATCGCTGCCGGGTCCGAGTCCGTCGGCACGCTGCCCAACCGCGCGGCCGTCGTTGTGGCCGAACGGCTGGGCAAGAAGCCCGTCACGTTCCCGAGCAACCACGCCGGATTCCTTGGCGGCGAGTACGGCCAGCGGGGCGACCCCGATGGCTTCGCGGCCACCCTTCGTCGGGTCCTCACCACCGATTCCTGACGTCGCACGTAGCACGTCGAAGCGCAACGTCATCGCGACTGGATCGAGTCATGAACGAGATCTCGGATGTCATCCCGCTCATCAACCAGCGACATGGGACGAGTTGGTCCCTTGTCCGACGTCTGCCGGGCGGGTACCTGCAAGGTGCTTATGAGATCCGGGGGCCGGGCGGCGAGCGCGGCGTGCTGAAATGGCATCCCACTGACCTACCGGCGCCGCAGCTCCTTGCGGCCGCGCGGTCCGTTGATCGACTCCACGCCAGCGGGTGGCCAACGGCGCGGTGGCTCGCGTACGGAACCTTGCCCGAAGGCGATGCATACATCGTCGAGGAGTTCGTCGACGGCGTGGTCCCCACTCGACTCGCCGCGAACGGCTTGGATGACTTGCTCGCAGCCAACCGGTTGCAGGCGGACATGCATCCCGATACGCACCAAGACTGGTCCTCCTACATCCATCGTGTGGTGTTCGACGGCGAGGCCGGCCTCGTCGCGCGCATGCGTGCACGGCCGGTAACAGCGCGGCTTCTGACGCGACTCGAGCATCTGATCGAGGACGCGCGCTCGCTCAGTCTCCCGACGACGGATCTCGTCCACGGCGACTTTGTTCTTCGGAACATGCTCGTCGCTGATGGATCGCTGCGCGTGATCGACACGGCCCACGTCGGCAAGGGCACGCGCGCCTACGACCTCGCCTGTCTGCTGCTCGAGACGACGATCGAGGATGGTTGGGCGGATCCCGCAGTTGACCCGCGACGCGTCGAGAGCGAGTGCCTGTCGATCATCGGAGGGGCCGGACTTCGTGTGTGCCTGGTGGGTCGAATGCTCCATTACCTTGTGTTCGGCGGCGGCTGGCAGGACTACGACCCGTCGGATCTCGTTGCGAAGTGCGGGTCGTTCATCGAGCGCTACGAGGCCTAGCGTTCGCGTCGCAGGTAATCGAGGATCTCCGCCATGACGCGGCAGTCGACCTCGTTGTAGCGCGCGATCTCGCCCATGATCTCGGTGGCGTTCAGCGCGACGCCTTTCCGCTTCGCCTCGACCTCCGCGCTCCAGGCACCGGCCATCGCGCCCGCACCGTCGGCGAGCCCGTCACCCCAGTTCGTCTGGATGTGACCGAGCGCGTGCAGAGAACGCGCGATCGGCTTGAGCGAGAACGAGAAAGCGCCGCGCACCACGAGCGGCTCGGCCTGCACGACCTCGTGCAGGAGATCGAACCACACGAGAACCGGCCAGTCGCGATCGGGGTGACGCGCGCGGGCGTTGTCGTACGCGCGCTCGAAGTTGCTCGTCTCGGCCGGCGACCAGTGCACGAGCCGTGCGTCACCGAGATCGCCGCCGGCCGCCGCGGCGACCGCGTGCAGGTGCGCGAGCCACGCGTCGATCATCCGCGCCTCGGCCGCGAGAGACAGGTCCTGGACGGTGAACTGCTCGAAGCGCCACCGCGCGTCCTGGTAGGTGCCGCTGCCGATCTGGAAGATCAGCGACTGACCGCCTTTGCGGGGGAACGCGGCGAAGTCGTCGTTCAGATCCGGCAGGAACTCGAAGTCGACGAACAGCTCGACGGGCGCGCGCTGCCGCCAGACCTGACTGGCGACGACCATCCGAGCCGGCCGCACGCTCTCGCCGCCCGGCCGGTTCACGGCGAGCACCGCGTCGACGATCGCCGCTTCGCGCTCGTTGCCGACCCCGAGCAGCTCCGCTGACGTTCGGGGGTCGTCCCAGCGCGTGACCCCCGCCTCGTGCGCGCGGGCGCGATGTACGGCGTTGACCCGCGGGAGGAGCGTGAGGTCCGCGAGCGCGGTCGCGATCTGCGCCTTCGCGTCGTGCCACGGGCCACCCCCGTCCGCCTTCATGTTCGGCCACAGCTCCGGGACCGATGGCCGGGGCAGCACGCGCCACTCCGCGCCTTCGGTCCGCACGCGACGGATCCACGCCGCGGCCTGCTGCACGACGTCGCGGAGGTCCGTGTCGCGGCCGCGCACGATCGTGTCGTGCGGTACGCGTGCGAGTCGGTCCCAGCACCGATCGCCGCGCTCATCGCCCTGCTTCCACGCGCGGCCCGCGACGTACGACGCGGGCGGGGTGTAGCCCTGCATGCGCCCGAGCGCCTCGTTGTAGACCCAGGCCTGCGCAAGCGTGTCGAGATCGCTGGGCGATGTGGAGAGGCCTCCCAGCTTGAGGAGGTCCAGCGTCTTGAACTTCACGTCGACGACGCGGTAGTGCCTCCCGTGCGAGAGCCCGATCGCCGCGAGCTCGAGTGGATCGCCGACGAATGCCGCCGGGCAGAGCTGACCGAGCACGTCCGACCGGACGAGCAGGTCGACGACGCCGAACATGCGCAGCTGCGGATCCCGGAGAACGCCACCGGCGATGATCGGCACGCCGGCCGCCATCGCTTCGTGGGTCGCGATCGCGGCCGATAGCGCCCGCGCTTCATCGGGTCGGTGCGTGATGCGGACGAGCTGCCACCGCTGAGCGAGCTCGGCGAGCACCGCTTTCTCGAACGCGCGTCCCTGTCGCATCAGGAAGCGTCCGAGGTCGAAGGTCTCGTCATAGCCGGGAAGCCGATCGTCGCGCAGGAAGCCGTGAATGGTCGGAAACTCCGCGAGCCAGTCGAGCAGCAGGTCGTTGCGGCACCAGTTGCGCGTCTCGCCGGCCGCGACCCAGTCGAGCCAGTCGAGATCGGTCTGCGGATCGCAGGGCAGACCGTCGTCGCGCAACACGATGGCGTCGCGGCCGATTGGGATGGCTAGGCCTCCAGCACGCCCGGGAGCCCCCGCAGGTCCTCTTCTTCCCGGATCGCCTTCGCGTCGGTCGGCGGCGGCACGCGTCCGCGGTTCGCCCAGTACACGTCCATCCCCGCGCGCGACGCTCCGCCCACGTCGTGCGCCGACCCCGCGACGAACAGCACGCGCTTGCGGTGCAGCGTGAGCGCGTCGAGCGCCGCGCGGTACGGACGCGGGTCCGGTTTGTACGCGCCGGCGCGCTCCGCGGTCATCACGAGATCGAACGTCCCGGCGCGCGCGGCGGCCAGCGCGCCGAGGCGCTCCGAGCAGTTCGTGACGATGAACTTTGTGTAGGAATTCAGGTGCGCGAGGACAGCGGGCACATCCGGCCACGGCGCCGACTCGCCCCAGCGCGCCAGCAGCTCGTCCGCCTTCGACCGCTCGATGCCGACGACGCCCGCGGCATCGCGCACGACATCCTCGAACGGACGGTACGGTTTCCCGCGAAGGAGCGACTGCGCTGCGGCGTGCCAGCGCATGCCCCGCTCGCGACCGCCGGCGACATCGGCGAAGAGCGACCACGAGTCGAGCAGCGCAGTGAGGAGATCGAACCCGATGGCCTCGTAACGCATCACGCTTAGTATCGGCGGGTCCTTTGATCACCGACGTGCGCAGCCAGTGGCACCACTCCAAGACCGAACCTGTCGCCCGTGGCGGCATGGTCACCGCGGAGCATCACCTTGCGGCGGAGGCGGGCGTCGAGATGTTGCGCGACGGTGGAAATGCCGTCGACGCCGCCGTCGCCGCGGCGTTCGTCATGGGCGTCGTCGAGCCATTCACGAGCGGCATCGGAGGCATCGCCGGTCTCGTCATACGCCGCGCCGACGGCACGGTCGCGTCGATCGAAGGGAGTACGCGAGCCACGCTGGGCGCCCGCGCCGACATGTTCGAGCTGGTCGGCGGCGACGCGCGAGCGGGGATGTATCTGTGGCCCGCGGTGAAGGGTGGCGCGAACATCGATGGCGCGACGTCGGTGAGCGTCCCGGGACAGGCCGCGGCGCTCTGCCTCGCGCTCGAGCGCTACGGATCGTTGCCGCGCGGTCGCGTGATGGAGCCGTCGATCAGGCTCGCGCGCGAGGGTTTCGAGATCGACTGGTACGTCGCGCTGGCCTTCGCGATGTACGCCGAGCGCCTCTGGAAGGCGGGCGATGCACGCCGCATCTTCTTCCGCCCGAGCGGCGCTCCGCTCCGTCCCCCGATCGGCACCGAGCCATCGGACCGTGTCGTCCAGACCGATCTCGCGCGCACGCTCGAGTGCATCGCGCGCGAGGGTCCGGAGGTGCTCTACCGCGGCGAGATCGCTGAAGCGATCGTGGCCGACGTCCGCGCGAACGGCGGCGTGCTCGGTGCGGCGGATCTCGCGTCGTACGAGGCCAGTGAACGGAAGCCACTCCAGACGATGTACCGCGGTCATCGCGTGATCACGCTCGACGGTCTCACCGGCGGACCGACCGTGGCGCGCGCTCTTACCGTCCTCGACGCGTTCCCTGTCGGCGCGAAGGAGCAAGGCGGCGTCGATCACCTGCATCTGGTCGCCGAGGCGCTGCGCGCCGCGTTCCTCTATCGCTTCTCACAGCTCGCAGATCACACGACGCATCTGAACGCGATCGACAAGGAACACACGATGGTCTCGCTCACGCAGACGCTGGGGCAGGGCTTCGGGTCCGGATTCGTCCCGAAGGGAACGGGGATCGTCCTGGTCGACGGCATGACGTGGTTCGACCCCGTGCCGGGGCACCCGAACTCGATCGCGCCCGGAAAGCGCGTGCTGTGGGCGGGAGCGCCGACGCTCATCGTGCGTGGCAACGCGCCGCTGCTCGCGGTCGGCGCCCCCGGGGGTCGCAAGATCATGAGCGCCGTGACGCAGGCGATCGTGAACGTCGTCGACTTCGGCGACGGACCGCAGGACGCTGTCAATCGCCCGCGCGTGCACGACGAGGGTGAGGAACTGCTCGTGGATTCGCGCATCCCGGGAGAGGTGCGCGAGGGGCTCGCCGCACTTGGGCATCAGATCGAGGTGAAGGAAGAGACGCTGATGTCGGCGTGGTTCGCGCGACCGAATGCGATCCTCATCGATCCGAAGACCGGCGAGCTGCGTGGGGGCGTCGATCAGCTGAAGCCTGCCGTGGCGATCGGCCTCTAACGCCAGTAATGCTCCGCGAACCAGACGTAGTGCGTGGGCGGGCGCGACGGCGCGACGAACTCGAACACGAGCTCAAGGTCAGCACGGCGATAGGTGACCAGCTGACCGACGCTGGTCTCGGTCCAACCCTGCTTCGCAAGTTCGGTTCCGAACAACGTCGCCGTATCGCCAGGTGTTGCGTCAGGGCAGGCAGCGATCCAGTGAATCAGGCTGCCGTTCTGACCAGTGCGGACAGCCTGCCCGCCCTCGGTGAGCGCGCAGCCGTGCGGCAGCGCAAAGCCGATCGGCGTTGTGACCCTCGGCATGGCGCGGGGCAGCATCGGCGTCGATCGCGGCAGCGCCTCGCTGGACATCGCGGCAACGGGACCATCCCGCGACGCAACGAAGGCGACGATGGTGAGAGCGAAGGCCGCGGAGACCGACAGCGCGAGAATGCGCATTCCCGCTACGGTACGTATCGGTCGCTCAGCCGTCATCGGAGATACCGGACCGGAACTCGTACGTCCTGCTTCGATACTCGTACGTCAACGACTCGCTTCAACAGATAGGCTACCCGCCGAATGGCACGCTTCATCGTCGAAGGCGGTACACCGCTGCGCGGAGAGATCCGTCCGGCGGGGAACAAGAATGAGGCGCTGCCGCTCATCGCCGCGGCGCTCCTCACCGACGAGCCGGTCACCCTCCACAACGTCCCGCGCATCCGCGACGTGCGTGGAATGCTCGAGATCGCCAGCGCACTCGGTGCGAAGGTCGACGAGCTCGATCCGAAGACGATCCGCATCACGGCCGCGGGGCTGAAGAGCCAACAGATCCCGGCGAACCTCAGCCGTGAGATACGCGCATCGCTTCTGTTCGCGGCGCCGCTCGTCGCGAGGCTGAAACATGCGCGGCTCGGGCCGCCGGGCGGCGATGTCATCGGGCGGCGGCGCAACGACACGCATTTCCTCGCGCTGGGTGCGTTCGGCGCGGAGCTCGACACCTCCGCCGGCGCCTACGACCTGAAGACCGAAGGTCTCGTGGGCGCCGACGTCATGCTCGACGAAGCGTCGGTGACCGCGACCGAGAACGCGCTCATGGCGGCGGTGCTCGCGAAGGGCCGGACGACGATCTACAACGCGGCGAGCGAGCCTCACGTCCAGCAGCTCGGCATGGCGCTGCTGAAGATGGGAGCCCGCATCCTCGGCGTCGGTACGAACAAGATCGTCATCGATGGCGTCGACCGCCTGAAGGGGATCGACCACACGCTGCTCAACGATCACATGGAGGTCGGCTCGCTCATCGCGACGACCGCTATGACACATGGTGAGGTCACGATCCGTGATGCGGTGCCCCAGCACCTGCGCATGACACTTCTCGTGTTCAAGCGGCTCGGTATCGACACCGAGGTGCGAGGCGACGACATCTTCGTGCCGGCGAAAGAGCGTTACGTCGTCGAGCCCGACCTCGGCGATGCGATCCCGACGCTGAAGCCACAGGTCTGGCCCGGCTTCCCGACCGATCTGACGAGCATCGCGACCGCGTTCGCGACACAGGCGGACGGCGTCGTGCTCATCCACGAGTGGATGTTCGAAGGTCGGCTCTTTTTTGTGGACACCCTGACGCGAGAGATGGGCGCGCACATCGTGTTGGCCGATCCACATCGCGCAGTGGTGATGGGGCCCTCGAAGCTGCGCGCCGCGGAGCTTCGCAGTCCCGACATCCGCGCGGGCATGGCGCTCCTCGCTGCGACCCTGTGCGCGACGGGCAAGAGCGTCATCAGCAACGTCGAGCAGATCGACCGCGGCTTCGAGGACCTCGACACGCGCCTCCGGGCGCTGGGCGCGAAGATCGAACGCGCGGCGTGACCTCCTTCGCGACGCACCTCGAGTGCTCGCGCGGCGGCGAGGACTTCCAGATCGACACGCTGCAGCAGACCTGCATCATCGACGGCGGCCCGCTCCTGGTCCGCTACGACCTCGAGCGGGTCCACGAGGCGATGCAGCGTGAGATGCTCGCGCGCCGTCCCGCGAGCCTGTGGCGCTACCGCGAGCTGCTTCCGTTCGAGGATGCCGAGCGCATCGTGACGCTCGGCGAGCCGCTGACACCACTCCTGGATGC
This sequence comes from Chloroflexota bacterium, assembly GCA_005882255.1. Classification (GTDB taxonomy): domain Bacteria; phylum Chloroflexota; class Limnocylindria; order P2-11E; family P2-11E; genus CF-39. The sequence goes on along the minus strand of VBEZ01000170.1, from coordinate 11,804 downwards.
TCGGCGGATCGGCGACGAGCTCGACCTCCCCGACCTGCGCGTGAAGGACGAGGGGCTCCTCCCGACCGGGACGTTCAAGGCGCGCGGGGCCGCGGTCGGCGTGACGCGCGCGCTGGAGCTCGGCGTGAGCACGATCGCGCTCCCGACCGCGGGCAACGCCGGGGCGGCATGGGCCGCGTACGGGGCGCGCGCGGGTATCCGCGTCGTGGTCGTCATGCCCGACACCACGCCGCAGACGATCGTTCGCGAGACCGCCTCGTACGGCGCCGAGGTGTATCTGGTGCCGGGTTCGATCGCCGATGCGGGCGCGGTCGTGAAGCGCGCCTGCACCGAGCGCGGCTGGTACGACGCGTCGACGCTGAAGGAGCCCTACCGCATCGAGGGGAAGAAGACGATGGGGTTCGAGCTCGCCGAACAGCTCGAGTGGAAGCTGCCGGACGTCATCGTCTACCCGACCGGTGGCGGTGTCGGCCTCATCGGCATGTGGAAAGGGTTCGCGGAGCTGCGCGAGATCGGTTGGATCGCGCACGACGACATGCCGCGATTCGTCGCGGCGCAGGCGACGGGCTGCGCGCCGATCGTGCGTGCCTTCGAGTCCGGTGCGAACGAGTCGGAGCCATGGCCGGACCCGAAGACGTTCGCCGCCGGCATCCGCGTTCCAAAGGCGCTCGGGGACTTTCTCGTGCTGCGCGCGCTCCGAGAGAGCTCGGGCATCGCGCTCGCCGTCACCGACGATGAGATGCGCGACATGATGCGTCTCGTCGGCACGATGGAGGGCATGCTGGTGTGTCCCGAAGGCGCGGCCGCGATCGCCGCGGCCGCGAAGCTGCGCCGTGATGGGTGGATCCGCGACGACGAGAGCGTCGTCGTGTTCAACACCGGCAGCGGGCTAAAGTACGCGGAGTCGCTGCAGGGTGAGGCTGCGCGAAGATTGGATGCCGGTGCGCTGCCGGATGCTTAAAGGGAGGACCTGATTGCGCGCGACGTCGCGACCGATGGGTGTCCGTCGCGGCGTCCTCGGCGGCGCGATCCTCGTCGCCGTCGGCGCGCCGTTCCTCCTCCAGGCGCTTGGCGCGGCGAACGCGCCGGCATATCTCTTCGTCGCGCTCGGCGCCGCCTTTCTCGCGGCGTGGTACGTCGGCACGCGTCAGTACGTCTACATGGTCCCCGCCGCGGTGCTCATCGGCTTCGGCTTGGGGCTGCTCATCCCGACCTGGGTGCCCGCGTTGGCGGACGCGGCCGCGCCGATCTTTCTCGGCTCGCTGGCGATCGCGATCGCGATCGTGTACCTCTTCCACCGCGATCACCGCGGCCTGCTGGTGCCCGCGGGTCTCCTCGCGCTGGTCGCAGCCGCGGACGTGATCGGTCTCCATCTGCCGGACGCGACGCAGCCGTTCTTCGTGCCGATCGTCCTCATCGCGGTGGGCGTGTATATGCTCGTGGAGCGGTAGTGGATCTCGCACCGGACATCCTCGCGATCGTCGGGAACACGCCGCTGGTCCGACTCTCGCGCATCGGACGAGGTCTGAAGCCGACGCTCGTCGGCAAGCTCGAGCATCTCAACCCCGGCGGCTCGATCAAGGACCGCATCGGCCTGCGCATGATCGAGGACGCCGAGCGGCGCGGGCTATTGAAACCGGGCGGCACGATCGTCGAGCCGACGAGCGGCAATACCGGCGTCGGTCTCGCGATGGCCGCGGCGATCAAGGGCTACCGCGTCATCTGCACGATGGCCGACAAGCAGAGCCAGGAGAAGCGAGACCTGCTGCGCGCGTTCGGCGCCGAGGTCGTCGTGTGCCCGACGGCGGTGCCGCCGGAGTCGCCCGAGTCCTATTACAAGGTGGCCGAGCGGCTCGCGAAGGAGACACCCGGCAGCTTCCTCCCAAATCAGTACTACAACCCGATGAACCCCGAGGCGCACTACAACACGACCGGGCCGGAGATCTGGAAGCAGACCGACGGCAAGGTGACGCACGTCGTCCTCGGCATCGGCACGGGCGGCACGGTGACCGGCGCGGGCCGTTATCTCAAGGAGCGCAACGCCAAGCTCCAGATCGTCGGCGCGGATCCCCAGGGTTCCCTCTACACCGGTGGTATCCACCCGTACAAGGTCGAGGGCATCGGCGAGGACTTCTATCCGGGCACGTTCGATCCGAAGCTCGTCGATCGCTGGATCCGCGTGTCCGACCGCGACTCGTTCCTCACCGCACGCCGACTCACGCGGGAAGAGGGCATCCTCGTCGGCGGATCGTCGGGCACCGCGATGTGGGCGGCGCTCGAGATCGCGAAGGAGCTGGACGAGAGCGCGTTCGTGCTCGTGCTCTTCGCCGACTCGGGCCGGTCGTACCTCTCGAAGATCTACAACGACGAATGGATGCGGCAGAACGGCTACCTCGAGCGGTACCCCGTGCAGGCGACGGTGCTCGACGTCGTACGCGATCGCATGGGCACGCCCGGTCTGATCGTCGTCTCGAAGGCGCAGAGCGTCCGGTCGGCGATCGACACGATGCAGCGCTACGGCATCTCACAGATCCCGGTGGTCGCGGACGGCGAGGCCACGCTCGTCACGGACATCGTCGGCAGCGTCCAGGAAACGACCATGCTCGACCGGGTCTTCCGGGAGCCGGCGCTGGTCGACGAGCGCGTCGAGCGGGTGATGGAAGCGCCCTTCCCGGTCGTTCAGGCGAGCGAGGACATCGAGCGCCTCTACGCCGAGCTCTCCTCCGGCGTGCCCGCGCTGCTCGCGGCCGCCGACGATCGGCCGGTCTCCATCATCACCAAAGCAGATCTGCTCGAATTCGTCGCGCACCAGCGGCGGCGCGCTCGCTGAGCTTCCGCGTCACTCGCGGATTACGCACCGTAAATGTTCGACGGACCTTAAACGCTTGTGGCCGGATTACGGCGCGTCAAGCATCCGCGCGTCGGCGGGTCGAGCATGACCACCGGGGTACGTGGGAGGTTTTCGGGGATGGCTGCGCTGATCGAGTTCGTCTGCATCGCGACACACGCGCGTCATGGCGATCCGTCGATCACCTTCGAGCAGCGAGCGTGGGCGTACTGCGCGGCGGGGGGCAACGACGGTCACCAGTGGTCGCGTATCGATCCGACCGCCGTCGAGACCCTTCGGTCACCGGCCGGCAATGGCCGCCCGCATCTCGCTCCTGAGGAGATCAACGAACACACGCTGACTGGCCGCCCAGCTCGGTAGCGCGCGCGCCCGACTGCGCGCGTTCCGCGCGAGCCTGCGTCGCAGCCACGTGTCGCTCATCAGCCGGAGTGCGCTGACGAGCGGACGAACGCGCCGCGGTCGCACCAAGAGGCCCGCAGCGCCGACGATGGCGCGGACCGGCGCGATGTTCGATGCGACGATCGGCAGGCCGTGCTCGAGGGCTTCTGCGAAGACGGTGCCGTATCCCTCGCGTTCCGTCGGCAGCGCGAAGACGTCCGCCTCCGCGTAGCGTCGGGCGAGCGCGCCCGCGCCGAGCGTCCCGTGGATGGCCACACGAGCGCCCATCCCGCTGATCCGAGCACGGACCGCGGCGCCGTACGCGCCCGCGCCCATGTCGCCGACGAGGTCCAGGTGCACCTCCGGCACGAGTGCGGCGGCTGCCACGAGCGTCGCGGTGCCTTTCGACCGCGACCAGTTCGCGACCGACAGGACGCGGAGCACGCCGTCGTCGCGCGGTCCGCGGAGTGTGCGCGCGACACGCGGGACACCGTCGCGGCCCGGCGGGATCACCGTCAGACGCGAGCCCGGCACGCCGAGCGTGCGTGAAAGGCTGTGACTGACGGCGACCACGTGGTCGGCGGCTCGCAGCAGCGCTCGCGTTCCCCGCGCCTTTGTCGGCATGTGCATGAGCGCGATCACGCGCGCGCCGAGCTTGGCCCGCGCCCAATCCACCAGCGGCGCGGCGATGGGGATCGCGATGCTGTCGATCACGATGACCCGTGGGCGACGACGAGCGAGCTCGGATCGCGCGCGCGCCGTCGATCGGACCGAGATGATCCGCAGGGGCACGCCCGCGCGCCGGCAGGCGCGTTCCATGCGCCGGTCATAGAGGTTGCCGCCGGTGCGGCGGGTGAGATCGCCGCTGACGATCAGCACCGCCGGCTCAGTCGTAGGTGAGGATCACCTGCACGGTCTCCTCCGGCCGCTGATCGACGAGCTCGTACGCCTCGGCCGCGCGCGCGAACGGGATGCGGTGGGTGATGAGTGGGCCGAGGAGGAGCTCGCCGAGCAGCGAGAGCGCGACGTCGAGCCGGCGCCGGCGGTCCCAGCGCGGCGCGAGCGCTGGGTCGAGCTCCGAGACCTGCGAGCTCATGAGACGCAGTCGCGCGCGATGGAAGCGCGAGCCCAGGTCGAGGCTCACCGGCTTGGTCCCGTACCACGAGCACACCACGACGGAGCCCTGGAAGGCCGCCGCGTCGATCGCGAGCTGAAGCGCGCTCGCATTCCCGCTCGCTTCGATGACCACGTCGGCGCCCCGGCCATCCGTTCGCGTGGCGATCCGGGCCAGCGCCTCGTCGGGGGCGACCACGTCGTCGGCGCCGCAGCGCAGCGCGAGCTCGCGTCGGAGCCCGATCGGCTCGACCGCGGTCACGCGCGCGCCGGCGAGACTCAAGAGCTGCGTGAGCAGCAGCCCGACGACGCCCTGGCCGATGACGGCGACCTCCTCTCCGAGGCGTGGGTGCGCGTCGAGGACGACATTCACGGCGGTCTCGCAGCTCGCGAGGAACACACCGAGCTCCGCCGGCAGCCGCTCCGGAAGACGCACCGCGCTGGCGGCGCTCGCGACGTACTCCTCCTGATGCGGGTGATGCACGAAGACGCGATCGCCCGGTGCGAGCCCCGCGACGCCGGCACCGACCGCGATCACCTGGCCGACGCTGGCGTAGCCGAACTTGATCGGGAAGCCGTAGCTGCCCGCGAGCGTCGGCAGATCGAGCGCGAGATTCGCCGGCACCTGCCCGCGGAACACGAGCATCTCGGTCCCGTGCGACAGGCCCGAGGCGATGCCGCGGATGCGGACCTCTCCGGCGCCGGGCGCGCCGATCGTCTCGGTGCGGATCTCGACTTCACGCGCGCGCGGAAACCAGACACTGCCGGCCATCACGCGTTCTGTGGTGGTTCCTCCCACTTCGGTTCGCCGTAGAAGATAAGGTCTTCGCCGCAGGTCACGAAACGCGCGCTCGAGAACGTCAACGCCTCGCGCAGATAGTCGATGTGGAGATCGCCGACGGCCGCGACGCCCTCGCCGATCACCTTCGGCGCGATGCACACGGTGAGGCGGTCGACCAGGTGATCGCGCAGCGCCGTGGTGATGATCCCGCGGCCGCCCTCGATCAGCAGGGAGCCGACGCCGATACCGCGCAGCCGTCGCAGGAGATCCACCATATCGACCGCGCCGCTGTCGTCGGCATGCGCGCGCAGCACCTCGCCTCCCGCGGAGCGGATCGCGCGTGCTCGTTCCTGCGGTGCCGACGGTGTCGTCGCGACGATCGTGCGCGCCGTCCGATCGGCGAGCACGTTGGCCGCGATCGGGAGGCGGAGCGTGCTGTCGACGATCACGCGGATCGGCGATCGTCCCTCGACGAGACGGACGGTGAGGCGCGGATCGTCGGCGAGCACCGTGCCGATGCCGACCATGACCGCATCGTGTGAGGCCCGAAGCTCGTGCGCGAGCCGCAGTGACGACTCGCCGCTCACCCAGTGCGCGTCACCGCTCCGCGCCGCGATGCGTCCGTCGATCGTCTGCGCGTAGTGGACCGTCACGGCAGGACGCGTGTGATGTCCGTTGCGACCCGGGGCTGATGACTCGAATGATTCGCCCTCCAGGAGATGTCCCATCCGGCGCGCTTTCGTCCGCAGGTAGCTCACGTTGACGATGTTTGGCAGGGCTTCGATCGGCACGCGCTCGACCACCTCGATCCCGTGCTCAGCGAGCGCGTGCAGCTTCGTGGGGTTGTTCGTCATGACACGCGCGCGTCTCACACCGAGTTTGCGCAACACTGCGGCGGCCGCGGTGTAGTCGCGTCCGTCGATCGGGAGGCCGAGCGCGACGTTCGCGTCGACCGTGTCGAGGCCACCGTCCTGAAGCGCGTACGCGCGGATCTTGTCGAACAGACCGATGCCGCGTCCCTCGTGGCGGAGGTAGAGGAGCACGCCGCGGTCGGCGCGCCCCACCTGCTCGAGGCCGGCTTCGAGCTGCTCGCCGCAGTCGCAGCGGAGCGAGCCGAGCGCCTCACCGGTCAGGCATTCGGAATGAAGCCGCACGAGCACCGGCTCATCACCGGCGATCTCGCCGTGGACGAGGGCGACCACCTCGGTCTCGTCGCCGAGACGGAAGACGTGGATCTCGAGATCGCCGTGCCGCGTCGGGAGCGACGCGGCCGCCTCTGATTCGCGCACGCGACGCACGATCACGGTCTCGGACGAAGCAAGCGGCGGGCCATCGTTCGCCGGAGGATCGGGCATGCGAGGACGACCCTATCTGTAACGGGTAGTCAACGGCGGTCCGCTAGACAAGGCCGCGGACGACGCCGAGCAGCTCCTCGAGCTCGAATGGCTTCGCGAGATAGGACGTGACCCCGAGAGCACGCGCGCGTTCGGGCAGATCGTTGGCCGCGCTGAGCAGTAGGACGGGCACGTTGCCCATGCCGCGGGCGCGCAGCGAGATCAAGACGTTCTCCGCGCCGCCGGCGCGCGTCAGCCGGAGGTCGAGCACGACCAGATCCGGTGGAGGATCGAGCTTTTCGTTGACGCCCGTCGCATCGCTCACCGAGAGCGGCACGTAGCCCTCGGCCTCGAGGATGTCAGAGAGGAGCGTCGCGATATCGCTGTCGTCTTCGACGACGAGCACGCGCACTCGTCGCTCCGTCTCTTCCCTCATAGCCACACGCTACCCCGCATACTCAACCGCGTGCCGACCCGCAAACGCAAGCCCGGTTTCGATACCCTGGCAATCCACGCCGGGCAGGAGCCGGAAGGCCTTACCGGAGCGGTAACGGTACCGATCTTCCAGACCTCGACCTTCGCGCAAGTTGCGGTAGGGAAGAACAAGGGCTACGAGTACGCGCGCACCGGGAATCCGACCCGGACCGCCCTCGAGACCTGTCTCGCCGCCCTCGAAGACGGGCGCTGGGCGCTGGCGTTCAGCTCGGGGATGGCGGCGAGCGACGCGATCGCGCATCTCCTGAAGGCCGGCGACCACGTCGTGATGGGCGACGACGTGTACGGCGGGACATATCGCCTCTTCGTCCGGGTCTTCGATCAGCTCGGCATCGCCACCACGGCGGTGGACATGCGCCGGCTCGCAAGTGTGCGGAAGGCGCTGCGGAAGACGACGCGCCTGGTGTGGATCGAGACGCCGACCAACCCGCTGCTCAAGGTGCTCGACATCCACGCGCTCGCCGGCATTGCGCACGCCGGCAAGGCGCTGGCCGTCGTCGACAACACCTTCGCGAGCCCATACCTGCAGAACCCGCTCGCGCACGGCGCGGATCTGGCGCTCCATTCAACGACCAAGTACATCGGCGGGCACTCCGACGTCGTCGGCGGCGCGATCGTCGGTAACGATCCACAGCTGCGCGAGCGTCTCGCGTTCCTGCAGAACGCCGTCGGCGGTGTCCCCGGACCGCTCGACGCCTGGCTTGTCCTCCGCGGCGCGAAGACGCTCGCGGTGCGGATGGAACGTCATTCTCTCAACGGTCAGGCCGTCGCGGAGTGGCTGGCCGAGCACCCCAAGGTCTCGCGCGTGAACTATCCCGGGCTGCGCGCGCACCCGCAGCACGATCTCGCGAAGCGTCAGATGCGCTCGTTCGGCGGGATGCTGTCATTCGAGCTGAAGAGCGGGGAAGCCGCGGCGAAGCGCATGGCGGCGCGCACGAAGATCTTCGCGCTCGCGGAGTCACTCGGTGGCGTCGAGTCGCTGATCGAGGTGCCTCTCGCGATGACGCACGGCTCGGTCCGTGGCACGAAGCTCGCCCCGCCGGCCGGGCTCGTCCGCCTCTCCGTCGGGATCGAGACCGTGCACGACCTGATCGAGGACTTGGCCGAGGCGATCGGTTAGCGGTTAGAGGAGTCCGGCGGCCATGTCCGATTCGAGCTGCGGTCGAGGCCGGGGCTCGATGGTGCGCCAGTCGTGGCCGTCGTCGGCGTGGCCGGCGCAGTAAGACCAAACGCCCTCGAGCATGGTCACGTGCGGACCGTCGGGGTCCACCGTCCGGTGTGCCGCGCACAGCGATCCGATAAGAGACGTCGCCGCCAAGCCGCCCGTGGTGGCCATCACCGGGACGGATGCACTCTTGATGCCAACGACCCCTACTCGATGACCGTGACCTCGCCGGTCATCCCGTCGCCCTCGTGCTGGGTGCAGACGTACGCGTAACGACCGGCTTTGGCGAACGTGAACGAGAACGTTTGTCCGAAGGCCATCGTGTTGTTCACGAACGACCCGTCCCGCGCGGCAAGATCGTGTGTCGACTGACCGACCACCTTCCAGGTCACTGTCGTCCCGACCTTCACGGTGAGCTGCGCCGGATCGAAGAAGTTGTCGCCCATCTCGATGACCGCGGCAGCCGGCGTTGGGCTCGGTGACAGCGTGATCGTCGCTGTGGCGGTTGCGGTTGCGATGACCTGGGGCGTCGTTCCGCGCGCTGTCGGCGCGGTCTGGGTTGGGGCGGCGCCGCAGGACGCGACGAGCAGCGCGAACGTGACGGGAACGGCGATACGCCACACGGGTGACCTCCCGACGACACTGCTAGGTGCCGGCACCTGCCCAGGATGATGCCGCGAGCCAGGCCTCGGTGGCGCTATCCGCGAGCGGCTCGGAGATGAAGTAGCCCTGCGCCAGATCGCAGCCCATGCCTCGCAGCACCTCGAGCGTCTCCGCGTCCTCGACGCCTTCGGCGATCACGCGCAGCTCCAGTGCGTGCGCCAGCTCGATGGTGGCGCGCACGATCGCGACGCTCGACGCCTCCGTCGTCAGTCGCCGCACGAACGAACGATCGATCTTGCAGGCGTGGATCGGAAGCCGGTGCAGGTACGCGAGCGATGAGGAGCCGGTCCCGAAGTCGTCGATCGCCAGCCGAACCCCGATGTCGCGGAGGCGCTCGAGGCAGGTGAGGATCCGCTCGGGCTCGCTCATCACGCCGCTCTCGGTGACCTCGAGGTGCAGGACCGCGGGCGCGACGCCGGCCTCTTCGACCGCGGCGCGCACGCGATCGGGGAACGCCGAGTCCGAGAGGTCGGACACGGCCATGTTCACGGCCACCGCGATGCCACGCTGAGCCCACTCGCGCGACTTGTTGAGCGCCGCCTTGAGCGCCCACGACGAGAGCTGCGACATGAGGCCGGTGCGCTCGGCGAGCGCGATGAACTCGGTCGGCGCGACCTGACCGAGGCGCGGGTGCTCCCAGCGTGCGAGCGCCTCCATGATGCAGACGCGGTCCGCGCGCAGATCGATGACCGGCTGGAAGCTGAGGCGCAGCTGCCCCTCCTTCAGTGCGTCGCGCAGGTCCGAGGCGAGCCCGAGGCGCGCCGCGCCTTCCAGGTCACTGCCCTCCTCGTAGAGCGCGACGCCGGCGCCGCGACGCTTCGCCGCGTACATCGCGATGTCCGCCCGACGCAGCAGCGTCAGCGGATCCTCGCCGTGCGCAGGGAAGAGCGAGATGCCGACGCTCGATGCGATCGGCATTCGCACGCCCTCGATCGTGATCGGAGTGTCGAGCGCGACGCGCAGCATCTTCGCCATGGCAAGGGCACGCGTCTCGTCGCTGTCCGGCAGCAGGATCGCGAACTCATCCCCGCCGAGGCGGGCTACGGTGTCCGACGCGCGCAGGCCGGTGCGCAGGCGGATCGCGACCTCCTGCAGCAGTACGTCGCCGACGTGGTGCCCGTATGCGTCGTTGATGTCCTTGAAGCCGTCGAGGTCCATGAGCAGAAGGGCCACGGACGACTTCGAGCGCTTCGCGACCTCGAACGCCTGCTCCGCCCGGTCGTAGAGGAGGATCCGGTTCGGCAGGCCGGTGAGCGCGTCGTGCAGGGCGAGACGGCGCAGCTGCTCGTCGACCTGACGGCGCTCGCTGATGTCGCGGAGGAACGCGCTGAATGCGGGGCCCTCCGCGGTGCCGATCGGTGCGACCGTCAGCTCGACGGGAAAGGTGATGCCGTTCTTTCGCAGCGCCTCGAGCTCCACGCGCCGGTTGAGGATCGGCCCGTCGCCGGTCGTCAGGTAGTGCCCGAGCGCCGTGCGGTGCGCGTCGCGCAAGGCAGGCGGGATCAGTGTGTCCGCGAGCTCCTTGCCGACGACCTCGTCGCGGCGCCACCCGAACATCGCCTCCGCCTGCGCGTTCCACTCGGTGATGCGGCCGTGCCGGTCCATCACGATGTGAGCGTCGAGCGCGGCATCGAGCATGTCGCGGAGCTGCCGGTCCGACGCCTCGACGCGGCTCGTCTCGCGCTGCGACGTGATCCGCAACAATGCCGCCTCGATCACCGGGGCGACCTGCGCCGCGAACAGCAGCAGCAGCTGCACCTCGGTCTCCTTGTAGCGGCGCGACTGGCGCGAGTAGATCGCGAGTGCGCCTACGGCGGAGTCCTGCAGCAGCAGCGGCACCGCCACGCCGCTGCCGACCGCGATCGACGATGAGACCTGGTGCGCCCAGCGTGCGTAGTCCTCGACGATGACCGGTGACGCGCTCGCGAACGCGATACCGACCGCGCCCTCGCCGCTCGCGATGTCGCCGGCGCGCCCACTGCGGTCTGGCCGCGTGTCGGCGAGGAGCTCGAGCCGGTCGCGCTTGGCGTTCCACCAGCGCACGACCGCGTCGTCGCACTCGAGGAGCCGAGCTACCTGCGTCGCCGCGACGAGCGCGACCTCCGACGGTGTGTGTGCGCGCGTCGCCACGAGCGCCACCTCGCGTAGCGCGCCGAGCAGCCGGCGCGGGCTGACCGCGGCGCCGTTCCGTGCCGCTTCGTCTTCGCGCTGGCTGCTGCGATCCGCTGTCTGGCTCACGATCTCCACCCGCCAGGGTCTGGGGGCCGAATGGTGCGTCAGACAGGCGTTGAAGGGAAGACTTACTGAACAAGCGACACCGAAGCGCGACCGACGAGGCTAGATCGCCCTCATGCGGTTGTTCTTCGCGTCGTGGGTGACCTCCGCGAGGCCCAGCGCCTCGAGGAGCGGCGGCATGTACATGCCGAAGCGGCCACGCAGTCCCTTCTTCAGGCCGTACCAGCCCTTCGCCGGGTTCTTTGGCGACCGCCCCCACGCCTCGACGGTGCCGTCCGCCGCGGACTTCTGCTCGTCCGCGCTGCCGAGCGGCATCCAGTCGCCGTGCTTCTTCAGCATCGCGTGCAGATCCTCGATCGCGCTGAGGTGGTAACGGAGCTCCGTCGTTCCGGCGATGCACACGATCGCCGGGGGATCGGCGTCCGCCGCGCGGTACATCTGGTATTCGGACGTACCGGGTGGCGTCTTGAGCTTCCACGGCTTCGCTTTGCTGCCGTCACCACTCGCGGCCTTCGCCTTTGTCGCGGGCGTGTCCTTCGCTTTTGCTGTCGCCATCCCATATCTCCTGATCGTCGTTGGCGCGAAGATACGCTAGCCATCGATGAACGTCGCGATCGCGTTCGGCGCGGGCATCCTCTCGTTCCTCTCGCCCTGCGTCCTGCCGCTGGTCCCGGCCTTCCTGGTGAACATGGCCGGCGAGGCCGCGCTCGCCGGGACGCAGCGCATGCGGACGGTCGCGCACGCGCTGGCGTTCGTACTCGGCTTCAGCGTCGTGTTCACGCTCCTGTGGGT
>VBEZ01000169.1:404-21020 GCA_005882255.1 Chloroflexota bacterium | reverse complement strand
GCCCGCGACGTCATCTTCACTGACCACGACGGCCGAGACGAGCGGCACGATCTCCTCCGCGTCGTCCCATGGGCGTGGCCGGATCGCGCCGTCGGCCGACCACTCGCGAAGGTAGCCCTGCGCCACGAGAACGGTCGCGCGGGGTGCGGTGGTCCCGAACAGCGTGCGATCGAGCTCGTGCGCGATCGAACCGAGTACGACGGCGCGCGCCGCGCGCCACTCGACCGGAACGTCGCTCGGTGAAATGCCCTTCGCGCGCGACCTGAGACGCATGAAGCGATGCCCCTCGACATAGCGGAAGCCGAACGTCGTCGTCGCGGACGATGCCAGTGCGCGAAGCGCGATATCGAGCTGCGCGCAGCGTTCTTCGAGCGCCGGCTTCTCCGCGGGGCCGACGCGGGTGACGAGCGCGGCCTGCGTTCCGAGACGCGCCGCGGTCGCGGCGGCGTAGAGCGCGGTGCCGCCGAGCCGCCACGTCGCCTCTCCCTCGAACTCGTCGCGCGCGACGTGTCCGATCGCGAGAAAGTCGACGCTCACCGATCAGACATTGAATAGCACGTGAATGATCTCGCCGTCCTTGACCGTGTAGGTCTTGCCTTCAGTGCGCATGATCCCCTGCTTCTTCGCGTTCGCCTCTGATCCGGCTTTCAGCAGGTCCTCCCAACCGATCACCTCCGCGCGGATGAAGCCGCGCTCGAGATCGGAGTGGATCGCGCCCGCGGCCTGCTGCGCGGGCAGACCCGCGGGGATCGTCCAGGCCCGCACCTCGTCCTCGCCCACCGTGAAGAACGAGATGAGGCCGAGCAGCTCGTAGGTCGCGTGGATGACGCGATCGAGCGCGGGCTCGTGCAGGCCGAGGTCCGCGCGGAACGCCGCGGCCTCGGTGGCGTCGAGCTGCGCGATCTCCGCCTCGAGCTTCGCGCACACGCTGACCACCGACATCGCGCGATGTTTCGCGGCCGCCTCGCGCAGCGGACCGAGGACCGTGTCCGGCGCCCCGACGTCGCCTTCGTCCAGATTCGCGACCACGACCTGCGGCAGGAGCGTCAGGAAACGGTACCCGCGGACGATCTTCCGTTCCTCATCGTCGAGCCCGACGTCCCGCAGCGGCGTCTCGGCGTCGAGCGCGGTCATCGCTTTCTGCAGGACGACGCGCTCGCGCTCCTTCTGCTCGCGCTCGGGACCTTTCGCCGAACGCAGCTCGGGCTCGATGCGCTCGAGCCGGCGTTCGACGACGACGTGATCCGCGAAGAGCAGCTCGAGCTCGAGCGTCGCGAGGTCGCGCTTCGGATCGACACTCGAGTTGACGTGCGGCACCGAAGCGTCGCGGAACGCGCGTACGACATGAACGAGCGCGTCCGAGGTGCGCAGATCGCCGAGCTTCTGCGCGCTGATCCCCTGCCCGGCCTGCGTCGCGTGACCGCCCGCCCCCGTCGCGACGCGTGGCGCGAGACCAAGGTCGCGGTACGTGACCTCCGCGTACGTCGTCTTGCGTGGCTTGTAGAGCGCCGACAGCTTGTCGACCCGCGCGTCCGGCACCTTCGCGACGCCGACGTTCGTTTCGCCCTCCGCGCCGGCGAAGGCGCCGGTCGCGGCGTGTCCGCCGGTGAGCAGGTTGAAGAGCGTGGTCTTACCGACGTAGGGCAGGCCCGTGATCGTCGACCCGAGATTCACGTGAGCGCCGCCGCCTCCACCTCGGGCAGCTTCTCGCCGAAGATCGTCCGCGCGACCTCGCTGAAGCGCTCGACCGGCCCGGTCGCGAAGACGCGGTGCGTCGGCGTCGCGCCGTCGGCGAGCAGTCGATGCGACGCGAGGACTTCGCGTACCGCGAGCGCGGTCGTCGTCGCCGAATCGACGACGCGGACGCCGGGGCCGGCCACCTTGGTGAACTCCTCGCGAAGCAAGGGGTAGTGCGTGCAGCCGAGCAGCAGCGTGTCGACGACGGGCGTGACGACGCCGCCCTCGCTCAGCAACGGCGCGACGTACTCGCGCACCGCGTCGAGCGCCTCGGGCGTGCCGGCCTTTCCGGACTCGACGATCGGCACGAGCCTCGGGCAGGCCTGCTGGGTCACGTCACAGAGCGGGTCGAGATCGCGCACGGCGCGCACGTACGCGCCGGAGCGCACGGTTCCGACCGTGGCGACGACCCCGATGGACCGCCGGGCGGAAGACGCGATCGCGGCCGCGGCCCCGGGGCGAACGACGCCGATGATCGGCACGGCCGACTCGTCGCGGACCGCCTCGAGCGCCTGCGCCGTCGCCGTATTGCAGGCGAGCACGATGAGCTTGCAGTCGCGGGTCGCGAACCAGCGCATCGCCTGGCGCGTGAACGCGATCACCTCGTCGGCCGGCCGCGGACCATAAGGCATGCGCGCCTCGTCGCCGAGGTAGATGGTGGATTCGCCGGCGAGCTGGCGGCGCAGCTCCTTCAGCACCGTGAGACCGCCAACACCGGAGTCGAACACCCCGATCGGGGAGCTCGCCCCCATCGTCGTTACTTCCGCTGTTGGGTGACCAGGCCGTGCGCGAGCGCCTCCACGGAGCGGCTGATCGGCGACTGTGGCGCCCCGATGACGAACGGCTGTTGCTTGTTGAGGGAATCGCTCACCGTCTTCCAGTCCGTCGGGATCTCGCCAATGATCGGCAGGTTCAGGGCATGCTCGACGGCGTTCTTGGACATCCCGCTGGCCGTGTCGGCTTGGTTGACGACGAGCAGGATCGGCTTCTGGCCCTTGTATCCGAGCGCCTCGAACGTGTCGATCGCCGAACGCGCTTGCGCGACGGTCGCGTTCATGTACGTGACGATCATGAGGATGAGGTTCGCGGCATCGAGGATGGCGAGCGCGTCCTCAGTCAGTCGTGAGGGCGTATCGACGATGACGTAGTCGTGGCTCTCGGCCAGCATGCTCATGGCGTTGCCGATGTCGCCGCCCTGGATGAGATCGACTTCCTCCGCCTTGCCCGGCGCGAGAAGGACGTGCACGCCCGATGGTCCCTCCCATAGGACCTCGGCGAGCGACGTGCGCATCGCGCCCGCGGTGGGCAGATCGACGAACGATCGCGTCGCCGGTGGGACCTGCAACACGTGGCGCACCGAGCCGAACTGCATCACACCGTCCATCAGCGCGACGGACTTCCCCTGACGGCGCAACACCGTCGCGAGATTCACCGCGAGCGTGGTCTTGCCGGTGCCGCCCTTCGGTGAGTACACCGCGATCATCAGACCGTTCTGCGGCCGGGCCGCCTTCCCGACTCCGAGGACCTGCGCGAGCTCGTTCGCACCGCCGGGCAGGACGAACACCGCGTCGACGGTCGCCTCGGCCTTGGGATCGAGCCCCTTCTGCGGGACCGTGACCACGATGATCCGCGTGCCGGCCGACGCCGCACGGATGCGCTTGGCGACGTCCAGCGCGACCGAGAAGTCCTGCTTGCCGCCGAGGAATCCGTCGAGCATCACGATGTCCGGCTTCTCGGTCGCGATCTGAGCGACCGCGGCCGCCGGGTCGCTCTGAACGCCGGCGACCTCGATCTCCTTCTCGCGCGCCAGCATCGACTGAAGGTGCTGCGCGACCTGCGGAAGGTCTTCGATGAGAAGAACGCGCTTCATGCGGAGGCGAGTCTAGTGGAGCGAGCGCGGCGGAGTCCGATGGAGGCCGCGAGTGCCGCCGCGGCGGCGACCGCGAGGAACGACAGACCGATCCGAAACGTGATGCCCTGCCAGTACCAGTCTGGGTACAGCCGGACCAGATTGCTCGTCGCGGGGTCGAACAGGAAGTTCCCCTGCGGAAAGAAGACCTGGTGAAAAAGGAGGAAGGCTTGCTCGAACGCGAGCGCTGCAACGATTCCGATGGCCGCGACGGCGATGCCCGCGACGACGGCCCCGTCGCGGATCAAACGGAGCATCGCCTGCGCGCTCCGCGTACGCGCGCGCTGCAGACGAATGGCCATGACGAAGAAGCCCGCCGGGATGAGCAGCTTCGCGCCGTCGAACACGCCCCGCACGTCGGTCATGTGAGAGATCTCGTCGGCGGTGTAGAAGCGCCCCGGCGGCGGCGGATCCGGATTGCCGCCCGTCACGTACGTCGACCACACGCGATGCTCCTGGACCAGTGGCCCGAGCTCCAGCTCCACGCTCGCACCGGACGCGTGATCGATGAACGTCGCCCGCTCGGCGCCGTTCGCGCGCGCCATGTCCGCGTACGGACCGACGCCGGACCACATGAGCGCGAGGAGCACCAGCCCCGCAATCGCGAACCCGACAGTGAAGAGCGCGACCTCGATCTTTCCCGGCGCTGCGTTCACGCGGGGACCGCCCCGAGACCGGCGCGATCGGAGAAGACGAAGCGTCCGTTGACGACAGGCACCGCGCGGAACGGGTCGTCGACGATCAGCAGGTTACCGTCGAGATCGGCCCACTCGACCGATGGCGCGAGATGCGCGGCGGCGGCGATCGCCACGCTCGTCTCGGCCGCGCGGCAACCGAGCATCACCTTCATCCCGAGATCGTGTGCGCGCGCGATCATCGCGCGAGCCTCGGCGATGCCGCCGCACTTCTGCAGCTTCACGTTGATGCCGTGGCACGCACCGAAGAGTCGCTCGACGTCGGGGAGACGCACCGCCGCTTCGTCGGCAACGATCGGCAGCGCCGAGCGCTCGCGCACGTAACGCAGCCCGTCGATGTCGTTCGTCGGCGTGGGCTGCTCGACGAACTCGATGTCGAAGCGCGCGATGCGCTCGATGCGCTCCGGCGCCTCGGCCGGCGTCCACGCGGCGTTGGGGTCGACACGGATCGTCCCGGCGAACCGCTCGCGTATCAGCGACAGGACTTCGACGTCGGTCTCGCCGTGGCCCAGCTTCACCTTGAGCACAGTGAAGCCCTTCGCCGCGGCGGCGGCGGCGCGCTCGGCCATAACGCGCGGTTCGGCGATCCCGATGGTGAACGACGTCGGCGGCGCCTCGCGGTCCGCGAGCCCGAGGAAGGTGCGCAGCGGAACGCCCGCGGCCTGCGCCGCGCGGTCGTGTCCGAGGATGTCGAGGGCGCACGCCGCGGCGCCACCGTGCGGGAAGCGCTCGTCGAGCCTTCGCTTGAGCGTCGCGAGATCGGCGGCATCCTCCGGCACGAGATCCAGAGCCGTGCGCACCTCCGCCTCGAGCGACTCCGTCGTCTCCTTGAAGAACGGATCCGGCGACGCCTCGCCACGGGCGACGCGCCCGCCCTCCGCGAGTTCGACGAGCACCACTCGCTTCTCCGTGCGCACCGCTCGCGAGATCTGGAAGGGGACCTCGAGATGGACGTCCACGGTGCGCACGGTGAAGTTCACGACGTGCTCGTCGCCGCGCCGCGCCCGCGTGCGTCGATGAGCGCCCGTGCGAGACGATCTGCGCCGGCGGCCCCTTCGCGTATCGGGTCTGCCGCGGGCAGCTTGGTGACGGTCGACGCGCTCTGGATCCAGGAGAGAGCGAGGTCGGGCGGTTCGGAGCTCAGCAGATCGCCGGTGTTAAGAGCGATCGCGACGACGCGCGCCGGCGGATAGCCCGGCGGCCTGCGCCACGCCGCAGCGTCTTCATAGATCCGCACCAGCTCCGGCAGCGTGCGCAGCGGCAGGCCGTCGTCGTAGCCCTTCATCGACCAGCGCAGGGCGTGGTGGCAGAGCACCATGAGATCGGGCCCCGCGCCATGCAGCAGACCGAGCGTCACACCGGAGAAGCCCGGGTGCGTGAGCGAGCCCTGACCCTCCACGATCACCCAGTCGGCGTGCTCGGCCGCGTCACAGACCATCTTCTCCGCCGCGCCCGCGATGAAGTCCGCGACGACCGCGTCCACCGCGATGCCCTCACCGGCGATCGCGATCCCGGTCTGCCCGGTCGCGACGAACGCCACCGTCTCATCCATCCGGCGCAGCGCGGCGACGATCTCGAGCGATGCGGTCATTTTGCCGACCGCGGCGTCCGAGCCGACGGTCAGCACGACGGTCGCGCCGACCCGCGGCCGGCGATGCCCGCCGACCGGCAGCTCCTTCGGGGGTTCGCGCAGCTCGCGCACCGACGCGTTCCCCCGCTTCGCCGCCGCCGCGAGCCTCACGTCGCTCAGGACGCGCTCGTGCAGTCCGTTCCAGACCGCCATGCCGCGCTCGAGTGCCCGCGACAGGAACGGCCGGTACGTGTCCGGGATGCGTCCGCCGGCGGCCGCGGTGCCGATGAGGAGCACGTCCGCGCCGCGCGCGATCGCGTCATCGACCGTGGCGACGACCGGCACGCCACGACCGACGCCGACGTGATCCGCGGCGTCGGTCCCGGCCTTCGTCGAATCGACGACCGCGACGATCTGGTAGCGCGCATAGCGCAGCACGCCGATCGCGGTCTTCGCGGTCGTCCGAGTGAAGAGACCCTCCGCCAGGATCGCGACGCGCGGCGTATCGGTCACGCGCCTCCCAGGTCCCGCCCGTGACGCAGGAACCGGCCGTGTCGCTCCGGCGCCGTGGCCGCCGCGTCGAGCGCGATACCGCCGTTCACGACGACATGCTCGATGCCGTCGGGGTACCGATGCGGATCGTCGTAGGTCGCGGTGTCCGACACGCGCAACGGATCGAAGACCACGAGGTCGGCCCATGCCCCGATCCGGATCTCGCCGCGGTCGGCGAGCCGCAGATGCCTCGCGGTCAGCGACGTCATCTTCCGTACCGCGTCCTCGAGCGTGAGGACGCGCTCGTCGCGCGCGTACCGCCCGAGCACGCGGGGGAAGGTCCCATACGAGCGCGGATGCGGTTTCCCGAACGACAGCGGTCCGTATGGCGCGTTCGCCGACGAGTCGCTCCCGATCGCGACGTACGGCTTCGCCATCACGTACCGGACGTCGTCCTCGTTCATCGAGTGATGCACGATGGCGACATCGCCGTCGTGCTCGACCAGCGCGTCGCATGACCACTCGAGCGGATCCTTCCCCGCCTCGCGGGCGAGCTCGGCGACGGTGTGCCCGCTCCACTCGGGTCGCTGTCGAGCGCGCGCGATGACGATGCGATCCCAGTTTCGACCGGTCTCCACGTACTCGTCACGGATGCGCGCGCGCACCGCCGGATCCTTGAGGCGCTCGCACATCGCGAGACGTCCGCCTTCGTGCGCCCAATTGGGGATCGTGACCGCGAGCCCGGTCGACGAGGCCGTGTATGGGTACTGGTCGGCCTGCACGTCCACGCCCGCGTCGCGCGCGGCTTCGATGTTCGCGGTCGATTCCTTCACGCGGCCCCAGTTCTTCGGACCCGATGCCTTGTGGTGCGATAGCTGCACGCGGACGTGCGAGCGTCGGCCGATCTCGAGATTCTCCTCGACGGCCTCGAGGAGACGGTCGCCCTCGTTGCGGATGTGGCTGGCATAGAGACCGCCTCGCTCCTGCACCACGGCGCAGAGCGCCGCGAGCTCGTCGGTCGTGCCGTACGCGCTCGGCGGGTAGATGAGTCCCGACGCGAGCCCGATCGCCCCCTCATCCATCGCGCGCGCGAGCAGCGCGCGCATCGTCGCGAGCTCTTCGCGACTCGGAGCGCGCGCGGCGCCGCCCATCACGCACTTCCGCAGCGTGCCGTGGCCGACGAACGAGGTGAGGTTGATCGCCGGCCGGGCTCCATCGCAGGCATCCGCGTACTGGGCGAAGGTCGTCCAGGTCCGCCGCGCATCGAGGACCGCGAGCGACCGGTCGAGCTCCTCCGCCGCGAGGCCGCTCACGGGTGCGGACGAGCCGCCGCAGTTCCCGCACACGACCAGCGTCACGCCCATGTGCAGGGCGCTCTCGAATGCGTCGTTCACGAAAACGCTGTTGTCCGAGTGCGAGTGGATGTCGATGAAGCCGGGCGCGACGACGCGATCTCGCGCGTCGATCATTCGCGTCGCGCGCCGGCCCGCGGCGTCGCCGACATCGGTGATGCGGCCGGCGGTGATCGCCACGTCGGCGCGTATGCCGGAAGCGCCGGTCCCGTCGATGACGATGCCGCCGCGAATGAGGAGGTCGGTCACCCCCGGCGCTCTCGGCCGGCGCCACGCTCGCGCCGCCTCGCGACGACGAGCAGCTTCGGCGACGCGCCGCCGGCCGGCGACCCGTCGTAGTCGCCGTGCAGTGCGTCGAGGTCGAAGCCGGCGGCCGCGAACAAGAGCTCGGCTTCGCGGCGATAGAGGTAGTGCAGCGTGGTCGCGCGCTGCCAGCGCGTCACCTGCCCGTCCTCGTCGACCTCCTCGAACCACCAGCGCAGGTCGATCTGGTCCACGTTCGCACGCGAGCTCGAGAACTTCGTGACCTCACGCCCGCTCTCCGGATCGTTCCGCGTCCACTCTTCACGCACACCGCCGTCGCGGCCGACGATGTGTTCGGGATCCGGCTGGAAGCAGTCGACCGCGACGAGACCGGTGGGCGCGAGATGCTCGCGCACTCGCGCGAGGCAGGCCCACCGCTCGTCGGGCGTGAGCATGAGGAAGGTGTTGAACGGGATCGCGATGAGCGGAAAGGCTTCGGAGAAGGAGAACGAGCGCATGTCACCCTCGACCAGACGCAACGTCACGCCCTCACGCCTCGCGTGCCGCTCGGCGCGTGCGAGCATCGCCGGCGAACGGTCGAGGCCCACGACGTCGTGACCATCCAGCGCCAGCGGTATCGCGACGCGGCCGGTGCCGCAGCCGAGCTCGAGGATCGGTCCGCCCGTACGGCGCGCGATCGCGCGGAACCAGTCGATCGCGGCCGACGGCCCGTGCGGGGCGTCGAGGTCGTACAGCGCGGCGAAACGCTCGGCCTGCTCCGCGCTGACCTGACCGCCGAACCAATCAGTCGTGTCGCCCATCGGATGCCTCGTCGGCTGTCTCCATCGGTCAGGCGAGGTTAGCGCGAAGGAGCTGCTGGACGCGCCGAGAGGATGACCTCGGCGACGAGGAAACCGAGGACGATGAACCCACCCGTGATCACCGTGAGGCCGTCGACGATGCGGAGCAGCAGCAGGAGCCCGACGATCGCCGTCACCTCGATGCCGCGTCGGAGCGCCGGAGCCGCCGCACGCTGGCGACGAGCGCGCCCGGACGTGGGCACGGACAGGAGCACCGCGGCGAAGAGCGCGCCGGAGCCCACCGCGACGGCGGCGATGACGAATCCCACGACGAGCGGGACGTCGGGATCGATCGCGAGTACCGCGCCCGCTACGCCGAGCGAGCTGATGACGGCGACGAGCGCAAGAGCGCGTCGGATCGCTAGTCCTCGTCTCCGCGGCTGTCGATGCCCAGCGGCAGCGCGACCTGCTCGCCGCCCGCGGCGATGGGCACCTGTGCCAGACCCTCGATCGCGCCGGAGGCGCGCGCCAGCGCCCGCTCGGTCTCGTCGAACTTCTTCATCGCGTGGTCCAGATGCGTGCCGAGCTGGTCGTGCAGTCCGACGAAGCGCTCGAACTCCTGACGGACTTGCGCGATGCTTTGCTGCAGCTCGCGGGTTCGCTCCTGCATCGCGAGCCCGCGGATCCCGAGGGCGACGACCTGCAGATAGGCGAGGAGCGTGTTCGGCGACGCCGGGATCACGTGCCGCTCCTGGAAGTACGTGCCGAGATCCGGGTCGTCGACGCTGTCGCGGGTCATGACCTCGTAGTAGATCGCTTCGGACGGCAGATACATGAACGCAAAATCGATGGTCCCGTCTTGCGGTGACACGTAGCGCGCCACGGCGTCGATGTGCCGCCGCACCTGCTGCAGGAATGCCCGACGGCGCCGGCTGCGATCGGCATCGTCCGTCGCGGCCGCGATCTGGGTGTACGACTCGTTCGGGAACTTGGCGTCGATCGGCACCAGGCGGTTCGCGGAACGGACCACCGCGTCGACGCGCGATCCGTCGCGGTACGTGAACTGGATCTCATACGCGCTGACCGGAAGGCAGTCCTGCAGCAGGCGTTCGAGCATGAGCTCGCCGAACCCACCACGCGGCTTCGGAGCGCGCAGCAGATCCTGTAGGGAGCCGATGTCCTTCGCGAGCTCGCCGACGCGGATGCTCTGCTCGCTGAGGACGCCGAGCTGGCGCGAGAGGTCGTGGAGCGACCGCTGCGTCGCGCCGGTCTGCGTCATGACCTGCTGCTCGGTCGCGCCGAGCGTCCGCTGCACTTCCGTGCGAAGCTCGCCCATCGCGACGGCGTTCGACGTGCGCAGCTCCGCGATGCTCGCAGCGAGCAGGTCGTACGCGGGTGCGGCGGTCGTGTCCGGCGCCGCCGCTCGCCGCGAGATCACCACCACGAGTACGACGACCGACACGACGAACGCGCCGGCGGCGAGCACGACGCTGGGCTCCATTTGCGCCCTCCTCGCCCGGATTGTCGCACGTTTTTGGCCCGCGGTAAAAACATCCGTTCTATCGCATGAGCCGCGGTCTGATACCAATTCTAGTCGCGCTTAGGCTCCGCTCGCGCATGCCGATCGGACTTCGCACGATGCTCATCTACTCGGCCGGCTCGATCGGCGCGGGCGCGTTCTTCGCGTTCAACAACTTCCTGCTGCCGCTGGCCCTCAAGGCCGCCGGCTCACCCGATCTCCTCACCGGCCTTCTCTCGAGCACGCGCAGCATCGAGGGAGTCGTCATCCAGCCCACCGTCGGAGCTGCGTCCGACCGCATCTGGACCCGCCTCGGCCGACGGCGACCGTTCATCGCCGTCTGCATCCCGCTCTCCGCGGTGTTCTTTCTCGTCGCCTCGGCCGCGACCGAATCGCTGGTGCCGCTCGCCGTCTCGATCTTCCTGTTCTCGATCTTCTTCAACGCCGCGATCGACCCCTACGCCGCTCTGCTCGCCGATATCACGCCGGTCCATCAGCGCGGTCTTCTCTCCGGCCTGTCGCAGGGCATCCAGCTCATCGGACAGGTGGGCTTCCTGGGCCTGATCGTGGTCGCCACCAAGGGCGAGGCCGCGCCGCCGTGGACGTACTGGGGCGTCGCCGTCGCGATGGTCGCGACGTTCGCGGTCACCGTCGGTGGGATCCACGAGCGGCGCGACGTCGCCGCGCGCGCCGAGCACGTCCCACTCGGCACGTACCTGAAGGTCGCGCTCAGCCACGGGCAGGCCCTTCGGTTCCTCGGCACGCTCTTCGTGTTCTTCTTCGGCTTCAGCGCGATCCTTCCCTACCTCACGCTGTTTCTGACCACGGACATCCATCTGACCGACCAGCTGGCGCTGGCGCTCGCCGCGCTGGCGCTTCTCGTCACGGCCGTGACCGCGATCGCCTGGGGCAAGGTCGCCGATCGCTACGGCCAGAAGCGCGTGCTCGCGCTCGGCTGGGCGACTCTCGTCGCCGCGGCCTTCGGCGGGACGATCATCCGCGAGCTCCCCGAGACCGTGGTCGTGGTGGTCCTGGCCGGGATCGGCAACGGCGCGCAGACCGCCGTCTCGTGGCCCCTCCTTACGACCCTCATCGATCCCGACGAGTCCGGCATCTTCGCCGGCCTGAAGGCCGCCGCCGAGTCCGTTGCGATACCACTTTCGGTCTTCGTCGCGGCGGAGCTCTTCCTGAACCCGCGGGCTCTGAACCTTGGCTATCGCGGGATCTTCTTCATGCTCGCGATCAACATGATCGTCGCCCTGATCCTTCTGGTCGCTTTCGTCCATCCACCGCAGGACACGGCGACGGCGAGTGCGGCCGCCGCGCCGGTCTAACGCGGACCGTCTTTACGCAGAGACGGGAACCAGGACCGCGGTGGGTTGTATGGCCTCTAGGTGGCGTGGGCCGCGTCGCCAATCCGCATCACAACGGAGGTCAGGCATGCGCTCACTCACGATCATCGTCGCGGTCCTCGCGCTCTCACTCGGCATCTTCGCCTCGCCCGTCGTCGCCGGAGGTTGGGCGGTCACGACGTTCGACAACCTTCCGGACCAGTTCGTCTTCGGTCACGAGTACGCGCTCGGTTACACCATCCGCCAGCACGGCGTGACGCCGATCAACGTCGACAAGACGGAGATCCTCGCCGTCGCGACGACCGGCCGGACCCTGTCGTTCCCGGGCAAGTCGGATGGGGCCGTCGGCCACTACATCGCGAGCGTCTACTTCCCCGCCGGCGGCACGTACAGCTGGCAGGTCACGCAGGAGCCCTTCGCCCCGCAGGACCTGGCGAGCATCAGCGTTCTCGGCGCCGCGGGGACGTCGACCACCGACAAGGACAAGACGGCCGCTGACAAGGCTGCCGCGGACAAGGGCCTTCCTGCTGATAAGGCCGCCGCCGCGGACAAGGCAGCCGCAGCGGATAAGGCTGCTGCCGCGGACAAAGCCGCCGCTGCCGACAAAGCCGCCGCTGCCGACAAGGCCGCGGCAGCGGAAAAGGCTGCTCTCACCGGCAACGCCGTCGCGCCCGCCTCGACGACCGCGGCGCAGACGGGCGATCCGGTACGTACCGCGCTGCCCTTCGCCGCTGCTGCGGCCGCGGCGCTGTTCCTCTGGCGTCTCGTCACCATGTTCCGCGCCGCGCGTCGCACTCGGGCGACCGTCTAAATCCCGTTGCTCAGGTCGATCGCGGAGCTCGCCGCCTACGGGACCTTCGCCGCACTGCTGACAGCGGCGAGCCTGGCCCCAGCCACAGGACATCCGGCGAGCTCCGCGGCGATCGGCAATTCCTCAGAGCGCCCACCCGCATCGAGTCCCACCAGCGCTCGCGGCGCGCTCCTCTTCGCGACGAAAGGCTGCATCGGGTGCCACACCCACGCCTCCCTCCCGAACGCCCACATGCAGGTCGGCCCCGATCTGACTCGTCTCGCGGACCGAGCGGCAACCCGAGTTCCCGGCCTCGACGGCCGAGCGTACGTACGCCAGTCGATCCGTGAGCCGGGCGCGTATCGCGTGCCGGGCTACAGCGCGGTGATGCCGGACCTGGGCCTCAGCGACGCGGACATCGATTCGCTCATCGTCTTCCTGCTCGGTCCCGGCGCTGATACCAAATAAGATAGCAGCGTCTCTGCGCAGAGACGATCGCGCTAACGGACCGTCAGCGAGCTCGGACAGATCTGGTGATAGGCGCACTGCTGGCAGGTCTTGACGCCCTTGAGCGGCGCGGCCGCGAAGGCGCGCTCGCGGATCTTCGCCGCCGTCGTCGTGACCACGGTGCGCACGACGCTCATGTCGGTGTCACTAGGCTTGATCACGCCCCGCTCTCCGGTCTCGAGGAAATGAAGCGCGGCTTCCGCCGGTCGGGTGCCGTACATCTTTTCGTGAGCCAGCGCATAGAGCCGTAGCTGCAGGTCCTGGTTCGCGGCCTGCTGCGGCCGGTCGCTTCCCTCATCGATGGCGGTCGATTTGTAATCGACCACGCTCGGCCCGTCGCTGGTCTGATCGACGCGGTCCCACCGCCCGACCACGCGGTCGCGACCCAGCATGAAGGAGAAGCGCTGCTCGACGAGGTCCGGCGCGGGCTGCGCCCGCTCCTGTTCGTGGAACCGGCGCAGCGCCTCGAGCCCGGCCTGGAAGCGCTCGGTCTCGTGCTCCGGGCTGATGAAGCCTTCCGCCAGCCAGGCCGCGCGGAAGGTCGCCTGAAGATCGGCGAGGCTCGGCGCGTCGCCTTCGCGCTTGCGCCGCAGGTAATCCTTCACCGCTTCATGCAGCGCGAGCCCGTAGATCATCGGCGGCGTCGGCAGCACCGGGATCTGCAGCACGTGCTTGAAGCGGTAGAGCAGCGGGCAGCGCCGGTAGTCGTCGATGTCGCTGTAGGAGACGGTCAGGACGTCGTCCGGCCCGAGCGCCGGCAGCGGGGCGTCGGCTTCCTCCGCCGGGACCTGGAAGCGCTGCAGCTCCTCGTATGCCGCGAGGCGCGCCGAGATCCGTTCGGGCTGGCGTCCGAGCGCCTCGCCGACGAAGCGGCTCGGTCGGAAGGCGCGGGTCCCACCGTAGTCGACGGCGTTCGTGAAGTAGAAGGTGTCCTTCGCGCGCGTCATGGCGACGTAGGCCAGACGGCGTTCCTCGGCGATGTGATTGTCGCGCGACGCTGGCGGCGACTTGGTCAGCGCCTCTGGGAGCGGCAGTGCTTCGGCGCGCATGGAGCCCGGGATCCGTTCGTCGGTGCAGTGGACCAGGAAGACCACCGGGAACTCGAGGCCCTTGGCTTTGTGGATCGAGAGCACGTTGACGCGTTCGCTCGACGCTTCGAAGTCCGCCGCGACCGGGTCGTCCCCAGCCTCACGCAACAGCTCGAGGTACGGGACGAAGAACGAAGCGCGATCGGTCGGTAGAGTGCGCGCCGCGGAGTGCACCAGCCGGAAGAACTTGGCGACGTTCTGCCCCTGCTCTTCCGCCAGCGCCGAGTCCGGGTCGAGATAGCGAGCGAGGAGCTTCGAGCGCTCGAGGAACTCGTAAAGGAGCTCGGCGGTCGTGAGCTCCGAGGCGCGCTGCGCGTACGTGGCGAGGTCCTCGCAGAGCGACTTCGCCGCCGCGATCGCCTCGGGCGAGAAGCCCGCCTCGGCACGTGCGATCTCTTCGAACACGTCGCGCAGCGGACGCTGGCGGCGGCCGCTCGCCTCGGCCGCGCGCGCGAGCTCCACTGCCGGGAACGCGTAGAGGGACGAGACCGCGAGGCTGTAGACGTGACGCGAGTCGGAGGGCAGCGCGACCGCCGAAAGAAACGAGATGAGCAGCCGGATCTCGGGTCGCTCGTAGAGCTGTCCCCCACCCGAGAAATGCGCGGGGATCTGCCGCCGCGCGAGCGCGTTGAGGAACGGCGTCGCGTCGCTATTGTTCCGGACGAGGATCGCGAAGTCGCCGTAGCGCCGCTGGTGGCGGAGCGCTTCGCGCGCGATGACGTCCGCGACCTGCTCGGCCTCGTCGGCGCCGCTCACCTTTTGGATGTGGTCGACCTCGATGTCCGCCGCCTCGGTCCGGCCCTGGAGATGCTTGTCGACGCCGAGGCGCGTCTCGAGCCGATCCGGGTTGTGCTGGATCAGGCGGTACGCCGCATCGAGCAGGCCCTGCGAAGAGCGGCGGTTCTGCACCAGGGTGACCACGGTCGCGTCGGGGTACGTGCTACGGAAAGCCTCGAAATTCCCGAGCGTGGCGCCGCGCCAGGCGAAGATCGACTGATCGTCGTCGCCGACCGCGGTGATGTTTCGATGCGGCTCGACGAGGAGGCGCAGCAGCTTGAACTGCGCGTCGTTGGTGTCCTGGAACTCGTCGACCAGCACGTAGCGATAGCGGTTCTGGAGTCGACGCGCGGCCGCGGGGTGATCGCGCAACAGGCGCAGGCAGAGCGCGATCTGGTCCCCGAAGTCGATCACGCCCTCCTTCTCCTTCAGCGCCGTGTACGCCTGGTAGACCGCGGCGAGCTCCTCCTGCGCGTCGGCGTCGTCGGCCCGTACATCGGCATCGATGCCGGCTCCGACCGCGTCGCGGAGCTTCTTTGCGTGCGCGGCGTACTCGTCGGGCGAGACGTCCTCGTCGCGTGCGCGGCCGAATAGGTCGAGCAGCGCGCGCACGTACTCGAGCGGGTCTCCGGCGGGGCGGTAACGTCGCAGCGGCAAGTCGTACAGGTGCTCACGCACGAAGATGACCTGCTCGGCGCTGGAGAGGACACGGAGCTCGCCCGAGCGTCCGAGCTCGAGCGCGAACTCGCGGAACACCTCGTCGCCGAAGCCGTGGAAGGTCTTGATCGCGGCGTCGTTCAACCCAAGGGGCGTGTTGAGGTCGACGCGCTCCTGCATGCCCGCCGCGGCTTTCTCGGTGAACGTGACCGCAAGGATCTCGTGCGGCTTGGCCGCGCCGGCGGCGATCAGGTGGACCACGCGCGCGGTGAGCACGTGCGTCTTCCCCGTCCCGGCGCCCGCGACGATCAGGAGCGGTCCGGCGCCGTGCTCCACCGCACGCCGCTGCTCGTCGGTGAGGCCGCCGAGGATGTCGGGCTTCGGCTCGCCGAGCCCGAAGGCAAGCTGTTCGGTCACGCGCGGGCTCGCGCGCGTCCCGTCACGGGCCGCTGGTCGGAAGCACTTCGCTCATTTGTTCTATTCTACGCACAGGCTGCGCCCTTCCTACGGGACACGACGGCGACGGTCACTGCTCGGCGAGGCTCTCGGCCAGGGCGACCAGCGTACGGACCGCGGGGCCCTGCGGCCCGCGTGGCGAGTAGGCGCGGTCTTTGTCGGACCAGTCGACGCTGGCGATGTCGAGGTGCGCCCAGTCGGTACCGTCCTCGACCGCGGCCCAGAGGAACGCCGCGGCCTTGATCGCGCCACCCTCACGCCCCGCGCTGTTCTTGATGTCGGCGACCTCACCCTTGATCTCGTCCTTGTATTCGTCGGTGAGGGGCATCGGCCAGACCCGATCGCCCGCCGTGCCGGCGACGCCGCGCACGGTCTCGACGAAAGCGTCGGGCTTGCCGAAGAGTCCCGTGAAATACGGGCCGAGCGCGACGCTGACCGCGCCGGTGAGCGTCGCGATGTCGACGACGCGACGTGCTCCCTCGCGCTGCGCGTAGGTGATCCCGTCGATGAGGACGAGCCGACCCTCGGCGTCGGTGTTGATCACCTCGACCGTCTTGCCGCTCATGCTGGTGAAGACGTCGCCGGGCTTCGTCGCGCCCCCGCCGGGAAGATTCTCGGTGCACGGCGCGACGCCGAGCACGTTCACCTCAGGCTTCAGGCGACCGATGGCCGTGAGCGCCGCGATGACGCTGGCCGCGCCGGTCATGTCGGCCTTCATCTGGTGCATGTTGTCGGCGGGCTTGATCGAGATCCCGCCGGAGTCGAAGGTGATCCCCTTCCCCACGAAGGCGATGTCGTACTTCTGCGCGCCGCGGCCGTTGCCGTTCTGACGACGCCGCCCGTGATAGCGCATGACGATGAAGCGCGGCGCCTCGTGGCTGCCCTGCGCGACGGATAGGTAGCTGCCCATGCCCAGCGCGCGGCAGCGCTCGGCGTCGAGGATCTCGCATTGGACGCCCGCCGCCTTCGCGGCCGCGCGCGCCTCGTTCGCGAGGATCGTCGGGGTCATCTTGTTGGCGGGCTCGTTCGCGAGACGCCGCTGGAGATTCACGGCGTCGCCCACGGCCTCACCCCGCGCGATCGCCTTGGTCGCCGGCTTCTCGGTGACGAGCGCAACGCTGTCGAGCGGTGGGAGGCGGCGCTCATCGGCGCGCGTCCGATGGGCTTCAGGCCGCCACATCGCATAGACGACGCCTTCCACGGCGGCCTGCGCCGCCCGGTCTTCGCCGAGGCCATTCGGCGCGATGAAGACCGCGAGCTTCTTCACGTTCGAGCGCCACAGCGACTTCACGCCGGCGGCGGCGATGTTGCGCGCGCGCTCCGCGTCGTAATCCGCGGCGCGTCCCGCGCCGACGACGACCACGAGCGGCTCGCCGTGGTGCGAGGTCACACCGTAGGGCCGCCCGGCGCCGGCCTCGTTCTTCGCGATGCGATCGACGACGGTCTTCACCGAACGCGGCAGCCCGGTCGGCGCGCCACCGTCGCTGCTGAGCGGGACGATGATCGCGTCGACCTGACCGAGCGAGGACGCGCGGACTGCACGGAACTTCATGGACCGTCCTCCCCTTGATGCGTGAATGACGCGATGCGTTGCCGAGCGGTGTCCGGGGTGAGCACGAGGATGCGATCGTCGCCGTGCCGGCGCGTCAGGCCACGATCGTCGAGGAATTGTAGGAGCGGAAGCACGTGCTTGCGGCTGGAGCCGGAGAGGTCTCGCGCGCGTGCGACCGTGATCGATCCGCTCGACGCGAGCTCGTCCACCACGACGCGCGCGAACCGCGTCACCGCCTCGGGCAGGAAGACCGCCTCGGTGCCGATGCGGACGACGTCGCCGCGCTCCGCGAGCGCCGCAACGAGCTCGCGGTCGATCCCGTGGTCGGTCTCGAGCTGCGCCGGGCTCGGCGGCTGCAGCGGGTCCTTCGCAAGAGCCGCGCGCGCGCTGAGCCAGCGTCGCTCCTGATCTTCGGAGAGGCGCGGCCGGTGGGACGGCAGCGCGAGCGCGCTTCCCCGCTCCGCCAGCCGTCGCTGGGCGACGAGCCGCTCGACCAGCGCGTTGAAACGCTTCGCCGGCAGCCCCAGCGCCGAGCGAGCTTCCTCGCGCGATGCGCCCGCGCGCAGCGGTGTCTTCCGGTGCGCCTGTGCGCAGATACGCTCGACATGCGTGGCGAACGCCTCGAACGCGTCGCGCGAAACGAGTGCGTCGCCGAGCGGCACCGCGCGATCGTCGGCGAGGATCTCCGCGGCCGCGGCATCGCCTTCGCTCGGAGCGAGACCGCTTCGTTCGGCGGCCTCCGCCACAGTCCGCGGCACGTCGAGCGACGCGAGCAGACGCGAGGCGGCGGAGGGAGCCACGCGCCGCTCGAGCGCCTCGACCGTCTCCGGGCGCCGCCGCAGCCGCGCCACCGCGAGATCCGCGACGGTGCCGCCGCCGATCGTTTCGGAGGGCGACGGTCGTCGGATCACCAGACGGTCGCCGACGGCGACCGCCACCGGCGTCGCAAGACGCAGCTGCGCCCAGGCCGTCTCGCCAGGCGCGAGCTGCGACCGTTCGAGGAGCGCGACGCGCGCCATCGTTTCTGCCGTTCCGAGGTGGACCTTGACCTCCTCGTCGTGCTCGAGCGCGGTGCTCGCGCTCGCGAGGAGTGCCAACCGCACCGCGAGCACGGTCGTGGTCTCGAGCGACCCCGGCCGCGCGACCACCATGCCGCGCGTCACGGCTTCCTTGTCGATCCCGGAGAGGTTCGCCGCCACGCGGCTACCGGGCCGCGCGACCTCGAGCGAGCGGCGATGCGTCTGCAGCCCGCGGATGCGTCCGCGGATGTCGCCGGGCACCGCCGCGATCTCATCGCCGACGGCGAGCGATCCGTCGAGCAGCGTGCCGGTGACGACCGTGCCGAAGCCGGACATCGTGAAGGAGCGATCGACGGGGAGCCGCGGGCGTCCGACGTCGCGTCGCACGGGCGCCTCCCCGAGAACGCGCTCGAGAGCGAGTAGCAGCTCGTCGAGGCCGCGCCGCGCCGTCGCCGAGACCTCGACGAGCGGCGCATCGGCGAGTGCGGTGCCGCGGAGCGCTCCACGGACGTCGCTGGCGGCGAGTGCCGCCCATTCGTCGTCGACGAGGTCGCGTTTGGTGAGGGCGATGACGCCGCGATCGATGCCGAGCAGGCCAAGGATCGCGAGGTGCTCCCGGGTCTGCGGCATGACGCCCTCATCCGCGGCGACGACGAGCAGGACCGCGTCGATGCTGCCGATCCCCGCGAGCATGTTGCGGATGAAGTCCTGATGACCCGGCACGTCGACGAAACCGATGTCACCGCCGCCCGGCAGCGTCACCCAGGCGAAGCCGAGATCGATCGTCATGCCCCGCTCGCGTTCCTCACGCAAGCGGTCGGGATCCATGCCGGTCAGCGCCGTGAGGAGGGTCGATTTTCCGTGATCGACGTGGCCGGCCGTGCCGACGACGCGGATCGCGGTCGCCTCGGTCATTGCGGTGTCGGGATGTCCTGCGGCGAGCACATGCCGAAGAGCAGCGGGACGACGACGAAAGCCAGCACGAGCATCAGCGCGATCCAGAGTCCGAGCGCGATCCCGGTCGCCACCGGCGGCAGCGGCGATCGTTCTCTGTCGTCCGCTAGCGGCGAACGGCGACGCATTCGATCTCGATGCGCGCGCCCCGCGGCAGCGCGCTGGTGCCGACGGTCGATCGCGCGGGCCGGTGCTGACCGAAGCGCTGCGCGTAGACCTCGTTCATCGCCGCGAACTCGGCGAAGTCCGCGAGGAAGACCGTGCACTTCACGACCCTGTCGAGACCGCTTCCGGCCGCATCGAGGACCGCCGCGAGATTGTCGAGCACGCGCGCGGTCTGAAGCTTGATCTCGCCCCCGACCAGCTCGCCCGTCGCGGGATCGAGCGCGACCTGGCCGGCCGTGAAGATGAGATCGCCGGTCACGATCGCCTGGCTGTACGGTCCGATCGCCTTCGGCGCCTTTTCGGTGGACACGCTGCGCAGATCCATTCGCTACTCCTTCACGAGCGCGGCGGTGACCGCCTGCGCGAGCATCTCATCATCCTCGGCCGCGACGCTCCGCAGATCGAGCGCGGCGCGGTCCTCCACGACGCGCGCGATGACCGGCGGATCGGCCGAGCGCAGCTGCGCCGCGACGTCGTTCGCACGGCCGTGACGAGCGCCGATCGCGACCGCGCGCGACGGCTGCGTCTCCTCGGGTAAGGAACCACCGCCGACCGTCGAGCGCGTTTCGATGACATCACATTCGACGCCGCCGCTCGCGAGCCGGGTGGCGATCGCGCGAGCGCGCTTCGCGAGCCCGGCCGGCGTCGCGGCGATCATCCGCCACACCGGCAGCTCGCTCTCGGCGCGCCCGTCGCGATAGAGCTCGAGCGTGGCCACCAGCGCCGCGATCGTGAGCTTGTCCGGACGCATCGCGCGCATGAGCGGGTGCGAACGCAGCGCGGCGATGGCCGTGGCACGCCCAACGGCGAGACCGGCCTGCGGTCCACCGAGCAGCTTGTCGCCGCTGAAGGTGACGACGTCGGCACCCGCCGCGATCGCCTCGGGGACCGTTTCCTCGCGCGCGAGGCCGAAGCGCGAGGTGTCGATGAACGTGCCGCTGCCGAGATCGTGGATGAACGCGACGCCGCGCTCGTGCGCGAG
>VBEZ01000169.1:0-344 GCA_005882255.1 Chloroflexota bacterium | reverse complement strand
AGCACATCGGGGATGCGGAAGCCGCCGCCGATCTCGACCAGCTCGCCGCGCGCGACGATGACCTCCTTGCGCGAGGCGAGCGCGGCCAGCGCGAGCAGCACCGCCGCGGCATTGTTGTTCGCGACCACGCCGTCCTCCGCGCCCGCGAGCTCGGCAAGAAGGCGCGAGGCGTGGCCGTGCCGTTCGCCGCGGCGGCCGGCGTCGAGGTCATACTCGACGCTCACCGCGCCCGCGGCCTCCGCGATCGCGGCGAGCGCGACCGCGGCGAGCGGAGCGCGCCCGAGATTGGTCTGCAACACGACGCCCGTGGCGTTGAGCACGCGGCGAAGCGAACGCCGGTCGCG
>VBEZ01000129.1 GCA_005882255.1 Chloroflexota bacterium | reverse complement strand
CCGGTCGAAGTTCTCGTTCCAGTACTGCTCGAAGCCGATGACCCACTCGTGCACCGGCTCGAGTCCCCGCGCGTCGAGGCCGTAGAGCCGCTGTTGCCCGGCCCCGCGGACACGCACGAGTCCCACTTCGCGAAGCACGCGCAGGTGCTTCGACGTGCGCGGCTGCGTGATCCGCAGTGCGCGTGCAAGCTCATTGACCGGACGCTCGCGCCCTTTGAGAAGGACCAGGATCCGCCGACGCTGGGGCTCGGCGACCGCGTTGAACGCATCCGATGTGGTGGCCGCCCGTGCCATTGCCGCAATATATGTCCATATCGGCATATGTCAAGCACGGAAGCCCGCGAGGTCACTCGAACGGGGGAGGGGCGGTCGCGACGCATGCGCCAAATGATGTACGCGAAGCTCGCAGGATGGCTCCCGTACGTCCTTCCTCCTCCATTCGGGCGAGGTCGCGACCCCGAGATCTGGTTAGACAAGCACGCAACGGTCCCTGAAGGAGGTAGGAGTTCAAATGCTTGATCTCGCGATCGTCCTCACCGCGACGACCATGGCGCTTCTTTTCGTGACGTTCCGCTCCTTCGGCCGCGCGCTCGCCTCGCAGCGCGTCGAGTCGGACCCGATCAGCCGGAAGCACCTGTAGCGAAAAGAGCGGCCGGTGACGGCCGCTCTTTTCTCAGCAAGCAGAGCGTTCAGCTCATGGGTGCACGTTGATGTTTCCGTTCTGCTGCACATTGATCTGGGTGCCATCGGTCGTTCCGCCCGGGCAATCAGCATCGTCGGCGGCCGGTGGCGCATTCAGGTGGTCGCGCTGCTCAGGCGGTGTCTGTTGGCTCGGGCTTCCCGGACCGTCGAGGAACGAGGCGTGGATCTCACTGCCGACTCCGACAAAGAACCCCTGAGCGACTCCCGATCCCGGGAAGGTCTCGAGCCCCGAGATCTGGGTGACGTAGGTGATCACCGAAGCCTGGCTCGTCGTCGGGTTCACGTGCAGGCATCCCACCAGGTCCGTGTTCGGAGGCGTCGGCTTCGAGGTGAAGTGGCTCGGGCCGACCGCGATCGTAGTTCCGTTCCCGTCTGTGCAGGACTGATTCTCAGGGATCGTCTCGTTCAAGGTCCCCTGGAGCGTCCCGTTGCCGGTGACGTGAAGATTGACGCCGATGTTCACCCAGATGCAGCCAAGCTGGTCAAGGTCGGGGCAAGGCGTTGATCCCAGCGGCGCCGGGCTGATGCGCGACGCGAGCCCATGGCGTGCCCCGCTGCGCGCCATCACCCCGCTCGGCACCCTCGACGGGTTCCCGCCGCCGAGGATGACCGAGCAGCCTACGAGCCAACGGCCGCCATCGACGATGAAGCTGTTCGCCGGTAATCGATCATCCCTTGGACCGCTGCGATCAGTCCGGCGAGCATGTTCACGTCAACAAGCAGGGTGAGGCTGGTGCCATCGTCGCAGTTGAGCGTCACCGACGTTTCCCCGAGGGCGGTCGCCCGCAGCGCCGGCCCAAACGTCAGCCCCGTCATGGTGAGTGTCGCCGCGGTAACCAGTGCGATGATCGCGCGTCTCATGTCGCCGTCCTCCTGCCTTCTTCGGCGC
The DNA here is from genome assembly GCA_005882255.1 of Chloroflexota bacterium. Taxonomy (GTDB): domain Bacteria; phylum Chloroflexota; class Limnocylindria; order P2-11E; family P2-11E; genus CF-39. The sequence goes on along the minus strand of VBEZ01000129.1, from coordinate 9,599 downwards.
CCGGAGAGGCTCGTGGTCGACAGAGCCGCGCCAGGGTGCTTGTGCGGACGGCGTGCAGCCGGTATGCCAAGCGCCGAGCGGTGGAAACGCCGGTCGTGATGCAGTCAAACCGGCGGTCTGCTGAGCCACCGGTCTAGGTCCTAGGACTCGATGGGACCCAGTGGTATCTGGACCGTATAGCGACGCTGACCATCGACTAGCCCGAAGTACGGGTATGGCGCGCTGCACGGTCAGCCATTGTTTGCCTGTCATGGTCAGGCGCCGGGGGCAGACCACCTCGTCGGAGCGCGGGCAGGCGCTCGTCGAATTTGCCCTCGCGCTTCCCGTTCTCCTTCTTCTGCTTTTCGGCCTGGTCGAGTTCGGATTGGCTTTCAACGCCGCGGTCTCGGTGAACTTCGTCAGCCGGGCTGCAGCCCTGCTCGCAGCCGAGGGCGGCAGGGCTGAGGGGACCGACTGCCAGGTTCTCCGCGCGATCGAGCAGGATCTGACATCCCCGGCGACCCCGACACGGATCTCACGCGTGGAGATCTACTGGTCCGACGCTAACGGCGATCAGATCGCCTCGAACGTCAATGTCTACACGCGCACCGGCTCGCTGACATGCACCTATGCGTCTGGATCCATCACCGTCCCGTACACCCTCGGCACCGAGAATTATCCGGAGACGGAGCGGTGCGATGTGCTTGCCGGTTGCGGTGGCTTGCACACGAGCGTCGACGATGTCGGGGTCCGGATCACGTACACACACCAATGGGTGACGTACGTCGGGAAGACCATCGCCGGATCGATCACCTTTCAGCGCAGCACTGCCGCTCGCATGGAACCCACGCTATGAGACTCCACGATGATCGAGGACAGGCGGTCACCGAACTCGCCCTGATCCTGCCGCTCGTCCTCGTCCTCGTCTTTGGGGTCGTTGAGCTGGCGACGGCGATCAACGCCGCCATGACCATCTCGGCGGCGACGCGGGAGGGCGCGCGTGTCGCGGGCGCGCTCGTGAACGGCGGCGGCGCGCTCGGATGCGGGCTAGGCCAGTCTCCCAACGCCGCCACGGTCGACTCTTTCGTCGTCGCTGCGGTCGAGCGTGTCCTCACGGGCTCGGGCGCGCAGATCAGTCTCGTCGACGTAAGCGCGATCCGGATCTACAAAGCGACGGTCTCCGGGTCGGAGACAGCGGGCTCGGTGAACCAGTGGACCTACTTGTCGGACGGGGGCCCGGTGATCGCCGGAGAGCGTCTCGATTTCGTCGAGCAGACCGACGACTGGCCTGCGTGCGGTCGAAACAACGTCAGCCCGGCGGACTCCGCCGGCATCACGGTGCACTACACCTACCGCGGCCGCACGCCGCTGCGCTACTTCATTCCGGGCCTCGCGTCGCTGAACATGACCGACTCCACGGTCATGCCGCTCAATGCGTCTAAGTAGGGACGACCGCGGCCAGACGCTCGTCGTCGTGGCGCTGCTCTTGACCATGCTCCTCGGGTTCGTCGGCCTCGCGGTCGACGTCGCCTGGTACGAGCTGAACCTGATCCGCATGCAGCGCGCCGCCGACGCCGCGGCGCTCGCGGGTGTCGTCTATCTCCCGGGGAATCCCACCGCTGCCAACAACGCCGCGCTCGCGGAAGCGACGCAGAACGGGTACACGAACGGCGCCGCGGGCGTATCTGTCGTCTCCCAGCCGGACCCGATCAACAACAAGATGCTGGGCGTGACCATCCAGGCGACCGTGCAAACCTACTTCGCGAGGATATTCGGCAGCCCGACGATCCGGGGCTCGCGCAAGGCGCTGGCCGAGTTCGTCCTCCCCGTGCCGATGGGCAGCCCGCAGGCCTACTACGGCATCGCGAACCTCTGTCGGAATAGCGACATACCGACGTCGTGCCCGGAGGTCCCGTCGGCGACCGGGGTCGGCACGCTGGACCCGCAGGGCTTCTGGGGAAGTGTCCTCACGAAGGGCGCGAACCGCGGGAACGGCGATGCCTACTCCACCTACTACGACGGCGCTCCAGCGCTCAACACCGGCTTCGACCCGAATGGGTATTCGTACATCGTGGAGCTTCCAGCTGGTACTTCCGGGGGCGCGGTCTGGATCTACGATCCGATCTTCTGCGCGACCGGCCGCAGGACCACGTCCCCGTTCCAGCGTCTCGGGATGGCGGACATCTGGTACGGCATCGCCGCGACGCGGAGCGTCACCACCGAGTTCAAGCTTTGGGACATGAACGGCACACCGTACTCGACCACGGATGACATCCTCATCGCGACCGACGGCGGGCTCTTCACGAACATGGATTACGCGGACAAGGGTCCCGATTACGGTGGCGACCACAACTACATTTTTGGGTACAACGGCTCCAGCTCGACCGACTGCGCGACGAGTCCGTACCACAACGCGTGGTGGCAGCTCGCATCCGGCCTCGGGGAAGGCGAGTACCGCCTTCAGGTGGTGACGAGCAGCGGTTCCACGGGCCAGCAGGCTGCCAACAACTTCGGGGTCCAGGTCACCACGACCGTCGGCACCGGCGCGCGCATCTACGGACAGTCCCGCATGTGCGCGTACGTGAACGTCGGGTCATCGACGGCGCTGCTCTATCTGGCACAGGTGGACGCCGCGCATGCGGGGAAGACCCTCGAGATCAAGCTCTTCGACCCGGGGGACATCACGAACACGACCCTCCGGATCAAGCAGCCGACACCGAGCGGGTACGTCGACGCAAGCTTCAGGTTCACCGCGACGGGCAGCTCCGGCGGCGCGCCAACGAGCGGCGGGCCACAGACCTCGCTCCAGACGTCGAATGGCCTGACCAACTTCTACAACAACCAGTGGGTCACCATCAGCATCGCGCTGCCCCCGAGCTACAACGCGCCGACGCCCCCGGGAGAGACACAGCCCGGTTGGTGGAAGATCGAGTACACGGTCGGAACCTCGGGCCAGGACGTAACGACCTGGGAAGTGAGTATTCGCGGCAACCCGGTCCACCTCGTGGTCCCGTAGAATCCGCGGCGGTACTCGAGCGCCGCCCGCTTCCTCCTGATGGCGGCATGAACACGCGCCGGTGTGAAGCGAATGCACTGAGGAGGTGCGGCGCCCAGCACGCGCGAGTCGTCAGCGGATTTAGGGAGGGAATTTTCATGGCAGCACGCACGGCCGCCGCAACCGGTGGCCAGGACTGGATCGAGCGGCAATTTAAGGTCCGCGCATCCGGGTCCACGATCGCTACCGAGGTCCGAGGTGGCGTCACGAACTACCTCGTCATGTCCTACATCCTCGTCGTGAACGCCGTCATCCTTTCGAACGCAGGCCTTCCGTTCCCCGCGGTCGTCGCGGCGACGGCCCTCATGGCCGCGCTGTTCACCGGCGGCATGGCCCTCTACGCGAACTACCCGTATGCGGGCGCGGCGGGCCTCGGCATCAACGCCGTCGTGGCGTTCGGTCTGGTGAAGGGCGCCGGTCTCTCGTGGCAGGGCGCTATGGGCGTGGTCGCGCTCGAAGGTCTCGCGATCTGCATCGCGATGGCGCTCGGCATCCGCCGCGTGCTGCTCGACGCGGTGCCTGTCCCGATCAAGCTCGGCATCGGCGCCGGCATCGGCGCCTTCATCTTCGCGATCGGCTTCTTCAACGGCGGGCTCGCGATCGGCACCGGCAACCCGGCGGATCCGGTCGCGCTCGGCAACCTCAACAGCGGCACCGCGATCGTCACGGTCGCCGGTCTGCTTCTCACGTCGTTCCTGTACTCGCGCAACATCAAGGGTGCGCTGATCCTTGGGATCATCGGCGCGACCGTCATCGGGGTCATCGTGAACGCGGGCACGGGCGGCGCGACGTACAGCGCTCTCCCGGGCGTCGCGGTCATGCCGACGTCGCTGTTCGCCACGCCGGACTTCTCGACGATCGGCGCGGTGTTCACCAGCGGCGCGAACGGCATCGGACTCTTCGAGGTCTTCCGGCTCGGCTTCTTCGTTGCGATCCTCACCGTCTTCTCGCTCATGCTCTCCGACTTCTTCGACACCGCCGGCACCGTCGTGTCGGTGGCGTCCGAGGGCGGCTGGCTGAAGAAGGACGGTTCGATCGATCGCGCCGACCGCGTCTTCTGGGTCGACTCGCTCGGGGCGCTGTTCGGCGGCATCTTCGGCACGTCGAGCAACACGACCTACATCGAGTCGGGCGCGGGTGTCGCCGAGGGCGCCAAGACGGGGCTCGCGAGCCTCGTCACTGCGGCGCTCTTCCTCGTTTCCATCTTCCTCGCACCCATCGCGGGCATCGTTCCGCCGCAGGCCACGGCCCCGGCTTTGATGCTCGTCGGCTGGTTCATGTTCAAGCCGATCCTCGATCTCAACAAGATCGGGAACATCGACTTCGCGACGGGATTCGCCGTGCTCCTCACGATGTTCGTGATGCCTCTCACGTACTCGATCACGAACGGCGTCGGCGCCGGCTTCATCGCGTACTCGCTTCTCAAGGTCGCCAGCGGAAAGAGCAAGGACGTCACCATGCCCCTCTGGGCGGCTTCGATCGCGTTCGCGATCTATTTCGCGGATCCGTGGCTACGTCAGTTCATCCCCAAGTGATCTGAACCCCGTCCGGCACCTTTCGGACGCGCGCAGGAGCCCCGCCCAGTGCGGGGCTCCTGTTCGTTCATCGCGGCGCGGACGTCACCTGGAGCGCGCGGACGCCGCGGACGAGACCGAAACAGCCGGACAGCATCATCGCGCCGTGCGGCGCCGCGAAGTACCAGCCGAGCGGCGCGGCCATGGCGCGGTTCGGGCCGGTGACCGCGACGAATGAGAACGGACCGGCGGCGCGGTAGCGCTCGTCGAGCACGAGCGCGCCGTGCCCGTCGTCGTCGAACACCTCGTCGTGCGTGATGGTGCCCGTGACGAGGCGCGCGATGAGGCGGTCGAGCTTCTTCGTGTCCATCGACTCGGTGTGGTGCTCCATCACGCCGAAGAGCTCCTCGCCGCGGACGAGGAGGCCGAGCGTGTGCTGGTTGCCGACGTTGACGATGCAGGCGCCGAGCCGAGCGGCTTGCGCGACGAGCTCGTCCTCGAGGGCGCCGAGTACCGCCGCCGGTCCGGTGTCCGCGACGATCGCGCCGGGCGCGTCTGCCTGGATCGCCCGCAGCCTTGTCAGATACTCCGGCGGCTCGCGCCAGATGTGGTCGGCGAGGGTGCTACCCGGCGTGAGAAGACGGCGCCAGTGCTCGAAGCGGAACAGGCGATTGGAGCGCTTCGGGGAGAACCCGTGGTCCTGTGCCGCGACGGCGACGGTCGGGGGCAGCGTGATGTCGTACGGGGCGAGCGCGCCGGCGAGACGGTCGAGGTCGAGATCGCGCAGCTCGATCGGCACGGCGCCGTTCGGCGCGTCGTCGGTGATGACGATGCCGCGGCTGCGCAGCAGCTCGAGGTCGTCGTGGACGGTGCCTGCGGCGCGCTCGGTGGCGTAGACACGAAGACCGGCCTCGAGCCTCGCGCGCGGCCGCGATCCGGTTGCCGGCGATCGCCGTCGCTGAGGGCAGGACCAGCTGGACGGCGTTCTCCCAGGACTGCGCGGGGTCATACAGGAGGACGTCCATCGTGCCCGCGCCGATGTCGATCGCGAGGATGCGATCGTCGGACATGAGGTGATGCTAGCGAGCAGGCGGAACGGAACGGCGAGCGGGCCGTTGTACGGACGTGAGCTCGGGTGCCCGGGTCTTAGCGTCGATCGTCGCCGTCGTCATCCTCGGCGCCGTCTTCGGCGCGCTGGTGGTGGATAGCGCGGGAGCGCCCGGGCGAGACGGCCCCGTCGCGCCTCTGCCTGGATCAGTCGAACCGTGAGCGAGTCGCGCGTTCCATCGAAGGTCGGAGAGCTCGCTACCGCCTGCTAGCGAGCAGTGTTCCAAGCGTCTGCGGGTAGACTTATGCGGTCGATCCGACCTCCGGGGAGGTCGCATAGTTGGTCGAGTGCAGAGGTTTGCTAAACCTCCGAACCAGTACTTGCTGGTTCCGCGGGTTCGAATCCCGCCCTCCCCGCAAGGCATGTTCGAGTTCGGTTTATGTGGACGAGCACGAGATCGCGTGGGCCGCAGGTTTCTTTGAAGCCGAGGGGACGGCATGCTCCTCGCAGCGTCGTGATCGACCGAGCCGTGAACGAAACATGGCGGTCTATCAAGGCGGACGCGCTGCGATTCCGGAAGCGCTTCTCCGCTTTCATGGAGCAGTTGGCGGGCGAGGCAACATTACTGGCCCTTATCGCGATCGACTGTTTCATTGGAGCACGAAGAAGAACGCGGCTTTCGACGAGGTGATGGCTCTTATGTGGCCCTGGCTCACTGAGTGGAAGCGCGGGCAGCTTCGGACAGCGACCGTGACCGCGGGCAGGAAGATGCCTCCCGCATGCGCGGACGGGGCCGACGCTCCGCCGACACTGCGTTCAACTCAGTTGGCTTGGGTGGCTGGTTTCTTCGACGGCGAGGGCTACATCGGCGCGAGCGGTGCGCCGGGGAGACGGACGATCGAGATGTCGATCGGGCAGGCGAGTACCGACACCGTGCCGGTCACGCTCGCGCGCGTCGCGGCTGTACTCGGCGTCGGCAATTTGCGGGGTCCGCGGACGATGGCCAACGCATGGTCGAAGCTGCCTCAATACGTTTGGAGGGCGAACGCCTTTGGGGACGTCCAGTTTGCCGTTGCGATGCTCTGGAGATGGCTTGGACCGGTGAAACGCGCGCAGGCGCGTGAAGCTTTGTTGCGATACCAGGCACTGGGGCGCGCAGCATAGAGGGAACCCTGAGCCGGGTCAGCCGGTAAGGTCATCCAGATGCGTCGCATCGATCCGTGGTTCGCCATCGGCCTCGTCGCGTTCTTCGCGCTCCTCTTCGTCGCGCTGTTCGGCGAGCGCATCGCGCCGTATGAACCGATCTATTTCGTCGTCAATCGGGGCGACCTGCAGCGCCCGTACGCGCCCGGCGAGGTCTATCCGCTCGGCTCCGACGTCCTCGGCCGCGACCTGCTCAGCCTCGTTCTGGCGGGCGCGCGCGCGACGCTGACCATCGCGGTCGTCGCTGGCTTGGCGCGCGTATTCGCAGGCCTTGGGATCGCGGTCGCGGCGAGCTGGTGGCGTCCGTTGCGCGCGTTCGCGGACTCGCTTGCGGAGATCGTTTCGGCGGTCCCAGCCACGCTCGTCGCGGTCCTGATCGTCCTCATCTTCATTCGCGGTGACACGCAGATCTTCACGTTCGTCGGCGCTCTGCTCGTTACCGGATGGGCGGGTCCGTACCGCATCGCGCGGACCGAGATCGACCGCCTGCGCGGAAGTCCATTCAGCGAGAGTGCCCTCGCGCTCGGCGTGCGTCGCCTTCCACTCTTCGCGCGCCATCACCTGCCGCACCTCGTGCCGATCCTCGCGGTGTCCACGGCACAGCAGGCGGTCGCGTCACTTGTGGCCGTGGCCGAGCTCGGTGTGCTCGGGATCTTCGTCGGCGCGACCAAATTCGTGAACCTGAGCGAATCGGTCGGCGCGGTCACGTTCCTGCGTCCGACCGATGTGGGGGCGCTCTGGATCTCCGAGATCCCCGAATGGGGCGGGCTGCTCGCGAATGGCCGCGGTATCCAGAACCTATGGACGACGCGTTGGGTCATCCTCGTGCCGGGCGTCGCGTTCGCCGTCGCCGCGATGGCGATCTCCGCCATCGGCCTGGGCATCGCTCGTCAGTACCAGCGACGCAACGCGTTCTACGACATCGGATCGCGCGGCGCGGCGGCACTCGGCACCCTCTGCGTTCTCGCGGTGCTCGCGTCCGCGGTTGTTCCCGAGCGTTATGCCGCCGCCCTCGACTGGGCCGACGCGGCGCGGGCGCGCGTGACGATCGGGGCACCGCTCGAACAAGCTTTCGCAGAGAGCGGGCTGCGGCCGATCGGCGCGAGCTTCGCGATCGAACGTCGGGTCAGCCAGATCCAGCAGACCGGACCCGCCAGCGTCAACGTCGCTGGTGCGGGAGAAGTCAGCGAAGAAGCCGACGGGCCGACGGAGGTCCTGCCGGTCCTGTACTCGGCCTCGGGCGGCGCGGTATTGGACGCACCGATCGTCTACGCGAGCTGGGGCATATCACCGTCGGATCACCCCCAGACTCCGACGTCGGTCGGCACGTCCGGCAGCGCGCCCAGCCTGGGCTCGGTCGTCAAGGACTGGATCGACGATTACCGCGTCGTCGACGTGCGCGGCAAGGTCGCGGTGATCCTGCGGATGCCGAACATTCAGAGCGGCCCTCGCAGCATCACCCAGGGACAGGACTTCGAGCTGACGGTTACCAACGCGCTGAAACGCGGCGCGGTCGCCGTTCTGTACATCGATCCTGCGCTCCCCACGTTGCCGGTCACGACGTTCAGGGGCAACCTCATCAATCCGTACCGCAGGCTCGCGGACACCGCGCCGCTCCAGCGGCCCGATGGCCCGCCGGTCATCGTGCTGAGCCTCAACGCGGGCGAGCGGATCCTCGGTCCGCTCGGCGTTTCTCCGACCGCGATCTGGAACGCGATGGGCAGGACGGCGACCACCGGCCTCGGCGGCCCGGGCCCAGGATTCGCGTTCGGACTGAAGCTCGTCCAAAGCGACGACCCCATCACGAAGACGTCGTACGGTCGCGATCTCGGCACCTGGGCGCACGTCGAGTTGCCGGTCGCTCGAGTCGCGGCGATGCCGAAGAGCTTCGTGGGCGTCACGCCCGGCGAGCCGTCGCGTGTGCTGATCTGGGCGGTGATGCCGGCGACGCGCGGCAGCTCGCGACCCGCGACCGACGCGCTCGCCGCCTTCATCCGCTCGCTCGCCGGCCGCACCGGTGTTGGCGTCGCGGTCGTCGCGTTCGACCGATCGGTCGACACGCTCGGCAACGCGCGTGCGATCGCGGATCTTCTCGGGCGAACACGCTGGGACACCATCGTCGTTCTCGACGACCTCGAGGGCGAACAATTGCGCTTCGACACGATCTTCGGCGACCTGATACCGATGTTCGACGAATACGCGAGCCGCGCCGGCGCCCGCGCCGCGATCACCCGCGGGATCTCGAACCCCGAGACGTGGTCGTGGCCGGGCATGGAAGCGTTTCCCAAGTCGCGTGCCACCATCGTTCGCGCGACTGGGGCCGGTGGCGACGTGCGCGGCGACGTCGCCGCGCTTCTCGGCTACATCGCCGGCCGTGATGCACTCGCTGCCCCGGAGCTGCGCCGATGAGCGTCGCGATGCGGGCCGCACGCGTGCCGCTCGTCGCGCTCGTGCTCTGGGCCGCGCTGGCAGTCGTCGCGCCCTTGGCGATGTCGCGCTACGCCCCGTATTCGCTCGTCAACGGACCCGGCGCCCTGTGCGCGCCCCCCGTCCCCGCTGGGTTCGGACAGCCACCTGCCTCGCGGACCTGCGGCGTACCGCTGACGGATCTGTACGAGATGTCGCTGCCTGCGCTCATCGCCGATACGGGAATGCGCAGCGCGGTGCTGCTGATCGGCGCCGCGACGATCGCGCTGACGCTCGGCGTGCTGATCGGCGCGGTCTCCGGCGCCGTCCGAAGGCGCGCGTTCGCGAGCGGCGCGGTGCTCGCGGTCACCGGACTCACGGCGGCGGTCCCATC
>VBEZ01000128.1 GCA_005882255.1 Chloroflexota bacterium | reverse complement strand
TTTCGTCGAGCTCGAGCTACGCGACTTCGGACCGGTCGGCACCGCCGACCGCATGAAGCTGGAAGCGGTGGTGGCCTAGGTGGCGGAGCGCGCGACGATCACGTCGCGGATCGTCGGCATCACCGAGCGCCTGCGCGCGCAGCGTCACGGCGCCGTCGACGTCGAGGGCATCGTGAAGGAGATGCTGCGCCACTACCCGGACGGTGACGCGGAGCTCGTGCGACGCGCGTACGCGTACGCGGCAGAGGCGCACGCCGGCCAGAAGCGCGTCTCAGGTGAGCCGTACATCACGCACCCCGCCGCGGTGGCGATGCTCATCGCCGAGCTGGGCATGGAGGCCGCGACGGTCGCGGCGACGCTGCTGCACGACGTGCCGGAGGACACGGAGCGCACCGTCGAGGACATCCGCCTCGAGTTCGGCGACGAGATCGGCCGCCTTGTGGAGGGCGTCACCAAGCTGGGGCGCCTTCAGGGCCAGTCGCGCGACGCGCATCAGGCCGAGAACATCCGCAAGATGTTCCTCGCGATGGCGGACGACCTCCGCGTCGTGATCATCAAGCTCTGCGACCGGCTCCACAACATGCGCACGCTCGCGCCGCTCGCGCCGGAGAAGCAGCAGCGGATCGCGCGCCAGACCATCGAGATCTACGCGCCGCTGGCCCATCGTCTCGGCATCTGGCAGATCAAATGGGAGCTCGAGGACCTGGCGTTCAAGTACCTCGAGCCCGAGCAATACAAGGAGGTCGCGGAGCACCTCGCCGCGCGGCGGCAGGTCCGCGAACGATCGATCGACCAGGCGATGAAGACGCTTGCGAGCGAGCTCGAGCGCGCCGGCATCCGTGCGGAGCTGTCGGGCCGCGCGAAGCACCTCTGGTCGATCGCGCAGAAGATGCGCCGCAAGGGCGTCGGATTCGACGAGGTGTACGACCTGCTCGCGATCCGCGTCATGGTCGCGGACGTGCCCGCGTGCTACGCCGCGCTCGGTGTGGTCCACACGCTGTGGCCGCCGATCCCGGGCCAGTTCGACGACTACATCGCGGTCCCGAAGGCGAACCTCTATCAGTCGCTGCACACCGCCGTCATGGGTCCCGCCGGCCAGCCGCTCGAGATCCAGGTGCGCACCCAGGAGATGCACGCGCTGGCCGAGTACGGCATCGCGGCGCACTGGCGCTACAAGGAGGGCGGGAAGGCCGACCGCGATCGCGACTACGAGTCGAAGCTCGCGTGGGTGCGTCAGCTGCTCGAGTGGCAGCACGATGTCACCGACGCGCAGGAATTCGTCGAGTCGCTCAAGGTCGACGTGTTCCAGGACGAGGTGTTCGTCTTCACGCCGAAGGGCGAGGTGAAGGCGCTCACCGCGGGCGCGACGCCGATCGACTTCGCCTACCGCATCCACACCGACGTCGGCCACCGCACCATCGGCGCGAAGGTGAACGGACGCATCGTGCCGCTCGACCACCGCCTGCAGTCGGGCGACATCGTCGAGATCGTGACCAGCAAGGCCGCGCGCGGACCCTCGCGTGACTGGATCGGCATGGTCCGCACGCCCGGCGCGCGCGAGAAGATCCGCCAGTGGTTCAAGCGGTCCGAGCGCGACGAGAACATCACGCACGGCAAGGAGCTGCTGGACCGCGAGCTGAAGCGCCTTGCGCAGCGGTCGCTCGGCGATCTCTCGGACGAGGACCTCCGCCGTGTCACCGAGGCGCTGAACATGCACGACGTCGACACGCTGTTCGCGTCGCTCGGGTACGGCGAGGTCACCGCAGCGCAGGTCGTGATGCGGCTCGGCATCGTCGACGACGCTCAGCAGCAGCTGCCCGAGTCGGCGCCGCCGCTGCCGCCGACGACCTCGCGCGGTGGCGTGACCGTGAAGGGCGTCGACGATCTTCTGGTGCGATTCGCGGTCTGCTGCAATCCGGTGCCGGGCGACCCGATCGTCGGTTACATCACCCGCGGCCGCGGCGTGACCGTCCACCGCACCGACTGCGCGAACGTGAAAGCCAGCTCGGAGCGGGAGCGCCACGTCGAAGTGGAGTGGGAGAGGTCCGCCGCGCGCACCTATCCGGTCGCGATCCGCATCGAGGGATGGGACCGCGACGGCTTCCTCCGCGACGTCGCGGCGGTCATCAGCGAGAACCAGGTCGCGCTCGTCGCCCTGTCGGCGCTCGCGAATCCCGACAGGAGCGCGACGGTCAACGCGACACTGCAGGTCACAAGTGTCGAGCAGCTCTCGCGCGTGCTCGCGAAGCTCGAGGGCGTCCGCGACGTGTTCACCGTCCACCGCGACGGCCGTTAGGCGCACGCAGCGACGACCCGCCCGGTCAGCGACGTGACGCCGCCGCCGCAGGCGTGACGCTCTTCGACCCCGAGCGCGGCCGACCCGTCGTGGCGCCGCCGTGTGCCGGGCCAGGATGCTGGGCTGGAGCGCCGGGCGCCTTCAGAGACGGGAGTGACCTGTATGTCGTGTACCGCATGCGCCGCCCACACCCCGGACGCGGATACGAGCTGCGCATCGGGGCGGTCCTGGATGGGCCGCGCATGGACACGGTGTGGTCGGCGGGCAAGGATCGCTTTGACGCGGAGTCGATCGAGCGCTGCGCGCTGACGCGTGCAAGTGACCGCTGGCGGTTGTACGTGAGCTTCGTCCGCCGCGATGACAGACGGTGGCGCATCGGACTCGTCGAGGCGCGCGCCGTCGACGCGTTCGATCCCGCGGACATGGTCGTCGTGCTCGACCCGGACGATCTCGGCGTCGCGGCAGTGAAGGATCCGTGGCTCCGTCGAAACGGCGATGGGTGGCTGATGTTCGTGTCGTACGGGACGCTTCCGGACACGCCGGCGCCTGAGCTGCACGCCACAGGCGATGCGCTGTCAACGGGACGCACGTTGTCGGCGACCGGCGTCGCCGCGAGCACCGACGGCAAACGCTGGACCTGGGAAGGATCCGTGCTCGCACCCAGCGCCTCGGGATGGGATTCGTTCACCACGCGTCTGGGCACTGTGGTGCGCGACGGCGCGGGCTGGCTCGGTCTCTACGACGGCGGCGCGTCGATCGCGGACAACTACGAGGAGCGCTGCGGTCTCGCGCGCAGCAGCGATCTGCGTCATTGGGAGCGGGTGAGCGTGGATGGCCCCGCGATCGGGACCGCGCGCGGTCCGGGCGGCGTTCGCTACGTGGACATCACGGACGCCGGGGATGCCTTCTACGAATACACGCGCCCTGACGGCGCGCACGAGCTGCGTCTCACGCACACCGGCTGACCCTCGGGAACCAGTCGCGCGGGGCCGTTGTACGGGTGGCAGACCCAGCGACCGGAGGTGAGTTCCATGCGCCGGATCCTGCTCGCGTTCGTCATTTCGCTGTTGACCCTGGCATCGCTCGCGGTACCGGCCGCGGCCAAGTGCCCGACCTGCCTCGACGGTGTCTCGGTGCAGACGCCCGACGGACAGCCGTGGTCCGACGGCAAGCCGGTGACCCTGGTCGTCTCCGCGCGACGCGGCGACCCGGGCGCGGCCTTCCCGACCACCGGGCTCGCGGTGATCATGCAGACCGACCGCGAGCGCACCAAGTGCCTCGACGTCCCGCTCAAGCTCGTGAGCCAGTCAGGCGACGGCGCGCTTTACGCCGGCGTGTTCTACCCATTCAAGGCCGCCGTCTACTCGGGTCTGATCCAGTTCGGTGACTTCAAGTTCGATGTCACGATCGACGTGAACAAGGTCGCCGCGACCACACCGATCGCGACGAACGACCTTCCCGTAGCAGCGCCCGAGCAGGCCGTCGGCGAGACCCTCAGCTACACGATCGGCGCGATCCCGTTCCTCGTGCTCGCGATCGGCTTCTGGTCCGCGGTCGCGTTCGCGATCGCGCGCCGCCAGCCACGGATGCGGACGGTCTAGTGCGTCGCGTAATTCTCGGAGCGGTGCTCCTCATCCTCGCCTGCGGGGGAGCGGCGACGCTCCCCGCTTCCCCGCAGTCAGCGCCGGCGCGGACCGCCGCGGCCGTGCCGACCGCGACCATCGACGTGAGCGACATGATGGGAGCGTTCCCAGCCGCAACCTTCTTCGTCGTGACCGACGACGGGGTCAAGGCGATCGCATCTACGTCGCCGACGAGACTGCCGGAGCGACAAGGCTGCGTTGGGTCGATCCCGCGAGCGGAACCGTGCTGGCGACCCACACCGAGCCGGGCCGTCGACTGTTCCTCACCGGTATCGGTCGCGGCTCTTTGACCGTCGAGCCGACTACTCGACGGGTCCTCGCACTCTTCACCGCCGAGAACGATCGTCGCGTCGTCGAGGCATTCGAGCCGTACGATCTGCGGCCGCTCGGCCAGCGACTCGAAGCGAGCTGCGGCGATCGCGTTCTCGCCGCGGCCGACCGTGTCGTCCTACCGTGTTTCGCGCAGGGCGCGCTGGTGATCAAGGACAACGCCGGTGAGCCCCGCACCGTCAGCGCGGGCATCGGTGCGTTGGTGGCAGCGGCGATCAGCGGAGACGGAACCACTCTCGTCGGTCGCGACGACGGGACGTTGTCGCGCATCCCTTTGACCTCGACGACGTCCGAGAAGATCGAGCCGTTCCGGCCAGCGCGTCTCGTCGCGGACGGCATTGCGTCGCCGGATCCGCAGAGCTTCGCGATCGCGCTCGAGACGTCGGACTTGGATCTTGCGGTGAGCGAGACTCGTTCGGGACGGAGATATCTGTCCTTCCCGCGCAAGGACACGCCGTTCGGCGGCCTTCTCGCTCAAGGACAGTTCGCCTTCTGGTCCGTCGGTAGCGCTGCTCGGCACATCGACCTCTTCCAAGGCTTCGCGGAGACGATGGCGACATTCAGTGGGACGACCCGCGCGCTACCAGGCGGCGTGGGCCAGTAACGCTAGCGCATCGCCTCGAGCAGCGGATCGACGTCGCGCTCGAACGCGTCCTGCTCGACGAGCGGCGTCTCCTTCAGGTCCGGGATACGGCGGAAGACCTCGTCCTCATAGGTCGGCAGATCGATCTCGTAGTACACGCCGATCGGGATCGGCTCGTCCTCGTAGCTGCGCGCCACCGCGGCGGACTTCTTCGCGATGATCTCCTGCTTATCGGTGGGATCCTTCACCTTGCCGTCGAAGCCCTGGTCCTCGAGCTTGTAGAGACGCGAGCGTTTCTCGGGCAGGTCCGCACCCTCGTACCACTCCTTGGTGTAGAGGTCGTTGTAGGTCGGGCACGTCTGCAGCACGTCGACCAGCGCCGCGCCGCGATGCTCGATCGCGCGGGCGATGATGGCCGCGGTGTACTTCGGCTCCAACGCATACGCGCGCGCGATGAACGTGTAGCCCGAGGCGATCGCCATCGCGACCGGGTTGATGCCGTCCTGGATCGACTGCTCGGGCATGGACTTCGTCTTCTTGCCTTTCGCGAGCGTCGGCGAGGCCTGGCCCTTGGTGAGGCCGTAAACGTTGTTGTTGTGGACGATGTACGCGAAGTCGACGTTGCGACGGCCCGTGCCTACGAAGTACCCCGCGCCGATGCCGTACCCGTCGCCGTCGCCGCCGAGCGCGAGCACGGTCTGCTTCGTGTTCGCGAGACGCGCGCCGGTCGCGACGGTGAGGACGCGGCCGTGCAGCGTGTGGAACCCGTAGGCGTTGATGTAATGCGGCGTCTTGCCGGAGCAGCCGATGCCGGAGAAGACCGCGACCTTGTCCGGATCGAGCTGCAGCTGCGCGAGCGCTCGTTCTTTCGGATGGGGAGATAGACGTAGCTGTCGTCCATGAACATCGGTGGCTTGCCCTCGCCCCGCTCGCGCGTGGGCTCTCGGAGAATTCCCATCACGATGTTGTAGTCGCGAGCGCTCACGACCTCGACCGCATACGCCTTGCGATGCCCTTCGCGCTCGGGTTGAGGACTGATCGTCGGCACCGCGCCCTGCCGGATGAGGAGCGTCTTGACCTGCTGCGCGAGCACAGGGGAGATCGTCTTGAAGTGGCCTTTCTTATTGTTGTGCCAGCCATCGCCCAGCCACAGGCCGCGAAGGAGTTCGCGCTGTCGACTGGCGGGTAGCGACATCAGGGGTTCGGGGACGCGCTTGTTCTCCGCGCCGGCGCCGAACCAATCGGCGAAGATCTCAGCCAGATAGCTTGAGTCGACCAAGACGTCGATCGAGCCTTTGTCACCCCTGTCGACGGTGCGGGCCGTAAGCTCCGTAACCTTGCCGATGAGATCGACGGCATCGTCTACAAGCGGCCGCTCGTGGGACCCAAAAGTCATGACCAAAGAGCGCTCGTGCCGGTATCCCTCGGCGATGTAGTAGCCGGCCAGGCGCAGGAAGTCGGCGTTGATCGCGATCGCGCCCGGCAACGGCTTGCTGCGCGTGTCCTTCTTTCGCTTTGTGTACGCCAGCGGCAGTGACTCGGTCTCGACGCCCGCCGTGACCCGGGGATACGCGAGGTAGTCACCGGGCTTGACCTCACTGGCGGCGATCCACTCGGGAGCGAACGTCGTGTTCACACGCTTGCGACGCTGCCGCCGCACGACGTACATCGGATGGTCCGAGGTGATGAACAACTCGCCGAAACACTTCACCCGAACGCGGTGCAGGGTGTCCGGGTGCAAATGCGACATGACCTCCGTGACCGTGTGACCCCGGCCGTCGTGCCCAAGCACACGGTCCCCGACCCTTACTTCGCTGATCGGTCGACTGGTGCTGTCCTCCATCACGATGCGCGTGTCGGGTGTCACACACCCCGCGCACCAGTCGTTGTGCAGTTCCGACTTGTAGTCCTTGATCGTCAGCTTCACCGGCGCGTTAACGGACATGGGTCACCACCGCCTCGGCCTTGCCGCCCGCGTACGCGTTCGTGAGCGCGCGGACGACCTCGTCCTCGCTGAACGGCCGGCCGTCGTACTTGTTGATGCGGTCTTTGATGAGGATGCCGGTGTGCTCCGTCACGAGTGACGCGAGCTGCCCGGAGTAGTTCTCCTCCATGCTCACGATGCGCTTTGCCTTGCGGAGGATGTTGCCGACCGCCTCGGCCGGGAACGGCTTCATCAAGCGGCACTGGAGGAAGTTGATCTGTTTGCCTTGCGCCTCCAATACGCGGATCGCGTCGAGGATCGTGCCCTTGGTGGAGCCCCACGCGACGACCGTGAGCTCGGCATCGGCCGGACCGTGCAGCGCGTACTGCTGATCTTGCGGGATGGCCTTCTGCACCAGGGCGAGCTTGCCCATGCGCTTGTGCATCATCGCCATGCGCATCTCGACGCCCTCGGTGATGTGGCCGTCGGGGTCGTGCTCGTCCGACGTGACCCAGAAGCGGCCGCCGGCGATGCCCGGACGGCTGCGCGGCGAGATGCCGTCCTTCGTCAGCGCATAACGGAGGTACTCCTTCACGTCGCCCGGCTTGCCGTTCCCGTTGTGGCCGTTCGCGCTGTCGTTCGGGCCCTTCGCGTCGACGGCGGTCCACTCGCTGCCGGTGAAGCGCTCGCCGCGGTCGATCTTGTCGTATTTCAGCTCGAGCTTGTCGATCGTCGTGTATACCGACGCGAGCTTCTTGTCCGACAGCACGATGATCGGCATCTGGTACCGATCCGCCCAGTTGAAGGCCGAGAAGATGTCCTGGTACGTCTCGCGTAGATCACCCGGCGCCGTGACGATGTGCGGGAAGTCGCCCTGCGCGGGGTGCAGCGCGAACTGCAGATCACCCTGCTCCTGCCGTGTCGGCATCCCCGTGGATGGCCCGCCGCGCTGGTACAGGACGAGCACCGGTCCGGGCGCTTCGGTGATGGATGCGAAGCCGATGCCCTCGACCATGAGCGCGAAGCCGGGGCCGCTCGTCGCCGTCGCGACGCGCACGCCCATGTGCGCCGCGCCGACGGCCATGTTGATCGAGCTGATCTCGTCCTCGCACTGCACGACGAGCAGGTTGTAGTCGCGCTGGTGTCGCTCGAGGAACACGCTCTCGTCGGTCGCGGGCGAGATCGGGTAGTAGGTCTGGAACGAGCAGCCCGCCTTGAGCTTCGCGATCGCCGCGATCTCGTAGCCCTTGGCGAGGATGCGCGCCTTCGGCTCGCTGCCTGGCTTGAGGGTGTACGGGAAGTCCTTCGCGCTGTCGTGCTGCTTCACGTGCTCGAACGCCAGACGCGCCGCGCGTACGTTCAGCTCGCCGACCTCGGTGCGTTTGCCTTTGAACTGGCTGCGGATGACCTCGGCGACGAGGTCGAACGGGTAGTCGCAGAGCGCGAGCGATGCGCCGAGGCCGACGGTGTTCTTCATGACCTCGTAGCGCCGCGCCTGCTCGCCCTTGCCGACCTCTTCGAGCGCCTTCTTGATGATCTCCATGAACGGGACCGGATAGAAGCGCAGATCGGTGCGGCCGCTGTCCTTCGGTTGGAACTCGATCTCGCTGTCGTAGATGACACCGCCGCCCTCGTTGATCTCGTGCAGGTGGCCGAAGTGCGTCGGCCAGCGACGATGATGTCCGTCGCCGGTCAGCGTTTCGTCGTCGAGCGCGACGAGGATGTCGGCGGTGTCGCGGTACGAGCGGATGTCCTCGTCGTCGACGCGCACTCGGTAGAACGAGTGCTTTCCCATGATGTTCGAGTGGTATTCGATGTTCGCGTAAACGCGTAGACCGGCCCGTGAACAGGCCTTTGCGAACACCTCGGCGGAGGCGTTGATGCCGCTCCCCTGGGGTCCGCCGATCATCCAGGTGAGCCGATTCTTCTGCACGCGGAACACCTATTGTAAACCGCGATGGCGGCGCGTCGTGAGAAGGACACGCTCGGAGAGATAGAGGTCCCGGCCGACGCGTTGTGGGGCGCGCAGACCCAGCGAGCGATCGAGAACTACCCGATCTCCGGTTACAAGCCGTTCCCCGCGTTCGTTCGCGCGATGGTCCGCGTGAAGCGCGCCGGAGCGCTCGCGAACGGCGAGGAAGGTCGGCTGGACCCCAAGCGAAAGGACGCGATCGTCGCCGCCTGCGATGAGATCCTCGCCGGAAAGCACCTGGATCAATTCGTTGTCGATGTGTTCCATTCCGGCGCCGGCGTGTCGTTCCATATGAACGTCAACGAGGTCATCGCCAATCGCGCGAACCAGATCTGCGGCGGGGGCCTCGGCACCTACGAGCACGTGAGCCCCAACGATCACGTGAACATGAGCCAGTCGACCAACGACGTGACGCCGACCGCGATGCGCCTGGCGCACCTCGAGCTCACGAAGACGCTGTGCGAGGAGCTGGACAAGCTCGCCGACGTTCTCGCGGCGAAGGCCGGGCA
>VBEZ01000127.1 GCA_005882255.1 Chloroflexota bacterium | reverse complement strand
CGCCGGTGACCTGTTCTTCTTCGGCGACGAGCGCGTGACGCACACCGCCATCGCCACCGGCGAGCGCGAGTTCCTCCACGCGCCGCAGTCGGACGCCGTGGTCGAGCGCGCGACGTTGACCCCGGCTCGCAACGTGCGCGCGATCCGACGCTACCTTCCGGACGAGATGTGACCGAGCCCGCCGCGAAGCGCTCGACGCAGAACGAGGAACGCCGCACCGACCGCGAGCTCGTGTATGCGGCGCGCGCCGGCGACATGCTCGCGTTCGATGCCCTCTTCTATCGCTATCGCGATGGGATCTTCCGCCTCGGTCTCGCGATCACGAAGGACCCCTCGCACGCGGAGGAGATCGCGGTCGACACGTTCAGCCGCGCATACCGAGCGCTCGCGCGCCTCGAACCGGAGGGATCGCTGCGGCCGTGGCTCTATCGCGTGGCCGTGAACCTCTCGTACAACCGGCGGCCGCGTAAGGGCGTCATCCTCAGCCCGCTCGAGGATTCGGCGAACGACACCTTCCAGAGCGAGGACCGCTCGCCGTCGGTGCTCGCTGAGCAGGCCGAGCTGCGCCGCATCGTGCTCGCGGCGGTCGACACCCTGGGACCCAAGCACCGGATCGTGGTGGTCCTCCACTACATGAACGGCCTCAACCTCGCCGAGATCGCCCAGGTCGTGGATTGCCCGATCGGGACCGTGAAATCGCGCCTCCACTACGCGCTGCGCCGCCTCCGAGCGCATCTTTCGGCACATCCGGAGTTCGGTATCGAACCGATGACCCTGCTCGTGCCTACATCAAGGCGGATGGTCGCCCCGGCCGTCGAGCCGCTTCCTGGCGAACCGCAATGAGGTTGTTCCCCGTGGGATGTCGTGCCGCTGAACAGAAGATGGCGGACCTCTTCACCGGGGAGCTGCACGTCCGCGAGCGACTCGAGCTCGAGGCGCACGCCGACACCTGCGCCCGCTGCGATTCGGCGCTGCGTGACCTCGCGACGATCTCCGTCAGTCTCGACCGCGCCTACGCGCCGCTGCGGCAGCGCGGCACCCTGCTCTCACCGGCGCGCGTGCGACTCGCCGCACGCCTCGAGCCACGAACCGTCGTGCCGTGGTGGCGTGCCGGATTCGTCGGCCGCCTGTCCGAGGCGACGATGGCCCTCGGCTTCGCGGCGCTCGTGCTCGGCGGATCGCTCGACCTCGCCGTGAAGCCCGACGCGATCCCCTCCGCGTCGACGCCGTCGATCATCAAGGACTACATGCGCACGCAGCCGCCGTATGAAGAGGCCGCCTACGTGCGCTGGCTCCGCTTCCAGCTGCGCGCGATCGGTGGCGCCTCGGCTCCCGCCGTGCGCTACCCGGTCGGCGGTCAGTTCGACGTCGAGCAGTTCACGAGCGACGACGCCTCGTTCAACACCGGCGCACCTCGCTAGCCGGGCCCGCCACGGCGGCCCACCGAGCGCGCGCGGTCCTCCTCTCGCTTCTCGCGGCACTGACGCCGTTCGTCGCCGCGTGCGCGCCGGACGTGCCGACTCGCCGCGATGTCGTCCTCGGCATCGCCGGCGAGCCGCGCGCGATCCTGAGCGACGAGCCGAGCGCGCAGATCCTGCAAGCCGCGGTCACCGAGTCACTCGTGCGGCGCGACGCGGATGGCGGTTTCGTCGCGCGTCTTGCGACGGACGTCCCGACCATCGCGAACGGCGGCGCGCGCATCGTGACCGACGCCGCGACGCCGGGCGGACGTCTGGTGGCGACGTTCGAGCTTCGTTCAGACGCCCGCTGGCAGGACGGCGAGCCCATCACCGCCGACGATGTGCGCTTCGCGTTCGATGACGACCGTGCCGCGCCGCTTACGACCGCGCGGCGCTGGATGGCCGAGCGCGTCGAGCGTGTCGAACGCGTCGACGATCGCACGGTCCGCTTCACCTATCGCGCCGGAGAGCGCTGGGACCTGTACCCGCTCGTGGCACGCGTGCTGCCCGCGCACGTTCTCGCGAGCGCGTCCCCGGATCGGCGCGCGCAGTACCTGCGCGAGCCGATGCACGCCGGCCCGTTCGCGGTCGCGGCGTGGATCCCCGGATTCGGCATGACCCTGAGCGCGTTCCCGGGCTATGTCGGTGGCGCGCCCAACCTCGGGCGGATCGAGGTCCGTTTCTACAGCGACCGCGGCGCGGTCGTCGACGCGCTGCGACGCGGGGAGGTCGACGTTGCCGGCGCGCCCGCGGTCGAGGCCGATCTCACGCGGACGCTCGACCGGTTCGCAGACGGGCCACGACTCCAAGCGCTGTACAAGGCCGCGAACGCGATCGAGATGCTGCGCTTCGGCACGAAGAACACCGTGTTCACCGATCTCCGCGTGCGCCAGGCGGTGGAGCTCGCGCTCGATCGCCGCGCTCTGGTCGAGACGATCTTCGCCGGCCGTGCGCGCGTGCCGCGGTCGTACCTCGTCCCGCCGCTCTGGGCGGCGACGGAACCGCTCGACGCGCCGCGCGTCGATCGCGAAGTGGCGCGCGGGCTGCTCGCGGCCGCCGGCTTTCGGACCGGACGGCTGGGCATACTCGAGCGCGGCGCCGAGCGGATGACGGTGACGCTCCAGGTCGCGACCGGCTCGCAGGCGCGCATCGACGCGGGCCGGCGTCTCTCCGGCGATCTCGCGTCGGTCGGCATCGCCGCGACCGTCCTCGAGCGGTCGCCGGCGGAGGTGCTCGACGCGGTCGGCCGTGGCGACTTCGACCTCGCGCTCGTGCCGGAGCGCACCGATGATCCGCAGCTCGCTTCGGACCGCTACCGAGGTCTCGCCGGGCCGTGGTTCGACGTGCTCCTCGACGCCGCGACGGCCGCGCCGGAGCAGGCTGAGAAGCACTCGCTCTACGCCGAAATGCAGCGCCTCTGGGCCGAATCGCTGCCCGGTGTGCCCCTTTATCAGGAGCTGTTGGTCGATGTCGCGCCGCGCAACCTGGAGGGGATCCAGCCGTCGCCCAACGGCGATCCGCTCACCTGGAACGCGCGCGACTGGCGGTTCACGCCGGGAACGAACTGAACCGCGTCCCACCGGCGCGGGTATGGGGCTCAGATGGGGCTCCGTATGTCCGAATGCGCGCCGTTTGTTGTTTGACGCGCTGACGGACCGGGTCTCAGAATGGCCAGGTCCGCTCGCATGTTCGGCCGGTCGGTCCGCGTGCGGGTACCCATGGCACAACAGGAGGAGGAGCGCATGACCAAACGCCGCACAGGCATCTGGTCCGTATCCGCACTGCTCGCGATCGCGTCGCTGCTCATTGGCGCGTGCTCGCAGGCACCGGCCGGACAAACGACGACCACAGGCGGAACCGCGGCTGGCGCCGCCGACCCGAATGGCACGCTGACGCTCAACATGGGCAGCGAGCCCGACACGATCGACCCGCAGAAGTCGTCGTTCGTGAACGAGATCGCACAGGCATCGTTCGTGTTCGAGGGTCTTATGTCCTTCGACACCAAGACCAGCAAGCCGGTCCCGGCGGCGGCCGCAGCGGCGCCGAAGCTGTCGGCTGACGGCCTGACCTACACCTACACGCTGAAGGACGGACTCAAGTACTCGGACGGCTCACCACTGACCGCCAAGAACTTCGAGTACGCGTTCCTGCGTGGCTGCGACCCGGCGGCCGCAGGCGACTACGCCTTCGTCTTCTACATCATCGTGGGCTGCGAGGCCTACAACGGGATGGACACCAAGAAGGCGACACCGGCAGAGCTCGCCGCGGCGCGTGCCAAGGTCGGAGTGAAGGCGACCAGCGACAAGGACATCGCGTTCACGCTCACCGACCCGGCTCCGTACTTTGTACCGATCACCGCCCTGTGGCAGGGCTGGCCGGTCCGTGAGTCGGACGTCACCAAGGGTGGCGACAAGTGGACCGAGCCCGCGACGTACATCGGGAACGGCCCCTTCAAGCTGACCGAGTGGAAGCACAACGAGAAGATGGTCTACGAGCGGAACGACAACTACCGCAAGAAGATCCAGATCAAGACCATCACCAAGGTCATGATCAACGAGTCTGCCGTTGCGTTCGCGGCGTACCGCAACAACGAGCTGGACATCACCGGCGTCGGTCCGACCGACCTGCGCACCGTTCAGGGCGACGCTGAGCTGAGCGCCCAGGTGCTCGACGTTGGCGGATCGTGCGCGTTCTATTACGGCTTCAACGTTCGTCGTCCACCGTTCGACGACGTGAACATCCGTCAAGCGTTCTCCAAGTCATTCGACCGCGATGCGTTCGTCAAGGATGTCCAGCAGGGCATCGGCAAGGCCGCCGACGGCGGCTTCATTCCGCCGGGCTTCCCTGGCTACGACAAGTCGGACAACACGCAGAAGTACGACGTCGCTGCGGCGAAGGCGCTACTCGACAAGGCGAGCCCGGCCTCGAAGGCCGGCCTCACGGGACTCAAGTACACCTTCTCCTCGACCGCGACGAACAAGGCTCGCGCCGAGTGGGCGCAGGGCCAGTGGAAGACCAACCTTGGCGTGACAGTTGAGCTCGACCCGGTCCAGAGCACGGCTTACACCGCGCTCTTCAAGAAGGGCCAGGACGCGCCGCAGCTGTTCTTCCTCGGCTGGTGCGCGGACTTCCCGGACCAGCAGAACTGGCACTCGACCGTGTGGTCGACCGGCGGCGTTAGCGCCGCGCGGACCGGCTACTCGAGCAAGGCCTTCGACGACCTCACCAAGGCCGCCGACAAGGAAGCCGACGCGACCAAGCGTGACGCGACGTACAACCAGGCTGGAATTCAGCTGAGCAAGGACGCTCCCGCAGCCTGGGTCTTCTACGACCAGAGCAAGTACCTCATCAAGCCGTGGCTCAAGGGCATCACCGCGAACCCGATCGACTACGGCATCCCGGGGTTCTTCTCGTTCGAGAACATCTACATCGCGAAGCACTAAGCCTCGCGAAGAGCGAAGCGAAACTGAGAGGGTCGGCCGCAAGGCCGGCCCTCTTTGCTATCTCGACTGGATTTCAGCGCCGAAGTGACGAACGACACCTCGCGCGAGACATGCGCGAAGGGAGTGGCGGCGATGTCGCGGCGCTCCTCGAGCGAGCGCCTGCGCCCAGCCGACCCGAGCAGCCCGCGCGATGTGATCAGCGGGTCGGCGTAGCCAGCAGCGAGCGAGAGGAGGCCGCGACGTCCCCCCACTCCTATTAAGAGGTGAACGATGTGTGACTGTGTCGCGGTATACACTTCGAAACGGTGCTGAAATACACCATCCGGCGCCTTCTATTGATGATTCCGACGCTTTTTTTCGTCGCGCTCATCACTTTTGCGCTCGCGAAGGCGGCACCGGGATCGCCGTTCGACAAGAACCCCGATAAGCCTCCGAAGCAGGAGATCGTCGACCGGTGGAACAAGTTCTACGGACTGGATAAGCCGGTGCCGGAGCAGTTCGTGATGTACATGAATAACGTCCTGCACCTCGACTTCGGGACCAGCATCCGGCGGCAACGGCCGGTGTCCGAGATCCTCGGGCAGGGCTTCCCGGTCACGGCGCAGCTCGGCATCCAGGCCCTGATCCTCGCGCTCGCCGTCGCACTGCCCCTCGGCGTCATCAGCGCACTCAGGCAGAACACGATGGTCGACTACGGAAGCCTGTTCTTCGCCACCGTGGGGACGACGATCCCGTCGTTCGTGATGGCGATCTTCTTCATTTACATCTTCGCGCTCGGCTTGCATCTCTTCCCGATCACGGGTTGGGGCACGCCGCAGCACATGGTGATGCCGACGGTGATCCTGGCGCTCGGCGCGGCGGCGTTCCTGGCTCGGATCACGCGCGCGTCGATGCTCGAAGCGATCCGACAGGACTACGTGCGTACCGCGCGGAGCAAGGGTCTGCGCGAGCAGGTCGTCATCGTCGGTCACGTGCTGAAGAACGCGATGATCCCGGTCGCGACTGTGGTCGGACCCGCGGCCGCCGGCCTCATCACCGGCTCATTCATCATCGAGACCTTCTTCTCGGTGCCCGGTATCGGGCGCGAGTACGTTCTCAGCATCACCGCGCTCGACTATCCGGTGATCATGGCGACGACGCTCCTCTACGCGTTCTTCATCGTCGTCGCGAATCTCTCGGTCGATTTGGTGTACGGGATGCTCGACCCGCGCATCAAGGTGGCAAAATAATGGCCACCGCGAGCGCCACTCAGGAGCGCGCCGCAGAGCTCAACATCCTCTCGCGCAAGCAGCGCTCGCTCTGGGGAGACGCGGTCTACCGGCTCTTCCGGAACAAAGCCGCCGTCGCCGGCCTCATCGTCATCGGCACGGCGTTCCTGATCGCGATCCTGGCGCCGTTCCTGGCGCCGTACAGCCCGATCGAGATCCCGAAGAATCCGGCCAGTCAGATGGAGCCGCTCTGGACGGGCTCCAAGTACACCGACTCGCGCTACCTGCTGGGGACCGACTTCCTCGGACGCGACATCGTGAGCCGGCTCATCTTCGCGTCCCGGATCAGCATGGTCGTCGGCTTCATCCCGACCGCCATCGTGTTCGGCCTCGGGGTCACGGTCGGCATGACCGCCGGCTTCTTCGGCGGCTGGCTCGATCAGCTCCTGATGCGCTTCACCGACATCATCTACGCGTTCCCGGACTTCCTCTTCCTGCTGATCATCGTCGCGTCGTTCCGCGCCAGCCCGTTCGGCAAGCTCCTGGACGGGCTGATGCTGATCTTCGTCGCGATCGCGATCGTCGGCTGGGTCGGAGTCGCGCGGCTCACCCGAGGGCAGGTGCTTGCGCTCAAGGAACGCGAGTTCGTCGAGGCAGCCCGTTCCATCGGCGCCACGCCGCGCAGGATCATGGCGAAGCACCTGTTGCCGAACGCGCTCGCGCCGCTCATCGTGACCGCCGCGTTCGCAGTACCGAATGCGATCCTCGGCGAGGCGACGTTGTCGTTCCTCGGCGTTGGGATCATCCCGCCGACGCCGTCGTGGGGACAGATGATCAACGAGGGCTTCCCGCTCTTTGCGGCGAACCCGTGGGCCGTGCTGCTGCCGGCCATCTGCATCTCCATCGTGATGCTGTCGTTCACGTTCGTGGGCGACGGCCTGCGCGACGCTCTCGACCCGCGGATGAAGACCTAGGCTAGACTCCGCCGACGTTGACGGAACTTCTCGAGGTCACTGACCTCCACACTCAGTTTTTCACGCGTGACGGCGTCGTCCGCGCCGTCGACGGCGTGACGTTCCAGGTCGCTGCCGGCGAAACGCTTGGCATCGTGGGCGAATCAGGTTGCGGAAAGTCCGTGACCGCCCTGTCGCTCATGCGCCTCATCCCGCAGCCGCCGGGCAAGATCGTCTCGGGTTCGATCATGTTCGACGGACAGGACATCCTGAAGATGGACGACGACGACGTCCGCAGCATCCGCGGTAAGAACATCGCGATGATCTTCCAGGACCCGATGACCAGCCTGAACCCGGTCCTCACGATCAGCCGTCAGATCTCCGAGGCGCTCGAGCTCCACATGAAGATGGACAAGAATGAGGCCCGCAACCGGACCATCGAGCTGCTCGAGCTCGTGCAGATCCCGAGTGCGAAGAAGCGTATCGACGATTACCCGCACCAGTTCTCCGGCGGTATGCGACAGCGCGTGATGATCGCGATGGCCCTCTCGTGCGGTCCCAAGCTCATCCTCGCCGACGAGCCGACGACTGCGCTCGACGTGACGATCCAGGCGCAGATCCTCGATCTGCTCAAGAACCTGGCGCGCGAGTTCCGCACGGCGTTCATCCTCATCACGCACGACCTGGGCGTCGTCGCGGGCATGACGCAGCGCATCAACGTCATGTACGCCGGTCGCATCGTCGAGAAGGCCGACACCGTCGAGCTCTTCGCCAATCCGAAGATGCCCTACACCTGGGGCCTGCTCCGCTCGATCCCGCGTCTGGACGAGTCACGCAAAGCGAAGCTCGTGCCGATCGAGGGCCTTCCCCCGGACCTCATCGCCCCGCCGCCAGGCTGCAAGTTCGAGCCCCGCTGCCAGTACCGGCGCGACGTCTGCAGCGAGAAGGAGCCGGAGCTGAAACGGATACCGAACGCGAAGTCCGATCACGAGGCGCGGTGCTGGGGTACACAGGAGGGCGGGTGGCTCGTCGACACGGATTGGAAGCGCGAGATCGGCGACACGCGACTCCTCGAGGCGATCAAGCAGGAGACCGCGTCCGTCACGGCGACGGAAACGCCGGGGGAGTGACG
>VBEZ01000168.1 GCA_005882255.1 Chloroflexota bacterium | reverse complement strand
AACCGCTTGGCTTGCAGCTGCCGCCCGAGGGCGAGCTGCGCGACGTCCGTCTTCGCGATGACCATCACGCCGCTGGTGTCCTTGTCGAGTCGATGCACGATCCCCGGACGCCCGCTCTCCCGTCCGGTCGTCGACTCGATGCGGCCGAGCATCGCGTTCACGAGGGTCCCGGTCTTGTGCCCGTGCGCCGGATGCACGACCAGGCCCGCCGGTTTGTTCACCACCACGACGTCCTCGTCCTCGTAGAGCACGTCGATCGCGATGTCCTCCGCCCGCAGCAGCACATCGGGCTCCGTTGGCGGAACTTCGACGACGAGCTCCTGTCCCTCACGCACCTTGTACGCCGGCTCGACCGCGGCGCCGTCGACGCGGACACGCCCATCGCGCGCGAGGCGCTGGATCGCGCTCCGCGACAGCAGGCTGTGCTCGGCCAGGAACTTGTCGACCCGCTGCCCACCGGCGTCGACGCGCAGCGTGATGTTTTCGGTCATGCCGCCCGCGCGGCCGTCTTCCGCTCCTCCTGCCACAGCAGCAGGGTGACGAACAGGATGCCGAGCACGATCGACGAGTCGGCCACGTTGAAGGCCCAGAAGCGGATGCCGTTCGGGATGCCGACGTCCACGAAGTCCACGACGTAGCCCTGCGTGACGCGGTCCAGCAGGTTCCCGAACGCGCCGCCCAGCTGCATGCCCAGCGTGGCCGTGACGAGCGGCGACGAGTTCGCGAACTGCCGGTAGTAATAGACGATCGCGAGCACCGCGAGCACCGACAGCACCGAGAGGAGCGTCGTGCGCTCGGGCAGGAGGCCGAACGCGGCGCCGGTGTTCTGCGTGTGGACGATGCGCACGTAGTCGCCCACGACCTGCCGGCTCTCGTACAGCGGGATGTTCTGCTCGACCCAGAGCTTCGTGATGCGATCGAGGGCGAAGACCAGGACGGCGATGCCAGCGACTAAGGCGAGGCGACGAGGGGACATGACGAAATCCTAGGCGGGAAGCGGTCGCCGTCGCTAGGTGACCATACCTCCGTCGACGACGACGACCTGGCCGGTGATGTACGCCGCCTCGTCCGACGCGAGGAAGGCGATGGCGCCGGCGACGTCCTCGACCGTACCGAACCGGCCGAGCGGGATCTGCGGCAGGATCGTTTTCTCCATCTGCTGCAGTAGCGCGTGCGTGAGGTCGGTGTCGACGAACCCGGGGGCGACCGCGTTGCAGGTGATGTTGCGGGTCGCCATCTCCCGGGCGACGGTCTTCGTGAAGCCGATGAGACCGGCCTTGGCGGCGGAATAGTTCGCCTGGCCAGCGTTGCCGGCGATGCCCGACACCGATGACACATTCACGATCCGGCCGCTGCGGTGCTTCATCATCGGCCGCATCGCGGCCTTGGTGACGAGGAACGCGCCGCGCAGGTTCAGGTCGAGGACGGCGTCCCACTCCTCGGCGCTCATGCGGATGAGCAGGTTGTCGCGCGTGATGCCGGCGTTGTTCACCAGGATGTCGAGCCGGCCGTCGCCGAACGCGAGCGCCTCTTTCACCACGCGCTCGGCGTCGGCGTCGACGGAGACGTCGCCCTGGATGAGCGTCGCGGTGGATCCGGCCTGCTCCACCAGCCGCTTCGCTTCGGCCGCGGCCTCGGCGTTGCCTTTGTAATTGATCGCGATCCTCGCGCCATCCTTCGCGAGCCGGGCCGCCGTCGCGCGCCCGATGCCACGGGCACCCCCAGTCACCACGGCGACACGACCGCCGAGCGAGCTCACGAAAGCGATGATGCACGTCGTCGGGGCAAGCGGCTAAGCGCACGACGCGGCGCGGCTGACCGAGGGCCCCCGCGCGCGAGGGGACCCCGTCCCGAAGGGACGGGGTATCGCGCGAAGAGAGGGTTTCGGTCAGCCGCGCCGTGAGTCACGCGAGGCGCAAACAAAAGGCGGCGCGGATCAGGCTTTCGCGAAGATCAGCGAGGCGTTGTGTCCGCCGAAGCCCATCGAGTTGGAGAGCGCGGTGGTGATGCTCCTCGCCCGCGCGGTGTTCGGCACGTAGTCGAGGTCCAGGCCCACGTCGGGGGTGGTGTAGTTGATGGTCGGCGGGATGCAGCCGTCGCGGATGGCCAAAAGACAGACGATGGCTTCCAGGGCCCCGGCCGCGCCCAGGAGGTGCCCGGTCATCGACTTGGTGGAGGAGACCAAGAGCCGATAGGCGTGGTCACCGAAGACCTGTTTGATCGCGGCGGTCTCCTCGCGGTCGTTGGGCTGGGTCGAGGTGCCGTGGGCGTTGATGTAGTCGATCTCGTCGGGCCGCAGCCCGGCCTCGGCGAGAGCCATGCGCATCGCCCGGGCGTTGCCCTCGCCCTCGGGTGAGGGCGCGGTGATGTGGTACGCGTCGGCGGTGGCGCCGTAGCCGACCAGCTCGCCGTAGACGCGCGCGCCGCGGGCGCGGGCGTGACCCAGCTCCTCGAGGACCACCACCGCGGCGCCCTCGGAGAGCACGAAGCCGTCGCGGTCCTTGTCGAACGGACGCGAGGCCGCCTCGGGCACGTCGTTGCGGCGACTGGTCGCGTGCATGGAGGAGAACGCCGCGATACCGAGCGCGAGGACGGCCGCCTCGGAACCTCCGACGACCATGACGTCGGCCTGCCCGCGGCGGATGATGTCGCCGCCCTCGCCGATCGCATGCGAGCTGGAGGCGCAGGCCGACACGTGCGTGAGACTCGGGCCCTTGAGCCCGAACTGCATCGAGACCTGCGCCGACGCCGCGTTGGCCATCAGCATCGGCACCAGGAACGGGGACAGCCGCGAGGGATCGCGTCGTTGCATCAGCAGGATCCCGTCGATGAGCGTCTCGAGGCCGCCGACCCCGGTCGCGATCGCGGTGCCGACGCGCTCCGGGTCCGTGACCGTGTCGAGCTTCGCGTCCGCGAGCGCCTGTCTCGCGGCGGCGACGGCGTAGTGCGTGAAGCGGTCCGTGCGCCGAACGTCCTTCCGGTCCATGTACCTATTCGCGTCGAAACCCTTGAGCTCACCGGCGATCTGCGTCTCGTACGGCGCGGGATCGAAGCGCGTGATGCGCCCGATGCCGCTCTTGCCGTTCGTGAGGGCGTCCCAAGTCGATGCGATGTCGAGCCCCACCGGCGTCACCGTGCCCATGCCGGTGACGACGACCCGTCGGGTCACCGCGACATGACGTGGTGCGCGCGATCGCTGAGGGTGCGGAGCGCACCGGCGAGCGATCCCGTGTCGGAAACGTTGACGAGCTTCACGTCCGCGATGCGCTTCACGAGGCCGTTCACGACCTGACCGGCGCCGATCTCGACGAAGGTCGACGTGCCGCGCTCGACCATGTAGCGCACCGACTTCAGCCACTCGACGCGATTCGACAGGTGACGCACCAGCGCCTCCTGGATCGCGGACGCGCTCGGGTGCGGCAGCGCGCTCACGTTCGCGACGATCGGCACCACGGGCTCGCGGAAGCGGAGCGTCTGCATGAACGCGCGCAGATCAGGTCCGATCCGACCCATGTCGGGGAAGTGGAACGGCGCGGAGATCCGCAGCGGCACGATCTTGCGCGCCCCGCCCTTTTCGAGCGCCTCGGTCACCGCGCGGATGCCGGCCTCGTCGCCGGCGATCGTGACCTGCTTTGGCCCGTTGTCATTGGCCACGACGACCCGGCCCGGCTCGATGGTCGCCGCGATGACGCGCTCGACCTCCTGCGCGGAGAGGCCGACGATCGCGGCCATCGCGCCGCGCGCGCCGCGCGTCGACGCGAGCATGCCCCGCTCCGCGACGAGGCGCAACGCATCGGAGAAGGGCAGCACGCCCGCGGTCACGAGCGCGGTGAATTCACCCAGCGAGTGCCCGGCCACGAACGAAGGCCGCAGGTGCTCAGGGAGCGCCAACACGCCGCGCGGCTCGCTGCCATCTGTCACGCGACGCCCGATCTTGTGCGTCACCGACTCCACCATCGCCTCGAAGAGCGCGACGCTCGTCGCGAGCACGGCGGGTTGCGCGACCGTCGTGTCGTTCAGCCGCTCGGCCGGTCCGATGAAGCAGACCTCGGAGAGCTTGTACCCGAGGACGCGATCGGCCTCATCGAAGGTGGCGCGCGCAGCGGCGGAGGTCTCGTACACGTCGCGGCCCATGCCGACGGCCTGAGAGCCTTGTCCAGGGAAAACGAAGGCGAGAGCAGTCAAGAGGTGCCAAGCGTAGCAGCGCATCGCCCCTGCGTCGAGAGTTGTCCACATGATTCACTACACTGCTCATGCAGTGAATAATCGAACGTACGTACAGCGCGAACGCGCCCGCACGGCCGCGCGCACCAGCGCGGCGATCGAGACCGCGGTGCTGCGCGAGGTCGCACGCCACGGCTACCACGCGCTGCGCATGACCGACGTGGCGCGGCGCGCGCACGTGGCGCCGCGCACCTTGTATCTGCACGCGACATCGAAGGAGCGATTGGTGGAGCAGGCCCTGCGGCGCCGCGCCGCGGCCCAGATCGCGCGCGTCGACCGCTGGCGGCCCAGATCGGAAGCGCCGGAGTCCGTTCTCAACGAGCTGGTCGCGCTGCACCATCGCGAATACCGCCTCGAGTCGGTGCTGCTCGAGACGCTCGTTGACGGCGCGTTGCCGCGGGCCGCCGCGGCGCCGCTGCGGGATCTCGACCACGCGCGGCTCGCGCTCATCACCCGCACGATGAACGACCTCGCACGCCGCGGCGCCTTGCGCGTGCGCGTTGGCGATGCGATCGCGCTCGCACACGCGCTCCTCTCCTACCCGACCTGGCGCACCGCGCTCACCGGCCCCGCCCGGCGGCGTGCGCCGCGTCTCGTCGCGGCGGCGCTCAGGAGCGCGGTGCTCTGAGTGTTTGAGACGGTGAGTACGCTCTGACGATGGCAACCGTCGCGACCGCGACATCGACGACGAGGTCGCGCAGTCGCGCGGCGGCGATCGCATGGTCCCTCGCGGGGCTGTACGTGGTGCTGGTGATCCTGGCGTTCCGTTTCGGGTCCGAAGCCGCCGACATCACGCTCGCTGACTACTGGATCTTCTTCGCGATGTTGTGGTTCGTCGTGATCGGGGCACTCATCGTCGGTCGGCACGCTCGACATCCGATCGGCTGGATGTTCTGTCTGACCGGCCTCAGCTTCGGAGCCGCGGCGTTCACGCAGTCGTACGCCATCGTCGCTTTGACGGCACAGCAGCGAGCGCTGCCCGCCGGCGAGCTCATGGCCTGGCTTGGTTTCTGGATCAGCATGCCCGGGACGGCCGTCATCGCGCTCTTTCTGCCGCTGCTTTTCCCGAACGGACGGCTGCCCTCGCGCCGCTGGCGCCCGGTCGCATGGACGGCCGGCGTTCTGGCCGTCGTCGCGGTCCTCGTCACGATGTTCAAGCCCGCTTCCTACCCTGGCTTCGCGCTCGTTCGCAATCCGCTCGGCATCTACACCTGGGACGGGGTATTCGAAGTCGCCGAGATGTCGACGAACATCGTGTTCTTCCTGCTCATCGTCCTCACCTCGCTCGCCCTCTTGGAGCGGATGCGTCGCGCCGGCCCTGATGAGCGGCTTCAGATCCGCTGGTTCGTCTATGCCGGATGCATCGTCATCCTCGGCTTCCTCGTCGATGCGCTGAACGGCATCGTTCCCGGCCTGGCGGGCGTGAGCCTCGTTCTTACGATCGGCGCGGTCACCGCACTGCCGCTCGCCGTGGGCATCGCGATCCTCCGCTACCGCCTGTACGAGATCGACGTGATCATCAACCGCACGCTCGTGTACGGGCTGCTCACGGCTGCCCTCGCCGGGCTGTACACCGCCGCGCTGGCCTTCTTTCAGCGCCTCTTCGTCGCGGTCACCGGCCAGGGCTCGGACCTTGCGATCGTGATGACGCTGTTCGTGCTGGCCACGGTGTTCACGCCGATCAAGACCTCGCTGCAGACCGCGGTCGACGGTCGGGTCAAGAGGACAGCCGCACCGAGCGGCTCGTCATCCACCGGCCTCGACGATCTGGTGAAGCTCGCGGAGCTCCACCGCCACGGCGTTCTCACCGACGATGAGTTCAGCGCGAAGAAGCGTCAGATCCTCGGGATCTAGCCACGCTCGTACGCCCAGCGGTCGTTCTCCTGGCGCAGCGCGCGCATCCGATTGATCTCCCCGGCGTGATAGAGATCGTGCTCGATCATCGACTTGATGATCCAGCGCGTCTCCTTCATCTCGCCCCAGTTGGTGCGACGCGGCCGGAGCAGCTCGCGGTCGTCGTCGAGCGCATGGACGCTGGCGCGAACGGCACGCTGAGCCTCTTCGAGCCAGCGGAGCAGCTCGGCGACGGCATCGGCTGTGACAGCGGACAAGCGTCGCTCGTTCGTCAGTGGCTCGCCCCATTTCAGTGACGCATCACCGAAGGCGTGGTTCTCGTACATGTACTTGCACGCGCCGACGTGCGCGACCATCTCTCCGATCGGCCGCGCGCCGCCGGGCGGAAGCCAGAGCCAGTCTCGCGGCTCGACCGCCCGCACGTTGGTAAGAAGCGAGTGCCAGTCCGGACCCGCGAACGCCGCATCCAACAGGTAGAGGTACTCGTCGATAGCCGCTCTGGCCATGTTCGCCTCCAGCGAGCCTAGCTCCGCTCTATCTCGAGCTTTCCCTTCACGCCGTTGAGCTCGCCTTCCCAGGTGTGGCCACGCCCGGTCACGCCCTTCGCAAGCGATGTCGCCAGCACCTCGCCTTGAAGAAAACCGTTGAAGCGCTCGATCGTCTGTCCCAATGCGCCCTCGTACCGCAGGACGACGCGATCGGCGATGTCGAGGCCGGCTTCCTTCCGCATCGTGTTCACGTGATGCGCCAGCTCGCGCGCGAGGCCTTCCGCCTCGAGCTCGGGCGTCGTGTCGGTGAGGAGTGCGGCGATCGCACCCGCGTCACGCCCGACCGCGTGTCCGGCGGTCCCCTCGTGGCTCACGAGCACCTCGGTCGGCGCGAGGGTGAAGCCTTCGACGACGGTGTTCCCGTCGCGCGTAGTGAAGCGGCCTTCCGCCAGCGCCTGGCGCACGCGCGGGAGATCCTTGCCGAGCTTCGGCCCAAGCGCCTTGAGCTCCGGCTTCACGGTCTCGCGCACGAGTCCCTTGGCGTCGTCGCGCACCTCGAAGTCCTTCACGTTGAGCTCGTCGCGGATGATCGCCGCGAGCTCGATCTGGCCGTCGAGTGCGCCACGGTCGCGGTCGTTCGGATCGAAGACCGCGATGAGCTTCGGCAGCGGCGTGCGGACCTTCGTCTTCGCGGCGGAGCGTGCGGTACGCCCGAGAGACACGACGCGCATCGCGGCGCGCATGCGCCGCTCGAGGTCGTCATCGATCCGCTCGGGCCGGACCTCCGGATACGCGGTCAGATGCACCGATGCCGCGGCGCCGCGCACGGATCCGCGAACGAGGTTCTGATACAGCGCCTCGGATAAGAACGGCATCATCGGCGCGAAGAGGCGCGCCAGCGTCGTCAGCGCGTCGTACAGCGTCTGGTAGGCGGCGAGCGAGTCACGGCGTGACTCGGTCTTCCAGAAGCGCGCTCGATTACGGCGGACGTACCAGGTGGAGAGGTCGTCCCAGAACGACTCCATCCGCAGCGCGGCGGTCTGCGCGTCGTACTGATCGAGCGACGCGCGACAGTCGCGCACCAAGCGTTCGAGCGCTGAGAGCAGCCAGCGGTCGATCAGCGGGCGCTCTCGGAGCGGCACCTGCGCTTCGTTCGGATCGAACGCGTCGAGGTTCGCGTAGGTCACGAAGAACGAATAGGTGTTCCAGAGCACCAGGAGCTTGCGCTTGACCTCGGTCAGGACGTTGTAGCCGAAGAGCACCTTCTCAGCGACGTCATGACGCGAGTAGTACCAGCGGACGACGTCGGCCCCGGCCTGCTCCGCCGCCTGCGGGAAATCGATGAAGTTGTCGCCGGTCTTGTGGAACTCCTCGCCGTTCTCGTCGTACACGTACTCGTTGGACAGGCACACCTCGTACGGCGCGCGCCCGGTGAGGACGACGCTGAAGAACAGCTGCGAGTAATACCAGAGGCGGACCTGCTCGAGGTTCTCGGTGATGAAGTCCGCCGGATACCAGTTCTCCCAGTACGCGCGATCGTCCCACCAGCGCAGCGTCGAGAACGGCACGATCCCCGCGTCGAGCCAGCAGTCGCCGACCTCTTTCACCCGCGTGCTTTCGGCCTTGCACTCCGGACATGCGACGACGACCTGATCGATCCAGGGACGGTGCAGCTCCTCGAGCTTGTCGAGGCCACGCATGGCGCGCTCGCGGAGCTCCTCCTCGCTGCCGACCACGAAGAAATGCGCGTTCGCGCAGGTATAGAAGGGCAGCGGCAACCCCCAGTAGCGCTTGCGGCTGATGTTCCAGTCGCCCATGTTGTCGAGCCAGTTCTGCATCCGCTGGCCGATGAACGGCGGAAGCCAGCGGACCTTCGAGGCGGCCTCCTTCAGCAGTGGCCGGATCTGGTCCATCGAGATGAACCACTCGTCGTCGACGCGGAAGACGATCTCTTCCTTGCATCGCCAGCACACCGGATAGGAGTGCGTGTAGGGCATCTCGCGGAAGAGGCGGCCGCGCGATCTCAGATCGTCGGCGATCTCGTGCGCGACGTCCCGCGCCTCCTTTCCCTCGAGCCAACCGAAACCCGCTTGGAAGCGCGCGTTCTCGTCGATCGGCACGACGACCGGCAGCTTCTCGGTCTTCGAGAGGGCGAAGTCCTCCGCGCCACAGCCGGGTGCGATGTGCACGATCCCGGTCCCCTCGGCCTCACCGACCTCGTCCCACGCGATCACGCGGTGGCCCGGCTTCGTCTGTGCTCCGATCGGCAGATCGTCGAACGGCCCCGAGTAGCCCAGCCCGAGCAAGGTCTTTCCTTTGAATGTCCCCAGCAGCTCGGCGTCATGCCACTTCGTCTGGCGGAAGACAGCCGCCGAGAGGATCAGGACCTCGGGCGCCGCCGCCGCGTCGGCACGAACGCGAACGCGCGCGTAGTCGAGGTCCGGATGCACCGCCAGCGCGACGTTCGCGGGCAGCGTCCACGGCGTCGTCGTCCAGGCCAGGAAAGACACGGCCTCGTCGCCAGCTGCCGGCCATGGGCGTGCGCCGGTCAAAGGGAATCGCACGTAGAGCGAGGTGTGGGTCATCTCCTTGTACGACCCGGTCATCTCGTGCTCAGAGAGCGCGGTGCCACACCGCGCGCACCAGGGCATCGCGCGGTGGCCCTTGTAGAGCCAGCTCTTTTCGTGGCAGAGCTTCAGCACGTGCCAGATGTGCGAGATGTTGGTGTCGCTGTACGTGTAATAGGAGTCGTCCCAGTTCATCCAGCGACCGAGCCGGATGTCGTGCTTGGTGATCACAGCGGCGGATCGGTCGACACGCGCGCGGCAGGCCCGCGAGAAGCGGTCGATGCCGTACGACTCGATGTCGCGCTTGCTGTTGAGGCTCAGCTCGCGCTCCACCTGCACTTCGACCCAGAGCCCCTGGCAGTCGAAACCGCTCTGCCAGCGGAGCTCGTGGCCCTGCATCGCCTTGTAGCGCTGGTAGAGATCCTTGTACGTGCGTCCCCAGGCGTGGTGGACGCCCATGGCCTCGACGTTCGCCGTGATCGGACCATCGATGAACGAGAACCGCGGCCCGCCGGCGTTCTTCTTCTTCAGGGCGTCGAAGGTTCGCTCGCTCTCCCACAGCTCCAGCACGCCGTGCTCGAGCTCCGGCAGGTCGAAGGACGATCCGACCGGTGTGAAGCGCGTCTTCTCGTTCGTCGCGGCCATTTCTTGCTCCCAAACAAAACGCCGTCCCGCTCCCGGGACGGCGCTGCCGTGGTACCACCCGAGTTGGCACGCTCCGCGCGCGCCCACTCATCGCCTTGCTAACGGAGTGGCTCTCCGGCCGGGTCTAATCGCCTTGCGGCTTTCTTCCGGCGGCATCAGGGTCGATCGCCCTTCGAAGCGCCTCTGATGCCGAGTGTACCGGGCTGCGCCGCGCACCTCAGTTGGTTTCGCGCCTGACTCGCTGGGCTCGCGACCATCATGATACTTGACCTATATATATGGAGCCGATATATATACACCGATAACGAGTTCGGAGGTCGCCCGACATGGCAAAGCGCAGCGAACAGGTGAAAGATGTCCGATTCCGCGCCGATGCGAGCGGCTGCCTCTCGCGGCCCGCGTTCGAAGGGGCTGTGACCGCCGCGCTCAAACGCGAGCCGCTGGCGACGCTCGTCCACCTCGATCTCGACGACCTGCTGGTGCTCAACGAGAAGGCCGGCCGTGAGGCCGGGGACAGAGCGATCAACGCCAGCATCGCGACGCTCTCGAAGACAGCAGCGAAGGAGGGCTGGACGCTCGGCCGCATCGGCGGTGACGAATTCGCGCTGCTCGCGCCCGGCACGTCGCTCGAGCCGGTCTTCCTGCGCGCCGAGCAGCTTCGGAAGGAGCTCGACGCCGCACTGGAGAAGGCCATCCCACACGGACAGAAATGCACGGTGAGCATGGGCGTCGCCAACACGCCGCGCGATACCAAGTCGCGCGGACCGGCCGCCGGGGACGAGCTCATGCGCAAGGCGGACCTGGCGCTGCTCGCGGCGAAGGAGCAGGGCGGCGACGCGGTCGGCCTCACACCCAGCGACGACATGGTCCTCAAGTCCTCCTATTACTCGGCCGCGCAGCTGGGTCGGCTCAAGGGTCTCGCGGAGCGCCAGAAGAAGAAGGAAGCGGCGCTCCTGCGCGAAGCGCTGGACGATCTGCTGCGCAAGCACGAGCGCTCGTAGCCGTACCCTCACCCGCGTGGAGCTCCTGCCCGAAACGCGACGCGAGATCGAAAGGCTCGCCCGTCGCTTCGGCGATCCGCTGGTGATCGAGTCCGCGATCCCGGACCACTTCGACGACCCGATACGCAAACCGGACCGCTACGGCGAGGTCTGCATGGTGGTGCGGCGGCCGAGCGGCGCCGTGCTCCTCGCGATCAAGACCTTCTATCCGCGCGGCGCGTATCGACTGCCGACCGGCGGGATCCACCGCGGTGAGGCGATCCTCGACGCCCTGCTTCGCGAGACGCACGAGGAGACCGGCCTCCGGACCGAGGTGCGGCGCTTCCTGTCGCGGATCGCGTATCACAGCCTCGAGGCGCCGACCAGCACGCCCCTGTTCCACAGCTTCGCGTTCCTTCTGGATGAGATCGGCGGGACGCTCGGCGCTCTCGATCCGACCGAGCAGATCGAGGATTGGCGCGAGGTCGCGATCGCGGACCTGCCACGCGTCGCCGATTACCTCGACGGACTGCGGACCCAGGGCACACAGGACATCGGCGGTGACTGGCGCGCGTGGGGGAAGTTCCGCGCCGTGGTGCACCGCGCCGTGCACCAGGCGCTCGCGAGCGGCTAGGCCTCGAGCTTGAAGAAGCGGAACGCGATGACGAACGTGATCGCGCTCCAGATGACGATCCCGATCAGGTCGCCGCCAACGTCGACGATGCCCGCGCCCGCGGTCGAGACCTGACGGAGCGCGTCGTTGAGGAAGGTGAGCGGCAGGACGTCCGACACGGGCTTCAGGAACGCCGGCACCGCGTCGCGCGAAAAGAAGACTCCCGACAGGAACATCTGCGGAAGCGTGACGAGCTGCATGATCGCCGGCGCCTGGTTCTCGGTCGTCACGAAGCCGGTGACGGCAAAGCCCAGACAGAGGAACAGGACGCTGCCGAGAATCGCGATCGCCAGCACGAGGCCGAGGCTCCCGACGATGCTCACCTTGAACGCGAAGACCGCCACCGCGAGCAGGATCAGCACCTGCACGACGGCGAGGAGCAGCCGCTCGAGGACGTGCGCGGCCATGTAATTCCGGCGCGAGATCGGCGTCGCCATGATGCGACGGATCACGCCACGCTGACGGTCGACGACGAACGAGAACATCACGCTCGCGACGCCCAGCTGCATGATCGTCATACCGACGATGCCCGGAGTCAGGAAGTCGACGTACTTCAGATTGCGGCCGGCGACCTCCTCGCGCTTCATCGCGACGACCGGGGCGGTCTGCGTGATAGCGAACGACATCTGGTCGATGACCTGCATGAGGATCGCGGAGCCGACGGCGACCTGCTCCCCGTGCCCCTGATTGGCGTACAGCGTGAGCGTCGGCACGGTCGCTCCCTGCCGCGCGGGCGCGATCTTGAAGTCCGCGGGGATCACCAGAACGATGTCGCGGTCGCCCTTCCGAAGGCTCTCGAGCTGCGCGTCGCTCGGCCCGCTCGACAGCTGCAGCGTCTCGATCTTGGCGAGGCCGGCGCGAAACGCCTGGCTGTCGGCGTTGTTCGCCTCGTCGACGATCCCGACCGCGACATGACCGAAAGCCCCGAAGTTCAGGATCCCGAACAGGCCCATGAAGATGAGCGGAAAGAAGAAGCCGAAGAAGAGCGCCGTGAAGTCGCGCGTGTACGCTCGCAACAGCATCAGCACGTAGCCGAACACCTGGCGCATCTCAGTCCTCCCTCAACGCGTGTCCGGTGAGATCGAGGAACACGTCTTCGAGGCTCGCCTGTTGCTGTTGTACCGGCTTCGAGAAGCCGCGGCCCAGCAGCTTCGTGATGAGCGCGCGCGGTGAATCGAGCGCGATGATGCGGCCGTTGTCCATGATCGCGACACGGTCGCACAGCACCTCGGCTTCGTCGAGGTAGTGCGTGGTGAGGAACACCGTGGTTCCGCGGTCGCGGATCGCGCGGATCAGCTCCCACAGGTTGCGACGCGCCTGCGGGTCCAGGCCCGTCGTGGGCTCGTCCAGGAAGAGCACCTGCGGCTCGTTCACCATCGCGACCGCGATCGACAGGCGCTGACGCTGGCCGCCGGAAAGCTTCTCCGACTTCTGCTTGGCCTTGTCCTCCAAGCCGACCGCGCGCAGAAGCGCGAGCGAGTCCACGCTGCGGCCGTAGAACAGCGCGAAGAGATCCACGATCTCCTTCGCGAGGAAGTTCTCGGGGAAAGCGCTCTGCTGCAGCTGCACGCCGATCCGCTCCTTGACGCCGGACGGGTCTTTGCGGACGTCCACGCCGGCGACGAGCGCCGTGCCGCTGTCCGCCTCGCGGAGGCCTTCGAGGATCTCGACGGTCGTCGTCTTCCCCGCCCCGTTCGGTCCGAGGAGCGCGAAGACCTCACGCGCCGCCACATCGAAGCTCACGCCATCGACCGCCTTGATCTGACCGTAGCTCTTGCGAAGCTCGCGCACCGAGACGATCGGTGGCATCAGGGCTTCACAAAAGCCCGGTACGCGGCGTCGTGGAGGTAAAGGGCGACCGGCAGGAGCGCGACCGCCGCGATGACGATCCGCACGACGACCGGATGGGGCCGCCGCAAGCGCGTGTAGGTCACGACCAGGGCGACGGCGATCGCCGCGAGCAGTGGCACCGTCGTGAGCCAGTGAGATGACGCAGCGTCGTCGAAGACGAGCGAGTAGATCGTCGCCGCGTCGAGCGACCCGGCGGTAAGGCCGATGACCGCGAAAACGCCAGCGTTTCTGGCCGGATCGCGCAGCGCCAGGAGCAGGCCGATGCCCAGCGCCCCGAGGATCGTCCCGAGCATCCGCTCGTAGGTGCGGTGGTAGGGCGCGTACAAGAAGAGGTCCGGGAAGGCGAGCGAGAGGATGACCGGGGCGAAGAACAGCGCTGCGCAGACGATGCCGACCGCGCGGGCGCCACGGAGGGTCGCCGTGCTGATGTGGGGCTGGCGTTCCACGCCTCGCGAGTCTCTTACGCTATGTGTTCGATGTCGAATGGGGGGAGTCGGCAGCGCCCGCTCATGCTCGCCGCGGGACCGTCGCTCGGTTCTCCGGGGTTCGCTGCGCTGCTCTCCACACTTCTTCCGGGACTCGGTCAGGCCTACCAGGACCGCTGGGTCAAGGGCACGCTCATGCTCCTCCTGCCGATCTTCGCGTTCGCGCTCGCGGGCGCGTTCGTGTTGAACGCGGACCCACTCACGGCCTGGGTGCTGCGCAACGCGGCCTACGTCACCCTTCTCGTGATCGCGACCACGCTCGTGTATCACCTGTACGTCGTCGTCGACGCGTTCGCCGGTCGCATGCGCCGGCTGCGCGGCCGTCACCTCATCGACTACGCGGTCCTCCTACTCGTGACCACCACGCTCATCGTCACGTACGGGACGATCTACCGCGAGTCGGCTCCGTGGGCCTCGTTCCTTGCGGGGATCTTCGCGCCGAGCACGCGCCAGCCACCGCCCGTTCCCGCGGGCGAGCAGCCGGCGCCGGTCTGGACCGGGAACGATCGTCTGAACGTCCTGGTCCTCGGGATCGACACGCGCGAGGGCGACCGCACGACGCAGAACACCGACACGATGATCGTCGTCTCGCTCGATCCCCTGAACAAGACGGCGGCGATGCTCTCGATCCCGCGCGACATCTACATCAACAAGCCCGGGACGTTCCAGGGCAAGATCAACGCGGCGTTCGCGTTCGGTGGTCCCGACCTCGTGCGCCGGCTCGTGAGCGACCTGCTTGGCATCAAGGTCCATTCGTACGCGCTGGTGAACTTCGAGGCCTTCAACCGGATCGTCAACGGCGTCGGCGGCATCATCGTCGACGTCAAGCGGCCGGTGCGGGACGAGCTCTTCCCGACCGCCGACTACGGCGTCGAGCGCGTGAACATCTCGGCCGGGCCGCAGCTCATGTTCGGCGACACTGCGCTCAAGTACGCGCGGTCGCGCCACGACAGCAACGACTACAGCCGAGCCAAGCGGCAGCAGGATGTCCTGAGCGCACTCCGGGTCAAGCTCTCACAGCCGCAGGCGCTCCGATCGCTCCCCTCGCTCATGGACGGCGTCGCCACCACGGTCGAGACGGACTTCGATCCGTCGAACGTCCTCTCTCTCGCGGGCTCGGCGACCGGGATCGACAGCGCGAGCATCGCGAGCGACGTGCTGTACCCCTGTGGCGGTGACTATCCGCACTGCGAGCTTACCTACGACGGCGAAGCGGGCTTCTACCTGATCCCCGACGTTGCCAAGGTGCGTGACCTCGCGGCCGCTCTGTTCTACGACCCGAAGGTACGGCAGGAGGCAGCGCGGGTCGAAGTGCAGAACACGGGAGCGAGCAGCGGTATCGCGAAGCAGGTCGCAGACCGGCTCGAGGCACGTGCCTTCGGGGTCAGCGCGGTGACGGATGGCAAGTCCGCTCGATCCGCGGTCGTCCTCCGGAACCCCGGCAAGCGCTACACCGCCGAGCAGCTCCGCACCCAGCTGGGCCTCCCCATGGAGACGGCCGACGGGTCAGGCGGACCGGACATCGTGGTTCGCATCGGGAACGACTTCAGGAGCTTCGCGAGCGACTCGGCCCGCTGACTTCAGTCGGCCGTGACGCGCTCCGCGATCACGCCTTGTAGATCGGTGTGAGCCAATCCTTGTAGCGGGCGTCCTTGCCGCGCACGGCGTCGAAGTAGATCTTCGAGATGCGCTTCGTGATCGGCCCGACCTCGCCCGCACCGACGTCGCGATGGTCGACGCTCGTGACCGGCGAGATCTGCACGCCCGTCCCGCACATGAACATCTCGTCGCAGATGTAGAGCTCGGTGCGGTCGATACTCCGCACGTCGACCGCAAGGCCGATGTCCGCGGCGATACGCATGACGTTGCCGCGAACGATGCCTTCCAGGATGTTGTCGGTCGCCGGCGGCGTCAGGAGCTTGCCGTCGCGGACGAGGAACAGGTTCGCGGCGCTGCCCTCCGACACGTGACCTTCCTGCGTGAGCACGATCGCCTCGGCGAATCCGGCTTCCTCGGCCTCGCTCTTGGCCAGGGCGGCATTCACGTACGAGCCGGTGATCTTGCTCCGGGCGGGGATCGCGTTGTCGTCGACCCGGCGCCACGACGAGACGTGGCAGGCGATGCCCTTGTCGATGTCGATGTAGTTGCCAAAGGGCACGGCGAAGACGGTGAAGCCGTCCTCCAGGTTGTGCAGGCGGACGCCGATGACGGGGCTCGACTTGTAGGCGACGGGCCGGACGTAGGCGTCCTCGCGGTAGCCGCACTTCCGGAGCAGGTCGACCGTGATACCGACGAGCTCGTCGACGGTGTGCGGGATCCGGATACGCATGATCTTCCCGGAGCGCAGGAGCCGGGAATAGTGCTCGCGCAGGTGGAGGCCGTACAGCTGCTCCTCTTCGGCGTTCCAGTAGGCCCGGATCCCCTCGAAGACGCCCGTCCCGTAGTTGAAGCCGTGCGTCATGACCGAGATCTTGGCCTCGCGGATGGGTACGAACTTGCCGTCCAGGAAGGCCCACGCACTGTCCGGCGCGGCGCCCCGCGGCAGCTTGGCGGGCCGGACCAGCTCCTGCACCATGCCCCACTCCTTGCCGGTCGCGTCAAGCGACCCCTGACCGGCCGACCGCACGCCCCGTGCCGACCTCGTTCCCGCATTGTGACACGGCAGGTCCCCAGACTCGGTGACGGTCGTCGGTCAGACCGCTACGATGCCGCGTGGTCAGACCGCTGTTGAGCCATTCGCGGGCGAACCGCGTACGAGTCCGTGGAGGTGCAAGCAATGTGGCGTGTGACCGGTAAGCGTTTCGTGACGATCCTTGGTTCGGTCATGCTCGTCGCGACCGCGTGCGGAGGCGGCGCGGCCGCTCCCTCGCCCAGCGCGTCGGTGGCTGCGTCGCCGACGGCCGAGACGATGACGCAACCGACGAAACCGATCGAGTTCGTGATCAGCACCGCACCCGGCGGCGGATCGGATATCTACGCGCGCGCCATGGCGGGCATCATCGAGAAGAACAAGCTCTCACCGCAGCCGGTGCAGCCGGTGAACAAGGAAGGCGGCTCCGGAGCGGTCGCGTTCACGTACGTGTACGAGAAGAAGGCTGACATGCACTACATCATGATCACCCTCAACTCGTTCTTCACGACGATCATCACGCAGAAGCTCCCGTACAAGGCGACGGACTTCACGCCCATCGCCAACATGGCGCTCGACCCGTTCTTCCTGTGGGTGAACGACGACAGCCCGTGGAAGAACGCCGGCGACTTCGTCACGGCGGCGAAGGCCGGCTCGATCAGCGTGGCCGGAACGGGCTCGAAGCAAGAGGATGAGGCGCTCTTCCGCCGGATCGAGGACACGATGAAGACCAAGGCCTTCACGTACATCCCGCAGACCTCCGGCGCGACGGTCGCGGCGGCGCTCGCCGGTCACCAGGGCGGCGTGAATGCCACGGTCAACAACCCCAGCGAGGGTCTGCCCTTCTATCAGGGCACGAACAAGAAGCTCCGTCCGCTCTGCGCCTTCACGCCGGAGAGCCCGAAGACGGGCGTGTACACCGGTCTTGCGACGTGCGCGTCACAGGGGATCCCGATCGACGACTACTACATCATGCGGGCGATCGTCGCAGCTCCCGGACTGACGCCGGCGCAGCAGGCGTTCTGGGTCGACGTGTTCAAGAAGGTCTACGACTCCGCGGAGTGGAAGAAGTTCATGGACGACAACGCCCTGAACCCCGACTTCCGGACGGGCATCGACTTCCGACAGTTCCTCACCAGGTACCAGCAGGTGCATCAGGACATCGCGACGAAGTTCAACTGGGTCCAATAACGGCTTGAGGCCCTACCAAGTGGGGACGGCGGCGGCGATCGCTTTGATCGCCGCCGTCGCCATGTTCGACTCACGCGCGGCATGGAGCCCGGTGCGCGGCACCGCGCCGGGCGATGTCGGAGCGTCCTGGTACCCGTTCTGGACCGCCGCGGTGATGGGTCTGGCGGCCGTCGGGGTGGCGTACCGCGCTCTCGTCCTCCCACAGCCAAAGGCGGGCGTGTTCGCGAGCCGCGCGAGCGTCGTCGCGGTCCTCAACCTCGTG
Source organism: Chloroflexota bacterium (assembly GCA_005882255.1). GTDB lineage: Bacteria > Chloroflexota > Limnocylindria > P2-11E > P2-11E > CF-39. The sequence continues at coordinate 10,633 of VBEZ01000168.1, read as the reverse complement.
CTGCCGATGTTCCTCTACGCGCTCTCGTTCCAGTGGCTCGGCTTCTACCTCGCGACCGGTCTCTACATGGGGTTCTTCGCCGCGTACCTCGGCCGCTACCGCTTCTACTGGATCATCGCGAGCGCCGTCATCACACCGCTCGCGATCTTCCTGCTCTTCGAGGTGGGGTTCCGGCTGCTGCTGCCGAAGAGCATCTTTTATCCGGGTATCCCCTTCTAAGTGGAGGTCTTCGGTCTCCTGGCGGGCGGATTTGCGACCGCGTTACAGCCCATCAACATCGCCTTCCTCTTCGTCGGCGTCACGCTCGGCCTTGTCATCGGCGTCCTGCCGGGGCTCGGCGGCACGAGCGGCGTTGCCATCCTCCTGCCGATCAGTGTCGTCATCGCGCGTGGCGATATCGCGGGGGCCGATACGACGACCGCCGTGATCCTGCTCGCGGGCATCTACTGGGGCGCGCTATTCGGCGGCGTCATCACCTCGATCTTGTTCAACATCCCCGGCGAGCCGTGGTCGGTCGTCCTTCTGTTCGACGGCTTCCCGCTGGCGAAGCGCAAGGGCAAACCAGGCCTGGCCCTGACGTCGTCGTTCCTGGCGTCATTCGTCGGCGCGTTCATCGCGACCGTGCTGTTCACGCTCTTCGCGAAGGAGATCGCGGATCGCGCGCTCGCATTCGGCCCGCCCGAGCTCTTCGCCGTCTTCGTGCTGTCATTCGCGACGCTCGTCGGCCTCGGCGCCGAGTCGCCGCTCAAGGCCCTCGCGATGCTGGCGATGGGTCTGCTCCTCGCCGCGATCGGTTTCGACACGATCACCGGATCGCAGCGCCTCATCCCGTTCGCCGGCTCCGAATTCGAGCCGCTGCGGAACATACAGATCAACCTCCTCGCGGGCGTCGGGTTCGTGCCGGTCACGATCGGCCTCTTCGGCATCGGCGAGATCCTCGCCTCGGCCGAGGAGCAAGGCATCGGCTACATGGAGAAGATCAGCGCGAAGCTCGGCTTCAAGGATCTCCTCGAAGCGCTCGGTGCGCTCCGAAAGCGCTGGTTCCTGGTGGTCTCGAACTCGCTCATCGGTTTCCTCTTCGGCGTGCTGCCCGGTCACGGCGCGACCGCGGCGTCCTTCCTCGGCTACGGGCTCGCGCGCCAGTACGCGAAGAACAAGGAGGACTTCGGTAAGGGTGAGATCAGCGGGATCATGGGCCCGCAGGCCACCGCGGACGCGGCCGGCGTCGCTTCGCTCGTCCCGATGGTCACCCTCGGGGTGCCCGGCTCACCGACGTCGGCCGTGATCATGGCCGGCCTCTTCGTGTGGGGCCTTCAGCCCGGGCCACTCCTCTTCACCGAGCACAGCACTTTCGTGTGGGGCCTGATCGCGAGCATCTATCTCGGTCACTTCCTGACGTTCATCCTCTGTCTGCTCGCGGTCCCGCTCCTTGCCTCGATCATGCGGGTGCCCTACGCGATCATCACGCCGTTCATCGTCGTGATCTCGATCATCGGCTCGTACTCGCTGAACAACTCGATGCTCGACGTCGCCTTCACCGTGATCTTCGGGCTGGTCGGCTACTGGCTGCGGAAGATGAAATACCCGCTCGCCCCGCTCGTCGTCGCGCTGGTGCTCGGCGACTCGACCGAGCGCGAGCTGCGCAAGACGCTCATCGCCGGCGCGGGCAATCCGGCGTTCTTCTTCTCGAGCACCCTGTCGACCGTCGTGATGATCCTCGCGGCTATCGTCCTTATCCTCCCGCTCGTCGGCGCGGTTCGCGGCCGCCTCCGCCGCGCCGGCGTGGCCGCGGACGACACCGACTGAGAATCGCGCCGTGACGCCTCTGGACATCGCGCTGATCGTTCTCGCGTTCGCGTTGATCCTCGTCGGCGCGGAGGTCTTCACCAACGGGATCGAATGGCTCGGGATCAAGCTCAACATGTCCGAGGGCGCGACCGGCAGCATCCTCGCCGCGATCGGCACCGCGACGCCGGAGACGCTGATCCCGATCGTCGCGATCCTGTTCACGAACACCGCGGACTCGGACGAGATCGGCGTCGGCGCCATCCTCGGCGCGCCGTTCATGCTGGCGACGCTGGTCATGCTCCTCATCGGCGCGACCGCGTACGTGCTGCGGAAGCGTCGTGCGCGCGACACCTTGCGCGTCGACGCGGCGCATGCGACGCGGGATCTGTCCTTCTTCCTCGTGCTCTATACGGTGGCGCTGATCCTCGCCCTGCTCCCTCGGGAGGACGTCGAGGAGCAGACCGAGGAACGCGAGGCCTTCGACGCCCTCACCTTCGCCTCGCTGCTACACCGCCGCGGGCTCCAGGTCGTGCCGACGAGCCCGCCACTCTGGCTGGTGCTCACACAGACGCTCGTCTCGTTCGCGGCGATCCTCCTCGGCGCCAAATTCTTCGCGACGTTCGTCGAGGACTTCTCGCACGCGATGAACTTCAACACGCTCCTGGTGGCCCTCGTCCTCGCGCCGCTCGCCACCGAGCTCCCGGAGGCCGCGAACAGTCTGATCTGGACCAAGGACGGGAAGGACGTCATCGCGCTCGGCAACGTCGCCGGCGCGATGGTGTTCCAGTCGACCATTCCCGTGACGCTGGGCGTCCTCCTCACGCCCTGGGAGCTCGGCCGGTTCGGCACCATCGCCGCGGTATTCGCGATCGTCTCCGCGCTGCTCATCTGGATCCAGCTCCGCCTGCGCGCGCGCGACAACGCGCTGCCGCTGTCGTCGCTCATGCTCGGCGGGAGCCTGTACGTGGTGTTCCTCGCCTACGTCGTCTGGAGCGTCGTGGCGGGCCTGCCAGCCTGATCCCGCGCACCTGACTAGAATCCCCGCGTCGCGCTGTGAGCAGCTTCCATGCGCCGCGCGACACGATGAGAGGGAGGTCGGACGGACCCATGAAGCGTCTTCTCGCGATCTGTGCTGCCGTCGGGCTCGTCGCCGCAGCATGTGGCGTCATCCCGGGCACCGGCAGCGGACTCAAGATCGGGCTAGTCACCGACATCGGCCAGCTCGAGGACAAATCATTCAACGAGTTCTCCTGGAAGGGTGTCCAGGACGGCGCAAAGGCAGTGGGTGGCACCGCGCAGGCCATCGTCACGAAGGACATCGCGGACTACAAGCAGAACATCCAGCAGTTCGTCGATCAGAAGTACGACGTCATCGTGACGGTCGGCTTCCTCATCAGCACCGACACGCTGAACGCCGCGAAGGCGAACCCGAGCATCCAGTTCTTCGGCGTCGACCAGTTCATCCCCGACCCGATCCCCGCCAACTATCAGGGGCTCCTATTCAATGAGGCTCAGGCGGGTTACCTCGCGGGCATCGTCGCCGGCACGATCACCAAGAGCGGCAAGATCGGGGCAGTCGGCGGACGCTCGGACGTCCCACCGGTCGTGAACTACATCAAGGGCTACGAGAACGGCGCGAAGTCGGTCAAGTCGACCGTCACGGTCAGCATCAACTACGTCGAGGACTTCAACGCGCCTGACAAGGGCGAGGCTTCGGCGAAGACGATGATCGGCCAGGGCGTCGACGTTCTCTTCCAGGTCGCCGGCCTCACCGGCGCGGGCGTGCTGCGCGCGGCGTGCAACGCCAAGGTCTACGGCATCGGCGTCGATGTCGACCAGTACCTGTCGCTCCCCGACTCCGCCGCCTGCATCATCACCAGCGCGGAGAAGCACCTTCAGAACGCGACGCGCGATGGGATCAAGCGCTTCAAAGACAAGGGCAAGCAGACCGGGAACTTCACCAATGACGCGACCAACGACGGCGTCGGCGCGTCACCGATCCGGAATCTCAATCCGGTCCCGGCCGGACTGACGGACAAGCTCACGCAGGCCACCAACGACATGAAGTCCGGCAAGCTCAAGCCGATCCCATGACCCGGATCCGGTAGGCGAGTTGGAAGCGGGCCGACCTTCGGGTCGGCCCGCTTTTGTTATGAGCGACAAGACATCCGTCCTGGAGATGCGCGGCATCACCAAGCGCTTTCCCGGGGGCACGCTCGCGAACGACGCGATCGATCTCGAGCTCGGCGAACGCGAGATCCACGCGCTCCTCGGTGAGAACGGCGCCGGCAAGACGACCCTGATGAACATCCTCTACGGCCTCGTCACGCCGGACGAGGGCGAGATCCGTATCGATGGCACGCCGGTCGCGATACAGGGACCGGCGGACGCGATCGCGCGCGGCATCGGCATGGTCCACCAACACTTCATGCTCGTGCCGGTCCTCAGCGTGGCGGAGAATGTCGTGCTCGGGCAGGAGATCACCGGCGTCGGCGGCGTCCTCGACATGCGGACGGCGGAGCGACGCATCCGCGAGCTCGCGGAGCGGCTGGGCTTCAGCGTCGACCCCGGCACGCGCGTCAACCAGCTGTCGCTCGGACAGCAACAACGCGTCGAGATCCTGAAGGCGATCTACCGCGGAGCGCGGATCCTCGTCCTCGACGAGCCGACCGCGGTCCTGACGCCACAGGAGACCCGTGAGATCTTCGGCGTCTTGCGACGGCTGCGCCAGGACGGCACCAGCATCATCTTCATCAGCCACAAGCTCGACGAGGTCCTGGAGATCGCCGACCGCATCACCGTGATCCGCCGCGGCAAGGTCGTCGGCAGCCGGAAGCCTGCCCAGACGAACAAGGACGAGCTCGCGGAGCTCATGGTCGGCCGGGCCGTGTCGCTGCGCGTCGACCGCGGACAGTCGCATCCCGGCGACGTCACCCTCGAGGTCGTCGGACTCCGCGCGCTCGACGACCGACGGCACGAGATCCTCCAGGGCGTCGACCTGAACGTGCGCGCCGGAGAGATCGTCGGCATCGCGGGGGTCGGCGGCAACGGGCAGGACGAGCTCGTTGAATGCGTCGTCGGCCTGCGCAAACCAAACGCGGGCGCGATCCGGCTGGCCGGTCGCGACATCACCCGCCAGAGCGTCGAAGGGCGCCGCGATCTCGGCATCGCGTACGTCCCGGCCGACCGCCAACGCTTCGGCCTCGTGCTGCCCTACCTGCTGCCGGACAACTTCGTGCTCACGCGCTACGGCGAGGTCCCGTACGCGGGCGGGCTTGGTGGCTTCGTGCGGCAGGACCAGCCGATCCGGAACGAGGCGGGTCGGCTGGCCAAGGAATTCGACGTGCGAGCCTCGTCACTCGACGTCGCTGCCTCGACGCTTTCCGGTGGGAACCAGCAGAAGGTCGTCGTCGCGCGGGAGTTCCGCCATGACCTGAGGGTGCTGGTCGTCGATCAGCCGACTCGAGGGCTGGACGTCGGCAGCATCGAGTTCATCCACAAGCAGGTCATCGAGCGTCGTGACGCGGGCGTCGCCGTGCTGCTCGTGTCCGCGGAGCTCGACGAGGTGCTCGACCTCTCGGATCGGATCCTGGTCATGTACCGCGGCCGCATCGTCGGCACCTTCGCGGCGGCCGAAGCGCAGCGCGAGAAGGTCGGCCTGCTCATGGCGACCGGCGAGGCGCGCACGTGAGGCGCTGGCGCGCGCGCCTCGCGCCGACCTGGTCGAAGGCGCAGGTCCCGGTGTACTCGATCGTCCTCGCCTTCGCCGTCGCCGCGGTCGTCGTCATCGTCTCCAGCGCGTTCACCGCGAGCGGCTTCGACCCGCTCCTCCCGTTCGCCGCGTACGCGCGCCTCTTCGCGGGCGCGTTCGGGAGCGGCAACGGCGTCGCCAACACGCTGGTCGCGGCCGCTCCGCTCATGTTCGGCGGCCTCGCGGTCGGCATCGGGCTCAAGGCCGGCCTGTTCAACATCGGCGTCGCCGGGCAGTTCCTGGTCGGAGCCTTCGCCGCCGCGGTCACCGGCGCCGCGCTGGCCGCGGCGCCAACGATCGTCGGGATGCCGCTTGCGATGCTTGCCGGCGGTCTGGCCGGCGCGGCGTACGGCTTCATCCCGGGCTACCTCAAAGCACGGACCGGAGCGCACGAGGTCGTCACCACGATCATGCTCAACAACGCCGCGGCCCTGTTGCTCACTTGGGCGGTCAACGACCTCGTTCGAGCGCCAGGCTTCTCGTTCCCGCGCACCGCCGACATCGGCCAGAGCGCGCTACCGATCCTTGCCGGCCGCAACCTACACCTCGGGATCGCGTTCGCGGTCGCAGCGGTCTTCGTCATCCGCTGGATCCTGGTTCGCACCACGCTCGGCTTCGAGATCCGCACCGTCGGGGCGAATCCCAGCGCCGCGCGGTATGCCGGCATGCGACCGATCTTCATCACCGCGCTCACGATGACGATCTCGGGGCTCCTCGCCGGCCTCGCTGGCGCGATCCAGATGCTCGGCGTCATCGGCTTCTACGCGCCCGGCATCACGGCCTCGGTCGGCTTCGACTCCATCGCCGTGGCGCTGCTCGGGCGATCCGATCCGATCGGCATCCTGTTCGCGGCGCTGCTCTTCGGCGCGTTCCGCGCCGGCGCGCCGCTCATGCAGATCGAGACCAGCGTGCCCATCGAGGTCATCGACATCATCCAGGCGCTGGTGATCCTGTTCCTCGCCGCCGACCTGATCGTGCGAAGGGTGTTCCGCGTGCGGGCGCCGAAGATCGAGATCGTCGAGCTGGCGACCGTCACGGGCTCGTGGGGCGCGGGGACGCCGCCGCCGGGGACGGCGGGCTGATGGACATCCTCGCGCTGCCGCGTCTCGTCTGGGAGTTCGTCGTCTACCTCTTCGCGGTCATGCCCGACCTGCTCCCGATCATCCTGTCGCTCGCGACGCCGCTCGCGCTCGGCGCGCTCTGCGGCGTGCTCGGTGAGCGCTCCGGCGTCGTCAACATCGGGATCGAAGGCATCATGCTGATGGCGGCGTTCTTCGGGTATCTCACCGGCTTCGCGCTGCACGAGCCGCTCGGGACGGGAGCCGCGCTCGCGCTCGGGATCGTCGTCGCCGTCGCGACCGGAGCGCTGCTCGGCCTGTTGCACGCGTGGCTGACCGTGACCGTTCGCGCGGATCAGATCATCGCCGGCACGATGATGAACATCGCGGCGTTCGGCGTCACCGGCTATCTCAACCGGCTGATCATCACGCCCTCGGGCCGCGGGGGCGCCGGCGTGATCCCGCCGTTCCATCTCCCGGATCAGCTCGCGACGCTCCCCTTCCTCGGGCCGATCCTCGCGATGTTCCTCGACCAGGGGCCGATCGCGATGAGCGTGATCCTGCTCGTCCTCATCTCGCAGTTCGCGCTCTTCCGGACGCGCTGGGGTCTGCGCACCCGCGCCGTCGGTGAGCACCCGAAGGCCGCGGACACCGTCGGCATCGACGTGTTCCGCCAGCGCTACTTGAACGTGATCGTCGGGTGCGGGATCGCCGGACTCGCGGGCGCATACCTGACACTCGAGTCGACCGGCTCGTTCCAGAACGGGATGACCAACGGCCGCGGCTTCATCGCGCTGGCCGCCGTGATCTTCGGCCGCTGGACGCCACTCGGATCGCTCCTCGGCGCGCTCCTCTTCGGCACGGCGACGGCCTTCGGGATCATCGTCAACGTCCGGCCGGCGGAAGGCGATCTCGGCACGCTGATGAAGACGATCCCGACGTTCTGGTACGCCGCGCTGCCCTACCTCATCACCGTCGTGATCCTCGCCGGCGTCGTGGGCCGCTCCACTCCGCCCGCGGCCGACGGCATCCCCTACGCGAAGGAGGGCAAGGGCTAGACGATCCCGAGCTCGTCCAGCGAGCGGTGCAGGTCCGCCGGATCGCGGTAGACGCGGAACGCGCCCGCCGAGATCAGCTCATCCCAGCCGTACCCACCCGAGAGCAGCCCGACGCTCAGCATCTTCGCGCGCCTCGCACCAAGAAGGTCCCACACCGCGTCTCCGACGACGTAGCACTCGTCGGGTGGGACGCCGAGGCGCTGCTGGCACTTGAGGAAGAGATCCGGCTCGGGCTTCGCGCGGAGCACGTCGCCGCGGTCTACGACGACGGTCTCGGCCGGCACCTGGAGCGCGGCGAGCGACAGATCGATCTCGGGATGCCGACCGGAGGTTGCGATGCCGTGCGTGATGCCCGAGTCGCGAAGGTAGCGAAGGAGCTCGACCGCGCCTGGAAGCGGACGGCGCTCGGGTAAGAGCTCGCGGAAGAGCTCGCCGTGGCGCTTCTGGATGAGCGCCGCCTCGGCATCGGAGAGCGCACGGCCGACCTCGCGGGCCACCGCGCGTGTGAAGAGCCCGCCGCTCATGCCGATCCGGCGGTGCACCTTCCATCCTTCGATCGGGAGGCCGGCCTCGGCCAGGGCGCGCTGCCAGGCGAAGACGTGGCCGTAGACCGTGTCCACCAGCGTTCCGTCCAGGTCGAAGATGAGCGCCCGCACAGGCGCGGGATAGTAGCCACGAAACGACCCTTTGACGGTCCGTGCGAACCGTCGTAGCCTCTTTCTCGTTCTGGTCAGACCACCTGACCAGCCATGGGGAGGTCCGAACTGGCCGTCATCGAGCCCATCCGGCGCAGCCGGCTTTACCAAGGCATCGTCGAGCAGATCGAATCGCTCCTCGAGAAGGGCGAGCTTCGACCTGGCGACCAGCTACCCCCCGAGCGGGCCCTGGCGGAGCAGTTCCAGGTCTCGCGCGCATCCGTCCGGGAAGCGCTGCGGACCCTAGAGCTGCTCGGTGTGGTCGAAACGCGCGCTGGCGGCGGCACGTTCGTTCGCCAGGTCGCGCCCGATGATCTGGTGCGGCCGCTCCACAGCCTCATCGCCCGCGGCCACAGCGTTCCGGACGTCATCGAGTTCCGCGGTCTGATCGAGCCCGCGCTTGCTGCGCTCGCCGCGACGCGCATCAGCGATGCGCAGCTCGCCGAGCTGCGCGAAATACTCGCCGCCCAGGAGCGCAGGGTCGCCGCCGGCGAGGCGTACGCGGAAGAGGACACGCGCTTCCACGAGGTCATCGGCGACTCCGCCAAGAACGAGCTCCTCACCACGATGCTCGCGGTCGTGTGGGACGTGCTCCGCGCATCGCGCGAGCAGTGGCTCCAGACGAACCAGCGAGCACACGCATCGCTCGACGCGCACCGGCGCATCCTCGACGCGCTCTCGCGCCGCGACGCCGAAGCGGCACGCACCGCGTCCGCCGAGCACATCCGCGCGGTCGGCGAGGGGATCCTGAAGCTGCTTGGAGGTCGCGATGGCTGAGGACCGCAGCGTTTCCATCGAGGTCGTATATCGAGGCATCTTCCAGAAGACGCTCGCGCAGCGCATCTGCCGGTCGGTCGTGCTCGCCGCGCGGAAGCGCGGACACACCGGAACGGCGTTCGCGCGCTACGGTGACTCGCCGGAGCGGAACGGCGTACCGGCGAAGCAGTTCGCCGTCGTTGCGGCCGACGAGCTCGAGCTCGAGGCGTCGATGGCGAAGTACGAGCCGAGCGTGGTGGACGTATCTATCGCGGTCGACGACACGCTCGTCAAGGGCGTCGAGTCGTGGGCCTGGTACGGCCGTCAGCCGATCTGGAAGCCGGTCCGCGCGAACGGCTGGCTCCTCGTCACCAGCGACAAGAAGCCCGACGAAGTCCTCGCGCAGACCGACGCGGCCGAGCGGCCCTACACGCTGGGGATCGTCCCGGGCGGTGCGTCGTTCGCCGGACTCTGGGTCTACAAGGACGACCACACCGACTTCCGCGTACTCGGCGCGCTCGCGAGGATCCTCCCGCAGTGGATCGCGCTCGACGATGCGAAGGCCGCGTCGCTCGAGCTCGCGAAGGGTGATCAGTCCGCGGTCGCGTCGGTGCAGTACGGCTACGACTCGACGGCGATGCGACCGGTCAAGCCCGGCGAAGGCACGAGCGGGCACGAGGTCCTCCAGTTCACGAAGCCCGGGTGGACCACGATGCGGCCCGGCATCATCGTCGACGCGCGCAAACCCGGCGAGCGAAATCCGTATTACAAGAAATACGGCGCGCGCACGATGCGGCCGGTGGTGAACTTCGACACGTGCATCAAGTGCACGATGTGCTGGCTCGACTGCCCCGACGAGTGCTTCGAGGTCACGCCGGAGGGGCACTACGAGGTCGTCTACGAGGCGTGCATCGGCTGCGGGATCTGCGCGCAGGTCTGCCCGGTGAAGGACTGCATCGTGATGGTCGACGAGCTGAAGTTCACGGACAACACCGACAAGTGGCAGCTCTGGAAGCAGGACCACGCCACGTACAACGCCTGGTTCGAGGACATGAGCGGCGTCTCCGCCGATCCGAAGAAGGGCACCAAGGGCAGCGTTCCTCCGAACGCGAACCCCGCGGCGAATCCAGCGACATCGGCCGGAGGTGACGAATAAATGGCTGTCGAGGTCAAGCCCAAAGAAACGAGCGAGGTCGAGACCGAGCAGCTCGCGACGGGCTGCGAGGCCATCGCCGAAGCGATCCGTCTCGCCGACGTCGATGTCATGGCGGCGTATCCGATCCGGCCCTACGACGGTGTCATGCAGGCCGCGGCGAAGCTCATCGCCAACGGCAAGATGGACGTCGAGTACATCGTCGCCGACGGGGAACACAGCCAGTTCGAGATCGTGAAGCACGCCTGCGCCGTGGGCGCGCGCGTGTTCGTCGGCTCTTCGGGCGTCGGCTGGTTCTATGCGTTCGAGGCCATCGCGGTCACCGCGGGCCTGCGCCTACCGGTCGTCGCGATCTGTGGCAACCGCGCGCTCGA
>VBEZ01000167.1 GCA_005882255.1 Chloroflexota bacterium | reverse complement strand
TCGATCGGGACACCCTGTGCGTCCACCGGTAACGCCGGTGTGCCCGGAGCCACGATGTCGGTCTGCACGTCGCCGAACCGCACCGTGCCGAGCACCGCGGCGATCCGCGCGACGTCGCTCTCCGGACCGGTCACCCTGACCTCGCTCGGCGTGACCGCGGCGTCGCCCGCGCGCGTTCCCGACGGCGGGTCGTTCGCGAACCGTGGCTGCACGAGCAGCGTGCGCGAGGTGAGGCGCTCGATGCGCACGGAGACCGTGGGCGGCGAAACGTCGATCACCTCGACGCCTTCCTTCGCCACGGTCACGTTGACTCGCGCGTCCTGCGCTTCGGCGGAGCCGAGCGCCAGCGCCTGCGCGTCGAACGAGGCGTGCAGATCCGACAGCACGACGCGGTCCGCGACACCGGGTGCGCCTCGGAACGTCACCCCCACATCCGGGAGCTGTCCGCGTAGCACGTAACCCGCGGGAACGTTGTCGGGCCGTTCGACCGGAACGCGTCCGTCGAACGTCACGTTGATCAGCCGCGGGGCGGTGTTCTGCGTGATCGCGACCCAGAACACGATCGCGATGACGACCGCGATCGCCTTCAGTGGAAAGTCGTGCGTGACGATGCGGCGGGCGTCGATCCGCCGGCGCAGCCAGGCGGGCCGCGCGCCCTCGACCGCGCGCACGGCTAGGAGGCCTTGCTGCGGAAGGGCAGCGGCTGGATGCGGCTGCGGAGGAGTGACGACAGCACGCGTCGCAGGCGCTCCTCGTCGAGGCCCCCGATCATGCGGCCGTTCGACGCGATCGAGATCGCCTGAGTCTCCTCAGAGACGACGACGACGACCGCGTCGGTCTGCGAGCTGACCGACAGCGCCGCCCGGTGGCGCATGCCGTAGCGGTGCGCGGCGCGCTCCGGGGTTTCCTCGAGCGGCAGCAGGCAGGCAGCGGCCAGGATCTGGCCGCCGCGGACGATCACGGCGCCGTCGTGAAGCGGCGAGCGCGTCATGAAGATCGAGGCAAGGAGCTCAGCGGTGAGCTTTCCGTGCACCGGCACGCCGGTCTCGCTGTAATCCTGGAGTCCGGTGCTCCGCTCGACGACGATGAGCGCGCCGTGCCGGGCCTCGGCGATGAGCAGCGCCGCGCGCACGAGCTCGTCGACGATGTGATCGACCTCCTCCTCAGGCTGCTGGACCAACAGGCGGTTCAGCGGACCCAGCTGACCCAGCTGTCCGAGCGCGCGTCGCAGCTCAGGCTGGAACACGATCAGGAGCGCGAACACCGCGAACGCGAAGACGGCGGAGAGCACGAATTTCGTGAGCTCGAGCTTGAGCAGGACGGCGAGCCCATAGATCGCGACGAGGACGAGGACACCGAGGAGCAGCTGCACGGCGCGCGTGCCGCGGATCAGGACCAGCACGTAGTAGATGAACACGGCGACGATGAGGATGTCGAGAACGTTGTTCCAGCCGCAGCATTGTCCGTTGAAGACCTTCTGCAGTGCCTCGTTCACGGCGTCCATCTAATCCGCCAGGGCCAGCTGCTCGACCTCCGCAGCAAGGTCGTCGCGCCCGTCGAGTCGAAGCGCCTGGACCAGGAGCTGGCACTTCGCCTTCGCGACGTCGCGCTTGCCGAGGGTACGCACCACATCGACAAGCAACCGCTGCGCGTCGTGATCCGCCACACCGCTCGCAATGAGCTGAAGCAACAGATCGGATGCCGCGTCGTTCCTTCCGTCCGCGATATAGCGGCGCGCAGCCTTGAGCGCCGCGTCGCCGCCCCGCGGATCGCGCTTCGCGAGGTATCGCGCGGCGTCTGCCTCCACCGCGCGCGAATCGGCGTCCTCGGCGGGTTGTTCGCCGTCCGCTCCGCCGAGCGTCACCGCCTGTGGATCGCTCACCGCGTCGCCATCCGACGACCACGGATTCGCCGGCGTGGCAGAGGCTTCGACCGGCATCGGCTCCGGAAGCGACGCGGGCACCGCGGCAGGCTCCGGCGGGACCGGCGACGCGTCGCGCCGCGAGGGCTGCGTCGAAAGCGCGGACTGCGGTCGCGACTGCGCGCCGCCGAAGGCGGAGCGCATCAGCTCCGCGCGATCATGCGCGGCGGCCGGCGGTTCCTTTTCTGCCACGAGAGCCGGAGCCCCAGCGGGCTCGGGCGCGGCCGCCGGTGCCGGCGGCGGTTCCGCGACGTCGAGCCCGAGGGTGCGCGCGATCTTCACGAGCTCGCTCGAATGCGGCACCCGTTCGAGCGCGAACTCCGCTTCCATATGCGCGCGCTCTCGTGAGCCGAGGAGGATCGCCGCTTGGATGTAGCGCACGAATTCGGCGCTCGCCGCGTTCTGATCGTCCGCGAGCGTCAGTGCGGCCGCGAGACGACGATGTGCGGTGAGATCCTGCGGGTCGAGCGCCGTCGCGTCGCGATACAGGCCGATCGCCGCGGTGCGCTGACCGCCTTTTGCGACCGCTGCTCCTCCGTCAAGGAGCATCCGCAGCGCGCCGGGACGATCCTCCTGTTCGATGAGCACCTTTGCGAGGCCGCGATACCCGCCGTCGGCGGCCGGAAACCGCGCGAGGAGATAGCGGAATTGCTCCTCGGCCTGACGCAGCCGACCCGCCTGGAGGCTTTTCAGACCGGACGCGAGTGCGACCTTGTAGTTGAAGTCGGACGAGCGTGTGCCCACTGCGCTCTAGTGTGCGCTCGCCCCGAGCGCCGCCGCTACCGCTTGGTGAACTGCGGCGCCTTCCGCGCCCTCTTGAGACCCGGCTTCTTCCGCTCCTTGGCGCGGGGGTCTCGGGTGAGAAGCCCGGCGCGGCGGAGAGCCGGCCCGAGCTCCTTGTCCATCTGCTGGAGCGCGCGGGCGATCCCGTGGGCGATGGCGCCGATCTGCCCGGTCACGCCGCCGCCCTCCACCTTGATCATCGCGTTGAAACGGCGCGCGGTGTTCGTAACGGTGAACGGGAGCGTCGCGCGGTCGGTGGCGCCGTCGCGGCCGAAGTAGTCGTCGAGGGCCTTGCCGTTGACGACGACGGTGCCCTCGCCGGGCACCAGGCGAACGCGCGCGATCGACGTCTTTCGCCGGCCGGTCCCCTGGAAGTACGGTGCTGACTTCATCGCGCAGTTGCCTCCTTGAGCTCGGTCGGACGCTGTGCCGCGTGCGGATGCTCGCCACCGGCGTACACGTGGAGCTTGCGCATCATCTGCTCGCCCAGCCGGTTCTGCGGGAGCATCCCGCGAACGGCCCGGCGGATCACTTCCTCCGGGCGCCGCGCGAGAAGCCGCTCGAGACTCTCGGTCCGCATGCCACCGGGGTATCCGGAGTGGCGCACGTACTGCTTCGCCTGGAGCTTCTTTCCGGTGACCTTGATCTTGGACGCGTTCAGCACGATGACCGGATCGCCGGTGTCGATGTGCGTCGAGAACGTCGCGCGGTGCTTCCCGCGAAGCAGCACGGCGATGCGCGTCGCGAGGCGACCCAGCGTCGCGCCATCGGCGTCGACGACGCGCCACTCCCGCTGGATCTCCGACCTCTTCACCGCGTATGTCTTCGTCATCATTCCCAGTTCTCGTTTCCGTCCTGTCGTCTTCGTTCCCCGTCACCATACCGGACCGCCACCAGACACAGACCCTTCGCCGGCGCGCTCGGCCCCGCAAGACCGCGGTCCCTGGCCGCGAGCACCTCCGCGAAGCCGGCGACCGTGAGCTTCCCGCGCCCGACCCAGAGCAGCGTCCCGACGATGCCGCGGACCATCCCGCGGAGGAAGGCGTCCGATTCGATCTCGAATCGAAGGACGTTTCCCTCCCCCGTCCACTCGGCGCGCTTCACCGTTCGCTCGCCCGACTCACCCGCGGCGAACGCCGCGAAGTCGTGGCGCCCGACGAGCTGAGCCGCGGCCGCGCGCATCGCCGGCACGGCGAGCTCGCCCGGATGCCAGTGCTCTCGCCGCACCCAGAGCGGATCGCGCACCGGCGCGTTCCGGATCCGATATTCATATGTGCGTCCCGTCGCCGAGAACCTCGCGTGGAAGGCGTCCTCCGCGGGCTCCAGATCCGAGATCGCGATGTCCTCGGGGAGAAGGGCGTTGACCCCTCTCTCCAGCTCCGTCGCTGCCAGACCACTCGTCGTCCGAAGATCGATGACCTGTCCGCTCGCGTGCACCCCCGCGTCGGTGCGACCCGCACCGGTGATCCGCACCGGCTCCCCGCAGATCACCGCGAGGACGCGTTCGAGCTCTCCTTGCACCGTCGGCGCGTTCGGCTGGATCTGGAACCCCGCGTACGCGGTCCCGTCATACGCCACGCGCGCCTTCCAGTGCTTCGTGTCTGTCGCTCGCTACGCCTCCTTCGCGCCGGCGGTGGTCTTCTTGCGGGCGGGGGTGCGCTTCTTGGCGGGCGTGCTCTCCGTCTTCTCTGCTTTGCTGTTCTCCGCGGGAGCTGCCTTCTGGCGGCGGCGGGGCAGCGCCAGACGACGGCGCCGTGGCGCGGCTTCGGCCTCCGCTTCGGGCTTCTTCTCTTCGGTCGCGGGCATGAGCTCGAGCAACATGAGCCGCGCCGAGTCGCCGACGCGTCGCGGCAGGTGGGTGGTGCGCAGATAGCCGGAGGTGCGGTCGGCGTACCGCTTCGCGAGGTCGTCGAAGACCTTCTCCACGATCGCCTGCTCGGGCAGCCAGCCCTGCGCGCGACGGCGCGCCGCGAGCGACCCGTCCTTACCGAGATTGATCATCCGATCGACGAAGCCGCGGATCTCCTTGGCCTTCGCCTCGGTCGTCTTGACGCGTTCGTAGCGCAGCACCGACAGCGTGAGGTTCTTCAGCATCGACCGGCGCGGGCCGATCTTGCGTCCGAACTTGCGCTGGTGGACCTGATGGGGCACCTAGGACTCCTCGCCCGCCGGGAGCTCTTCCTCGCTGTCCTCCGAGGGACCGCCCTCGTCGCTGATGGTCTCGTCGCGGACCGGAGGCTCGATGAGACCGCGGGCCGCGAGGCGCTCCTTGATCTCGTCGAGCGACTTCTTGCCGAAGTTGCGCATGCGGAGCAGCTCCTCGTCCGGGGTCTGCAGGAGCTGGCCGACCTTCGTGATGCCGTGCCGCTTGAGCGAGTTGAACGCGCGCTGCGGCAGATCGAGATCCTCGATCGGCATATCCGCGATCGCGGACGGCAGGGCGCTACCGTTCGTGCGGTCCGGCGCGGCGATCGCCGTTTGCGTCTTCGTGAGCCCGGCGAACAGGCTGAACTGCTGCACCAGGATGTTCGAGCCCTGCGCCACGGCCTCGTCCGGCGTGGTCGTTCCGTCGGTCCACACCTCGAGGATGAGGCGGTCGTAGTTGGTGACCTGGCCGACGCGCGTGCTCTCCACCGCGAAGTTGACCTTCTTGACCGGACTGTAGAGCGCGTCGATCGGGATGACCCCGATCGGCAGGCCCTCACGCCGCTCGGCGGAGTGGAAGCCGCGACCGGTCTCGATCGTGAGCTCCATCCAGAGCGAGGCCTCGGGCTCGAGCGTCGCGACCGGCGCTTCCGGGTTCACGATCTCGATCTCGCTGGTCGTGGCGATGTCCGCCGCCGTCGCGACGCCGGGTCCCTCTTTCTCGATGGTGAGCGTCACGGGCTCGTTGGAGAACGAGCGGAGCCGGATCTGCTTCAGGTTGAGGACGATCTGTACGACGTCCTCTTTCACGCCGGGGATCGTCGAGAATTCGTGCGCGACACCACGCACGCGTGCGGCGGTGATGGCCGCGCCCGGCAGCGATGACAGCAGCACGCGACGGAGCGAATTGCCGAGCGTCGTGCCGTATCCCGGCGGGAGCGGCTCGCACGCGAATTTCGCGTAACGCTCGTCGCCTTCGATGCGCTCGATCTTGGGGTACTCGAGTTCCACGATGGTCATTCGGTGTTCCTTCCTGCAGCGCTAACGGGAATAGTGCTCAACGATGAGCTGGGTGTTGACCTGCGCCTCGATCTGATCGCGCGTGGGCACCGAGAGCACCTTCGCGCTGAAGTTCTCGGGGTCGGTCTCGAGCCAGCCCGGGCGCGTCTGCGTCTTCGCCCAGGCCAGCATCTCTTTGAAGTAGTTCGAGTCGCGGCTCGACTCGCGGACGGTGATCAGGTCGCCGGCCTTCACCTGATAGCTGGGCGTCTTGGTGATCTTGCCGTTGACCTTGATGTGCGCATGCGCGACGAGCTGCCGCGCCTGGGAGCGCGACTTCCCGAAGCCGGAGCGGTACACGGTGTTGTCGAGCCGCCGCTCCAGGTTCTGGAGCATGACCTCACCGGTCGCGCCCTTGATCTCGGCCGCCTGCTCGAACGTGTTCTTCATCTGACGCTCGAGCACGCCGTAGATCCGGCGCGCCTTTTGCTTCTCACGAAGCTGCAGCGCGAAGTCGGACACCTTGCGGCGCCGCTGCTGGTGCATGCCGGGAGGAGAGCTGCGCCGCTCGAAGGTGCACTTCGTCAGGCACTTTTCGCCCTTGAGGAAGAGCTTCATGCCTTCGCGGCGGCAGAGACGGCAGACCGGACCGGTGTAACGCGCCACTAGACCCTCCGCCGCTTTGGCGGGCGGCAACCGTTGTGCGGGATCGGCGTGACGTCGGTGATCGCGGTGACCTCGAGGCCCGTCGCCTCGAGCGCACGGATGGCGGCTTCACGCCCGGCGCCGGGACCGCGCACGAAGACCTCGACGGTCTTCATTCCGGTGTCGATCGCCTTGCGCGCCGCGTTCTCGGCCGCGACCTGCGCCGCGTAGGGCGTGCTCTTGCGCGAGCCTTTCCAGCCGGAGGCGCCGGCGGACGACCACGCGATGATGTTCCCGACCGGATCGCTGATCGAGATGATCGTGTTGTTGAAGGAGGCCTTGATGTGCGCGGCGCCGCGCGGCACGACCCGTCGCTCGCGCTTCTTGCGCGGCGCGACCTTCTCGGCAGCGGCACCTTCGGCGTCGGGCGCGCCGGCCTTCTTGTCCTTCGCGGGCGCGTCCTTGTCTTTCGCCGGCGCGTCGCGCCGAGGGGGTCTTTCCTTGGTGGCGACGTCCTTGTTGTCCTTCGCCATTAGGTCTTCGACACCGACTTCTTCTTTCCGGCCACCGTCTTACGTGGACCCTTTCGGGTGCGCGCGTTCGTGCGCGTGCGTTGGCCGCGCACCGGCAGGCCCTTGCGGTGCCGAAGGCCGCGGTAGCTGCCGATCTCCTGAAGCCGCTTGATGTTCATCGCGACCTCGCGACGGAGGTCGCCCTCGACGGTGAAGCCGCGATCGATGATCTCGCGGATCTTCGCGACCTGCGGCTCGGTGAGATCGCGCACGCGCACCGCGCCGTCGACGCGCGCCTGCTCGAGCACGTCGCGCGCGGTCGTCGGGCCGATGCCGAAGATGTAGCGGAGCGACACGTCGACGCGCTTCTCGCGCGGGATGTCAACGCCGGCGATACGTGCCATGACCCTCCCCTAACCCTGACGCTGCTTGTGTTTCGGCTCCGAACAGATCACGAGGATCTGACGGTCGCGCCGGATGATCTTGCACTTGTCGCAACGCTTCTTGACGGACGCTCTGACCTTCACTCGGAATGCTCCTCGATACCGTTCGCCACGATTCGACTTTTTTGACTTCGAACGCTGACGATGTTTCGCACGCTAGTACCGGACCCTTCGCGTGATCCGACCTCGCTTCAGGTCATAAGGGCTGAGCTCCACGAGGACCTTGTCCCCGGGGACGACACGAATGAAGTTCATCCGCATCTTTCCCGAGATGTGTGCCAGGACCGCGTGGCCGTTCTGGAGCTCGACCTTGAACATCGCGTTGGGGAGGGCTTCTGAGACGGTGCCCTCCACCTCGATCACGTCCTTGGACGGCTTGTTACTTGCCATGGACTCCAGACACAGGGGTCTCCGAGGCGTGTGCCCACGGGAACTGAAATTGTACCGAAACCGCCCAAGCCGGGCAATGGGCGCTCATGCGGCGACCGCCGCCCGGCCGTCGGGGGCCGTGAGGACGACCGGTCCGGCCGCGGTACACCAAAGCGTGTGCTCGAAATGGGCCGACAGGCTGCCGTCCGCAGTGACGACGGTCCACTGGTCGGCCAGGGTCTTCGTCTCGGGTCGACCGATATTGACCATCGGTTCGATCGCGATGCAGAGGCCCTCCTTTATCTGGAGTCCCCGCTCGGGCGCCCCGTAGTTGGGTACCTGAGGCTCCTCGTGCATGGCCCGGCCGATCCCGTGACCGACGTAATTGCGGACGATGCTCAAGCCCTGGGTCTCGACGAAGCGCTGGACCGCGGCTCCGATGTCGCCGAGCCGCTTCCCGACGACCGCCGCGGCGATCGCGCGCCCGAGGGCTTGCTCGGTCACGGCCAGTAGGCGCGCCGCCTCCGCCGAGACCGCGCCGACCGGCACGGTGATCGCGGCATCGGCGTGCCAGCCCTCGACGATCGCGCCCGCGTCGATGCTGAGGACATCGCCTTCCCGGAGACGCCGCTTGCCGGGGATGCCGTGCACGACCTGCTCGTTGACGCTGGTGCAGATCACACCCGGGAACGGCGGAAGGATCGGGACGCCATAGCCCTTGAAGTTCGAGGCGGCGCCGTGGCGCTTCAGGATCTCGGCCGCGATGCGGTCGAGCTCGCCGGTCGTCACGCCGGGCCGCACGGCCGCGCGGCAGGCGGCGAGCATCTCGGCCACGATGCGGCCGGCTTCGCGCATCTTCGCCGTCTCCTGCGGTGTCTTCAGCGTGATCACTTGGCGGCTCTCGCAGCTTTGCGGCGATCGAGGAGCATCGTCAGGCGCGCGCCGATCTCGTCCATGGTCCCCACGCCCGAGACGCGCTGAAGCACACCGCGCTTCTCGTAGTACTCGATCACCGGGCGCGTCTCGGTCTCGTAGACCTCGAGCCGCTTCTTCACGACCTCGGGCGATTCGTCGGAGCGTGCGGTAGCGCTCACCGGTCCGCCGCAGTGATCGCAGACCCCCGGCACCTTCGGCGGACGGACCGCCAGCGAGTACACCGTCTGGCAGCGCGAGCACGTCGCGCGCGTGCCCAGGCGTTTCAGCAGCTCGTCGCGCGGCACGTCAAGGAGCAGTACCGCGGCGAGCGACCGTCCGCACTCCTTTAATAGCCGGTCGAGCGCCTGCGCCTGCGCGACGGTCCGCGGAAAGCCATCGAACGCGATGCGCGTCTTGCGCGGGATGTCCGCGAGCCGCTCGCGCACCATCTTCACCGTGATGTCGTCGGGCACGTACTGGCCCTTCGACATATAGGTCTGCGCGAGCTTGCCGAGCTCGGTGCCCTGCGACAGGTGCGCGCGGAACAGGTCGCCGGTCGCGAGCTGGACAAAGCCGAGCTCGTCCACCATCCGTCGCGACTGGGTGCCCTTACCCGAGCCGGGAGGTCCCATCAGGACGAGATCGCCCTCAGCCACTAGCGGATGAACCCCTCGTAGCTGCGCTGCAGCAGCTGCGCCTCGAGCTGCTTCATCGTTTCGACGACGACGCCGACCACGATGAGGATGCTCGTCCCACCCAGGCGGAGCGTCTGCACGCCGGTGATGTCACCGATGAGCGTCGGCATCACCGCGACGATGCCGAGGAACAGCGCGCCGGCGATCGTGATCCGCGTCACGACGCGGCCCAGGAACTCCGCGGTCGGCCGTCCCGGCCGGATCCCGGGTATGAACCCGCCGTACCGCTTGATGTTGTCCGCAACGTCGTTCGGCACGAACGTGAATGCCGTGTAGAAGAAGGTGAACGCGACCACGAGCAGGAAGTAGAGGCTGTTGTAGAAGACCGGATTGCCGAACGCGCCGACGATCCCGGACGCCAGGTTCTTGACCCAGTCGGTGTCGCTGTTGGTGAAGTACTGCGCCACCTGGCTCGGCAGGAGCAGGATCGAGATCGCGAAGATGATCGGGATGACGCCCGCGCTGTTGACGCGCAGCGGGATGTGCGTGCTGCCGCCCGAATACATCCGCGTTCCACGCACCCGCTTCGCGTACTGCACCGGGACCCTGCGCTGGCCTTCTTGGATGAAGATGATCGCGGCGATCACGAGGACCGCGATGACCGCGATCGATGCGAGCGCGAACAGGTTCTGCTGTACCTCGAAGGTCTGTGACACCGTGGTCGGAAGGCGACCGACGATGCCGGCGAAGATGATGAAGCTGATCCCGTTCCCGATCCCGCGCTCGCTGATCAGCTCGCCCAGCCACATGAGGATGAGCGTCCCAGACGTGAGCGACGCGAGGATCGCGAGCGTGAGGCCGAGGTTGTCGGGACCGAAGCCAGGCAGCACACCCGAGCGCTGCATGAACACGGCGACGCCGATGCCCTGCAGCAGCGCGAGCGGGACGGTGAGGACGCGCGTGTACTGATTGATCTTGTTGCGCCCGTACTCGCCTTCCTTCGACAGGCGCTCGAGCGCGGGGATCGTCTGGTTGAGGAGCGTCATGATGATCGAGGCGTTGATGTAGGGGTTCACGCCGAGCGCGACGACCGACAGCTTCGCGAGGCCACCGCCCGAGAAGAGATCGAGCAGGTTGAGCAGCTGGCTCGAGTTGAGGACGTTCTGGAGCTGCGCCTGGTCCACGCCCGGCAGCGGCACGTGCGCGAGGAAGCGGAACACCACGAGCATGCCGAGCGTGAAGAGGATCTTGTTGCGCAGGTCCGGAGTGCGGAACGCCTCGAGGAGCGCGGCGAACATGCCCACCGCTACGGGTTGCCGATGATCACGATCGACCCGCCCGCGGATTCGATCTTCTTTCGCGCGGTCGCCGAGACCGCGTGCGCGTGCACTTCATAGCCGGCTTTGACCTCGCCGTCCGCGAGCACCTTCACCCGCGCGTCCGGCCGCACCAGGCCCTTGGCGGCGAGCGTCTGGGGCGTGACCTTGCCGTCGACGGCGTAGTCGCCGAGACGGCCGACGTTCACGCCGACGTAGGAGACCCGAAAGCGCGTGTTCTTGAAGCCGCGCATCTTCGGGATGCGCATGTGGATCGGCGTCTGGCCACCTTCGAACCAGCCCGGGATCCCCGGGCCGCTTCGGGCGAGCTGGCCCTTCGTGCCCTTGCCCGCGGTCTTGCCCTGGCCGGAGGAGATCCCACGGCCGACGCGGCGATGGGCTTTTCGCGCGCCCTGCGGCGCCCGAAGCTCGTGTTGTCTCATATCACTCTTTACCAGCGGTCTCGGTCTTCGTTTCACTGACTTCGACCAGATGCGCGACCCGGCGCAGCATGCCACGCACGGCCTTCGAATCCGTCTGCTCGACGCTCTGGCCGGTGCGTCGCAGGCCGAGCGCTTCGAGCGTGCGGCGTGCGGCGATCTTCTCGCCGATCGAGCTGCGGTGCTGACGGATGACCAGTCGCGTCACGGCGCCACCGGCTCGGGCTCGGCACGCTTGCGCCGGATGTCGACGCCGCGCATCTCCGTGATCCGCTGCGAGGAGCGAAGGTCGCCGAGGGCTTTCATCGTCGCCATGACCACGTTCACCGGGTTCGTGCTGCCCAGCGACTTCGACAGGATGTCGCTGATGCCCGCGGACTCGACGACCGCGCGCACCGAGCCGCCGGCGATGACGCCGGTGCCCTTCGACGCGGGGCGCAGCAGGACCTTCGCGGCACCGAAGTCCGCCGTGACCGGATGCGGGATCGTGCGATCGACGAGCGGCACCAGGATGAGCTGTTTCTTCGCGTCCGCGATGCCCTTCGTGATGGCCGCGGGCACCTCGTCGGCCTTCCCGAGACCGGCGCCGACGTGTCCGCGGCCATCGCCGACGACGACCACGGCCGAGAAGCTGAACCGCCGGCCGCCCTTGACGACCTTGGACACGCGGTTGATCTGCACGACGCGCTCGGTGAGCTCCAAACGTGTTGGATCGATCCTCGGCATCAGACCTTGACCCCCGCGGCGCGGACACCGTCGGCCAGCGCCTTCACTCTTCCGTGATACCGGTAACCGCCGCGGTCGAACACGACCTCGGTGACGCCCTTCTGTTTCGCGCGGTCGCCGAGGAGCGTGCCCACGCTCTTCGCCAGCTCCGTCCGCTTCCCCTTCGCGTCTTTCGTGTCCAGAGAGGACGCGGCGGCGAGCGTCTTGCCGGCATCGTCGTCGACGAGCTGCGCGTAGATGTGCGTGAGCGAGCGGAACACCGCGAGGCGAGGGCGCGCGGCGCTGCCGCGTACCTTCTCACGCACACGCGCGTGACGCCGTGTCCGACCGTCGTTCCGGGTTGCTTTCGCCATCTCTCTCCCCGCTACGCTTTCGCGCCGACCTTGCCAGCCTTGCCGGCCTTCTTCTTGATGCGCTCTTCCGCGTACTTGATGCCCTTGGCCTTGTACGGATCCGGCACCCGCAGCGCGCGGATGCGCGCCGCCATCTCGCCGACCATTTGCTTGTCGGTCCCGGAGACCTTCACCTTTTGCGGGGTCTCCAGCGCGAACGACACGCCGGCGGGCGGGTCGATCTCGATCGGGTGCGAGAAGCCGAGCGCGAGCTGCAGCTTCTTGCCCGCGAGCACGGCGCGATAGCCGGTGCCGCTGATCTCGAGATCACGAGCGTACCCGTTCGTGACCCCGGTGACCATGTTCTGCAGGAGCGCGCGCGTCAGTCCGTGCAGCGCGCGCGTCGCCTTCGCGTCGTCCTTGCGGCTCACGACGAGCGTCCCGTCCTCACGCGTCACGGACACGTCCGGATGGAAGGTGCGCACGAGCTCCCCCTTCGGCCCCTTCACACGCACGGTGTGGCCGTCGATCTTGACGTCCACGCCCTGCGGGACTTGCACGGGGAGGCGACCGATGCGACTCATATCACCAGATGTAGGCGAGGACTTCCCCGCCCAACCCCTTCTTCTCGGCCTCGCGCCCGGTCATGACGCCGGACGAGGTCGAGACGATCGCGACGCCGAGACCGCCGAGGACGCGCGGCATCTCGGTCTTCCGCGCGTACACGCGCAGGCCCGGCCGGCTGATGCGCCGGAGACCGGAGACGGCCGGCACCTTGCCGCCGATGTATTTCATCTTCAGCACGATCTCGCGCGGCGTCGGCTGGTCGAACGAGCTGATGAACCCTTCGGCCTTCAGGATCTTCGCGACCTCGAGTTTCGTTCGGCTGGCCGGAATGGTCACGGTCTCGTGACGGGCGCCCGCCCCGTTCCGCACCCGCGTGAGCATGTCGGCGAGCGGATCGCTCGGCGCGCCGCCGACGCGCGGCTTCTTCGGTTTCTGCGGCACCGTGCGCTTCGCCGCGGGCCGCGGGGCCAGGCTCTCTCCGGCCGGTTGCTCGCCGGTCTCGATCGGAGGCGTCGTCTCGTTCGTCATATCCATCTCACCATCTCGATCACCAACTCGACTTCGTCACGCCGGGCAGCTCGCCCATGAGCGCGCGCTCGCGGAAGCAGATCCGGCACAACCCGAACTTGCGCATGTAGCCGCGCGGGCGACCGCAGATCTGGCAGCGGTGATAGCCCTGCACCTTGAACTTCGGCGGCCGCTGGGACTTGAGGATCAGGCTCTTCTTGGCCATGAGCGGGGCTAGGCCCCCTCCACCCCCTTCGTGGTTGCCTTGAACGGCATGCCGAGGCCGCGCAGCAGCGCGCGCGCCTCTTCATCCGTCTTTGCCGTGGTCACGATCGTGATCTCCATGCCGCGCAGCCGGTCGATCTTGTCGTAGTCGATCTCCGGGAAGACCAGCTGCTCCTTCAGGCCGAGCGAGAAGTTGCCGCGGCCGTCGAAGCTGCGGTCCGGGATGCCCTGGAAGTCGCGGATGCGCGGGAGCGCGACCGTCACGAGCTTCTCGTAGAAATGCCACATGCGCTCGCCGCGCAGCGTGACCTTCAGGCCGATCGGCATGCCGATGCGCAGCTTGAAGTTCGAGATCGCCCGGCGGGACTTCGTGACCACCGGACGCTGGCCGGTGATCTGGGCGAGGTCCGACGCCGCGGCGTCCATGGCCTTCGCGTTCCCGATCGCTTCGCCCATGCCGATGTTGAGCACGATCTTCTCGAGGCGCGGGATCTGCATCACGTTCTTGAATCCGAACTGCTTGCGCAGCTCGTCCCGCACCGCCGAGTCGTAGCGCTCCTTCAGCGCGCTTGCCACTGTCACGCTTCCTTCTCCTCGACCACGATCGACTCGCCACACCGCTTGCAGATGCGCTCCTTGGTGTCCTCTTCGATGCGGTGCGCGACCCGCGTGGCCTCACCGCAGTGCGGGCAGATCACCATGACCTTCCCCAAGGACAGGCCCATGGGCTGGTCGATGATCCCGCCCTTCTGGTTCTTGGACGGGTTGGGCTTGGTGTGGCGCTTGCCGATGTTCACGCCGGCGACGATGACCTTGCCCGAGGCACGGTCGACCTCTTGCACCTTGCCACGCTTGCCGCGATCGCGGCCGGCGATGACGACCACCTCGTCGCCCTTGCGGATGCGCAGATTGCTCGCCACTACAGCACCTGCTCAATCTCTCGGCTACGCCGAGGAGACACGCTCAGGGCTGGCTGGACTCGCTCGCCCCGGCA
Organism: Chloroflexota bacterium; assembly: GCA_005882255.1. Taxonomy (GTDB): domain Bacteria; phylum Chloroflexota; class Limnocylindria; order P2-11E; family P2-11E; genus CF-39. The sequence goes on along the minus strand of VBEZ01000167.1, from coordinate 6,243 downwards.
AAGCCGGTTCTCGCTCGTTTTCATAGGACCTCCGGCGCGAGCGAGACGATCTTCATGAAGTTGCGCTCACGCAGCTCGCGCGCGACGGGTCCGAAGATACGTGTCCCGCGCGGCTGGTTCTGCGGGTTCAACAGGACCGCCGCGTTGTCGTCGAAGCGGATGAACGAGCCGTCGTTGCGGCGGTATTCCTTCGTCTGACGGACGACGACCGCACGCACGACCTCACCTTTCTTGACGCCCGAGTTCGGGATCGCGTTCTTCACCGCCGCGATGAACACGTCGCCGATCGAAGCGGAGGTCCCGCTGGACGAGCCGAGCACGCGGATCACCGAGAGCTCTCTCGCTCCGGTGTTGTCGGCGACGCGGACGCGGGTGTAGGGCCGGATCAAGCCTCGGTCTCCTCCGTCGCTTCAGCGGTCTCGTCGGCCGGTTTCGACAGGAACTCCGCCGCGCCCTCGGACTCCTCGAGCGCCTTCTCGATGTCGGCGGGACGCGGCGCGGCTGCGCCGGCCTCACCGAGCCGCGAGATGACCTCGACGACCCGCCAGCGCTTCGTCGCGCTGTACGGGCGGCTCTCCTGGATACGCACGAGGTCGCCCTCGCGAACGTCACCCGCGTCGTCGTGCGCCGCGAAGCGCTTGCGCACGCGAACGACCTTTCGATAGATCGGGTGCTCGCGCAGGCGCTCGACGGTCACGATCACGGTCCGCGGCTGCTTCGCCGAGACGACCACGCCGACCTTCGTCTTGCGGCGGAAGCGGCGCCAGCCGGTGACCGCCTGCGTCGCCGCGGCACTGTGCGACACCGTCGCCGCGGCGCGCTTGCGCGTCACCGTCTTACGGACAGCGGGACGCGGAGCCGTAGCCGTCGCGGCCGCGCGCGGCGCGGCGGCGGTCGTCTTCCTCGCGGCCGTGGTCTTCTTCGCCGCCGTCGTCTTGGTGGCGGTGGCGGTCTTGGCTGATGTTGACTTCTTCGCGGTCTTCTCGGCTTTCTTCTCAGCCATTCGTCGCTCTCTCTCGCTCCTGCAGCACGGTCAGCGCGCGCGCGATGCGGCGGCGGGCGGCGGGCAGCCCGCGGTAGTTCTTCAGCTGGCGCGTCGCCAGCTTGAAGCGGAAGTCGAAGAGCTCTTCCTTCGCGCTCTTCAGCTCATCGGCGAGCTCGGTGTCAGACAGCCGCCGCATTTCCTTCAGTTGCACTGCCGCCCCCTTCCTGGCCCTCTCGGGACACGAACTTCGTCTTGATCGGAAGCTTGTACGAGGCGAGGCGTAGCGCTTCCTTCGCCAGGCCTTCGCTGACGCCGGCGACCTCGAACAGGATCCGGCCCGGGCGGATCACGGCGACCCAGTGGTCGGGCGCGCCCTTGCCTGATCCCATGCGGACCTCGGCCGGCTTCTTCGTCACGGGCTTGTCCGGATACGGACGGAACCACACCTTTCCACCGCGCTTGAAGTGGTGGACGATCGCGCGGCGCGCCGCCTCGATCTGGCGCGAGGTCATCCAGCACGGCTCCTGCGCCTGCAGCCCGTAGTCGCCGAACGCGATCGTCGCGCCGGCCTGCGCGTGCCCCTTCATGCGGCCGCGCTGGAACTTGCGGTGCTTCATGCGCTTCGGCTGCAGCATGGCTAGACCCCAGCCACCGGCGGCGTGCTCGCGGCGGCCACCGGCGCCGGCGCGGGCGTCGGTGCCGGAGCGGGTGCCGGGGGCGCGACCGGACGCTGGGCGCCGCTGCCGGGTGCGTTCTGCGCGACCTGACGCGGCGCGGGCTCGATGTCGCCCTTGTAGACCCAGGCCTTCACGCCGATCGTGCCGAACGTTGTCTTCGCGATCGCGCGGCCGAACTCGATGTCCGCACGCAGCGTGTGCAGCGGGACGCGACCCTCGCGCTCCCACTCGCGTCGGCTCATCTCCGCGCCGCCGAGGCGGCCGGCGACGGCCACGCGCACACCCTTTGCGCCCGACTTCATCGAGCGGAGCACGGTCTGCTTCAGCACCTTGCGGAAGGACACGCGGCGCTCGAGCTGCTGCGCGACGTTCTCCGCGATGAGGACCGCGTCGAGCTCCGGATAGCGGATCTCGAAGATGTTCACCTTCACGGCCTTGCCCGTCGTCTTGCCGAGCACCTGTCGCAGCTCCTCGACCTTCGCGCCACCCTTGCCGATCACGACACCCGGCTTCGCGGTGTGGATCGTCACGGTGACCTGGTTCGTGGAGCGCTCGATGTCGATGCGTGAGATCGCCGCGTCGCGCAGGCGAGCGCGGATGGCGGCACGGATCGTCACGTCCTCTTTCAGGAGGACCGGGTAGTTCTTCGATCCGGCGTACCACTTCGCGTTCCAGGTCTTCACGAACCCGAGCCGGAACCCCAGTGGATGGACTTTCTGACCCATTCCTACGCCTTCCTCTCGTCGACGACCACGGTGATGTGGCTCGTGCGGCGCAGCTTCGTATCGCGCCGTCCGCGGCCGCGCATCCAGATGCGCTTCATGCGCGGGCCCTCGTCGGCGATGGCCCGCTTCACGTACAGGTTCTCGAGCGTCATGTTGAAGTTGTTCTCCGCGTTCGCGACGGCCGAGCGCACGACGCGGCCGATCGGGAGCGCCGCGCCCTTCGGCAGGTTCTCCAGCATCGAGATCGCCTCCTCGGCCGACTTTCCGGTGATGAGGTCGGTCACGAGCCTCGCCTTGCGGGGCGAGAACCGCTGGAACTTCGCGGACGCGCGCACTTCCATCGTCATGCCCCCGGCTTCACGGTCGCGGCGGTCTCGGCGGCGGCGCCGCGACCGTGCGCGCGGAACGTCCGCGTCGGCGCGAACTCGCCCAGGCGGTGACCGACCATGTTCTCGGTGATGAAGACCGGCACGTGGCGGCGACCGTCATGCACGGCGATGGTGTGACCGACCATCGTCGGAAGCACCAGCGACGCGCGCGACCAGGTCTTGACGACCTTCTTCTCGTTGCGCGCGTTGAGCTGCTCGATCTTCTTCTTGAGTGAGTCCTGGACGAAGGGGCCCTTCCGGATCGAACGGGTCATTTGCTCTTCCTCTTCTTCGGACGCTCGGTCACGAAGCGATCCGTCTTCGGGTTGCGCCGCGTCTTGAGGCCCATCGCGGGTTTGCCCCACGGCGTCTGCGCCTGGCCGCCCACGGGTGACTTCGCCTCGCCACCACCATGCGGGTGGTCGCGCGGCGACATCACGACGCCACGGACGGCCGGCCGCCAACCCATGCGGCGTTTGTGCCCCGCGCCGCCGATCTTGCGGTTCTCGTGCTCGACGTTGCCGAGCTGTCCGACCGTCGCGCGGCAGCGCACCTGCACGACGCGAATGCCACCCGACGGAAGGCGGATCTGCGCGAACTCGCCTTCCTTCGCGACGAGCCGGGCCATGCCGCCGGCCGCGCGCACGAGCTGCGCGCCGCGGCCGGGCTGGAGCTCGACGCCGTGGATCGTCGTGCCGGTCGGGATGTTCTCGAGCGGCAGGCAGTTGCCCACGCGCGCCTCGGCCTCGGGACCGGAGAGAACGGTGTCGCCGACCTTGAGCTCGTTCGGTGCGAGGATGTAGCGCTTCTCGCCATCGCGGTACCCGAGCAGCGCGAGGCGGGCGGAGCGGTTCGGGTCGTACTCGATCGCCAGCACGCGCGCGGGGATCCCGTCCTTGTTGCGCTTGAAGTCCACGATCCGGTAGCGCCGTTTCTCGCCGCCGCCGCGGTGGCGCGTGGTCACGCGGCCCTGCGCGTTGCGGCCGGCCTGACGCAGCTTGCGCTCGGTCAGGCTCTTCTCGGGCTTGTCCTTCGTGATCTCCGCGTACGACGCCGACTGCCGGAAGCGGCGGACCGGTGTGAACGCTTTGTATTGCTTCAGCGGCACCCTTTAGACCCCTTCCACGAAGTAGCGCTCGATCTTCTGACCTTCGGCGATGGTGACGATGGCTTTCTTCCAGTCCGGTCGCCGACCGATGCGGCGGCCCAGGCGCCGCTCCTTGCCGCGAACGGTCATGGTGTTCACATCGACGACGTCGACCTTGAACGCCTCCGCCACCGCGGCCGCGATCTCCTGCTTCGTCGCGTCCTTGATGACCTCGAACGTGTAGCGGCCGCTGCCCGTCTCGGTCATCGAACGCTCGGTGATCACCGGGCGCAGCAGCACCAAAGTCCCTCTCATGCCCGCGCCTCCGCCCGTTCGCCGGCGCGGACGGCGAGCGCGTCCAAGGCGGGACGCGTGACGAGGAGCGTGTCCGACTCCATCACGTCCGAGAGGCGCAGCGACATCGGTGTGCGGAGCTCGACGTCGGGGAGGTTGGCCACGGCGCGGCCGATGCGCTCGTCGAGCTCGGGCGAGACGACCATCGTGCGGCCGGTGTCGCCGATCTGGCGGAGCCACGCCACGACCTCGCGCGTGCGCGGGCGCTCGCCGTCGAAGCGGAGCTCCTCGAGCACGAGGATGCGACCGGCGGCGGCGCGCTCGCTCACCGCCTCGCCGAAGGCGGCGCGGCGCATCTTCTCGGGCATGCGCTGCTCGTAGCGCCGTCCGTTCGGGCCGAACACCACGCCGCCGTGGCGCCACAGCGGCGAGCGGATGCTGCCCTGGCGCGAGCGACCGGTGCCCTTCTGGGCCCACGGCTTCTTGCCGCCGCCGGCGACACGAGCGCGGTTCTTCGTCGCGACCGTCGCCTGACGCGCGTTCGCGCGCTCCGCGATGAAGGCCTGGAACAGCGTCGCCGCGCGCGAGGCGCCCTTCAGGAACGCCTTCGGCAGGGCGATCGAGCCGGACGACGAGCCGTCGGCCGCGATCAGCGGCGCCTGGCCGTCGGGCGCGGTCGGGAGCGCACGCGCCGCGACCTTCTTGCGCTTGGGCTGCTCCTCGCGAGCCGCCTCACGCGGGCGCGCGGGCTCGGCGCGCCGCGCGACGCGCGTGACCGGTCGCGCGACCACGCGCCTGGCGGGAGCAGCGGTCTTCCGCGCGGTCTTCGGCTCGGCGGCTTTCGTCGCGGCCTTCGGCTGCGCCTTCGCGGTGCTCGCCTTCGCGGCCGTGGTCTTCTTGGCCGCCGGCTTCACCGGCGAATGCGCGCCCGACTTCGCCGCGGGAGCGCCCTTCTTGGTCTTCTCTTCCGTCTTCGCCATCAGGCCTTCTTCACCATCACGACCCCGTTGCGCGGCCCGGGGATCGCACCCGACAGGATGAGGAGCGAACGCTCGCCGTCGGCGCGCAGCACGACCAGGTTCTTCACGGTGACGCGGTCCACGCCCTGATGCGAAGCCATGCGCAGTCCCTTCAGCACGCGGCCGGGCGTCGTGCCCGATCCGACCGAGCCCTGACGACGCAGGTGGTCCGAGCCGTGGGACTTCGGTCCGCGCGTGAAGTGATGAAGATGGACCGGACCCTGGAACCCCTTGCCCTTCGAGATGCCGGTGACGTGGACCTTGTCGCCGACGGCGAAGCTGTCGACGCCGATGCGCTGCCCGGCCGCGAAGCCGGTGACGTCGTCGACGCGCACTTCGCGCAGGTGCTTGAGCGGCGGCAGCTCCCCGAGGTGACCGCGCTCTCCTTTCGACATCTTCTTCTCCGCGACCGCGCCGAAGCCGATCTGCACCGCGGTGTAGCCGTCACGCTCTTTGGTGGCCACGCGGGTGATGAGGTTCGACTCTGTGGCGATGACCGTCGCGCCGACCACCGACCCGTCGGGCCGGAAGTGCTGGAGCATGCCGACCTTGCGGCCGATGATGACGGCCTTCGCCATCGCTGGCGCCGCCGCCGGCTCGCTCGTCTCGGTCGTCGTCGTGGTCTCGTCGGTCATCTCTCGGTCCTTTAGAGCTTGATCTCGATGTCGACGCCGGCCGGAAGGTTCAGCTTCATGAGGGCGTCGACCGTCTTCTGCGACGGATCGTTGATGTCGATGAGGCGCTTGTGCGTCCGGATCTCGAACTGCTCGCGCGAGTCCTTGTAGATGAACGGGCTGCGGATCACGGTGAACTTCTCGATGCGCGTGGGCAGCGGCACCGGACCCGTGACCGTCGACCCGGTGCGCTGCGCGGTCTCGACGATCTGCGCCGCGGACTGGTCGATCAGCTTGTGGTCGTAGGCCTTGAGCCGGATCCGGATGCGCTGCTTTGCCATCTATCGGGTGCTCATTCCAGGATCTTCGTCACCACGCCGGCGCCCACGGTCTTGCCGCCTTCGCGGATGGCGAAGCGCAGACCCTCCTCGAGAGCGATCGGGGTGATGAGCGTGACGGTGAGGGTGACGTTGT
>VBEZ01000200.1 GCA_005882255.1 Chloroflexota bacterium | reverse complement strand
CGTGTTCGGAGCCTTATCCGGACGCAGCGCGAGCTGCACCACGCCGCCCTTCGCGAGCTCCATCGTCGCGGTCTTCACCGTGACGCCGGCCGGGATCGGTGCGCAGTCCCGCGCGTCGACCGCCGGCGCGGCCGAGGGCGCGACGGTCCGCACCGGTGTTGGTGAGGGGGATGTCGCCGCGCCGCCACAGCCGACGACGAGCACGCACGCGAGGAGCAGCAGGACGCGGATCACTCGACCGTGACCTTCTTGATCCTGTCTCCGATCTTGATCCCCGCGACGACGTCCATTCCCGCGGTGACCTGACCGAAGTTCGTGTACTGCTTGTCGAGGAAGGTGGAGTCCTTCTTTACGAAGAAAAACTGCGAGTCGTTGTTGAACGCCGGATCCTGGCCGCGCGCGATGCCGGCCGCGCCGAGCTTGAAGCTGAGGTCGTTGTACTCGCTCGGCACACGCTCGCCGCCTGTCCCGGTCCCCTTCGGATCGCCACCCTGGACGACCCAGTCCTCGACGCGGTGGAAGGTGAGGTTGTCGTAGAAGCCGCTTCGCGCCTTGCCCGCGAACCGTTCCACGGTCTGCGGCGCTTTGTCGGCGCGGAGGGTGAAGGTGAACGATCCGCCTTTCGCGAGCTCCACGGTGGCCTTGGTCGCCGGCCTCGCGGGGGGCTTCGGCATTGAGCTACTCGTTGTCTTGCCTCCAGTGACCGCTCCGCAGGGAGCGTCGATTCATCCACTTCACGATATCCGCTGCGCGGCACGCGGCGCTGCGGGATATCGTCATGCCTCCGATGCCGGCCTATCAACGGCCCCGCGGGACGCGGGACCTGCTCCCCGAAGAAGCGGCCGCGATGGACACGCTCCAGGCGGTCGTGCAGGCGCGCGCGCTCCGTTACGGCTACCCGCGCCTCAGCACCCCGATCATCGAGAACCGCGAGGTCTTCGTGAAAGGGGTGGGTGAGGGCAGCGACATCGTCGGTTACGAGATGTACGAGGTCGGACAGCGCGGCGAGGGCGGGCTGACGCTCCGGCCCGAGGGCACCGCCGCGGTGACACGCGCGCTGCTCGAGAACGGGCTCCACAAGTCACCGCAGCCGATCCGCTTCTTCTACTGGGAGCCGATGTTCCGCGGTCAGCGGCCGCAGCTCCTGCGCTTCCGTCAGTTCTGGCAGTGGGGCCTCGAGTGTTACGGCGCGCCCGAGGCCGCGGCCGACGTCGAGATCATCGACTTCGCGAACGGTCTGTTCGCGGAGGTCGGCCTCACCGCTTTCGAGCTCGAGATCAACACCATCGGCGACGAGCCGTGCCAGGCCAAGCTCAAGACCGCGCTCGGCGACTATTTCGGGAAGCACCGCGACTCGCTGAGTCCGCAGTCGCAGCGGCGCCTCGACACGAATGTGCTCCGCATCCTCGACTCGAAGGAGCCGCAGGACCGCGAGATCATCGCCGGCGCGCCGAAGCTGTCGGACGTCCTCTGCAAGGAGGACAAGGAACATTTCGCCGAGGTGCAGGATGGGCTCACACGCCTCGGCATCGCGTATAAGGTCATCGCGACCCTGGTGCGCGGACTCGATTACTACACGCGGACGGTGTCGGAGTTCGTGTTGACCGATCCCGAGTACCGGAAGTCCGGCGACATCGCGGTCGCGGCGGGCGGCCGCTACGACGGTCTGGTGCGCCGGATGGGCGGACCCGACCTGAGCGGGACCGGCATCGCCGGCGGCGTCGAGGTCCTCTACTACGCGCTGCGGCAGCAGGGGGTGACCGTGGCACAGGAGCCAAAGGCTGACGTCTACGTCGTGTCCGGGCAACCGGACGACTTCGCGGATCGCACGCAGATTGCGAACCCGCTCCGCGAGGCCGGGTTCACCGTCGCGATCGATTACTCGGCGCGGCCGCTGGAGCGCCAGATCGAGAGCGCGATCAAGCACGGCGCGCGCGTCGTCGTGATCCGCGGCACCGAGGAGGCGCGGGGCGGGAACGTCATCGTGCGGGACCTCATGAAGAAGGAGCAGGTGGTGAAGCGGCTCGCCGCGGTCGTCACCGAGGTGAAGCGGCACGTGCAACCGCATCCTCGGCCGACGCTCTGGAAGCCGCCGACCGATCCCGACGACCACGGCGAAGCGCCCTTCCTCACGGACCCGCGCGACTGATGCTGCGGACGCACACCGCGGGCGAGCTGCGCGTCGCCGACAGCGGAAAGACCGTCACGCTCGCGGGCTGGGTTGACCGCCGCCGCGACCACGGTGACGTGACGTTCATCGACCTCCGCGACCGGTACGGCAAAACGCAGATCGTCGCGAGCGCGGCGGAACGATCCAAGGCGCACGCCGCGCTCAAGGACGCACGGAGCGAGTGGGTGCTGCAGGTCCGCGGGACCGTGCGGCCGCGCCCCGAGGGCACGCGCAATCCGAAGCTCCCGACGGGCGACATCGAGGTCGCCGCGACCGAGGTGGTCGTCCTCAACGAAGCGAAGACGCCGCCCTTCTACGTGAACGAGGAGACGCCCGTCGACGAGAACCTTCGCTGGAAGTACCGCTACGTCGATCTGCGGCGCGAGCGCTCGAAGGATCTGATGCGCCTCCGAAGCGAGGTCACCAACGCGATCCGGAGCTTCTTCGTGGAGCGCGGTTTCTGGGAGATCGAGACCACGATGATGATCCGCTCCGACCCGACCGGCGCGCGCGACTTCGTCGTTCCGTCGCGCTACTACCCGGGGAAGTTCTGGGCGCTCCCGCAGTCGCCACAGCAGCTCAAGCAGATCCTCATGGTCGGCGGTATCGACAAGTACGTGCAGATCGCGCGCTGCTTCCGCGACGAAGATCCACGAGCCGACCGCATCTACGAGCTGACCCAGCTCGACGTGGAGATGAGCTTCGCGGAGCCCGAGGACATCATGGCCGTGGTCGAGGAGTGCTACACCGCCGTGTTCGAGCGCTTCGCCGCGAAGCCGCTGCACCAGAAGCCCTGGCCGCGCTTGACCTACGACGACGCGATGCGCCGGTTCGGGAGTGATCGCCCCGACACGCGTTTCGCGATGGAGCTGGTCGACCTTACCGAGATCTTTCGCAGTACCGGCTTCGCGGTCTTCAAGGACGCGATCGCGCAGGGCGGCGCCGTCCGAGCGCTCGTCGTGCCGGGCAAGGCCGACGCGTCGCGAAAGGACATCGACGGTTGGGCCGTCATCGCCAAGACGCGCGGCGCCAAGGGCCTGGTCTCATTCGCGTTCAGCGGCTCGGAGGTGAAGTCTCCCGTCGCCAAATTCTTCAGCGCCGACGAGCTCGCGCGTGTTCGATCGACATCGGGGGCGAAGGACGGCGACCTCGTCCTCGCCGTGGCGGCGGAGTACCGCGTGGCGAGCCGGTCGATCGGCGAAGTGCGCCGGCAGCTGGGCGAGGTGCTCCGCCTGGTCGACGGGTCGACGCATCACGCGATGTGGATCCACCGCTTCCCGATGTTCGAGCGCGAGCTCGACGGCCGATGGACGTTCTCCCACAATCCCTTCGCCGGTCCGCTCGACGCGGAGAACGCGAAGCATCTCTTCAGCGACGACCCCGGGAAGGCGTTCAGCTCTCAGTACGACTTCGTTGTCGATGGCAACGAGCTCGGCGGCGGAAGCATCCGCATCCACAACCGCGCGATGCAGGAGCGGGCATTCGAGGTGCTTGGCATCTCGAAGGCGGACGCCGCCGTCCAATTCAGGGCGCTGCTCGATGCGCTCGAGTACGGCGCGCCGCCCGAGGGCGGCATTGCCACGGGCATCGACCGGACGCTCATGATCCTCGCCGGACTGGCGAACGCGCGCGAGACGATCGCGTTCCCCAAGACGCAGACCGGCTACGACCCCCTGCTCGACGCGCCCGCCACCCTGGACGACGAGCTCCTCGAGGAGCTCGGTCTGCGCGTGATCAAGAAGCCGAAGACCTAGCGGAGCCCCGGCAGACCCGCGCCGGCGGGAAGGGTCACGTGCGACATGCCGGTGAACCGCGCGAGGTCAGCGAGCGCCTGCGCGACGGCGCGTCCAGTGGCGGCGTCACGTTTCGGGCCCGGCTCGAGGTGGACCGCGTTGACGACGAGCGTGTTCCGCTCCCGATCGACGCGTGGGTCGATGCGGCCGATGAGCTCGTCTTCGTGCAGGATCGGCATCGCGAAGTAGCCATGCTCGCGTTTCGCGCGCGGCACGTAGATCTCGATGCGGTAACGCATGCCGAACAGCGCCTCAGCGCGCGCGCGGTCGCGGATCAGGGTGTCGAACGGCGAGAGCAGCGTCGTGCGGCCGCTCCAGCTCCGCTCCAGCGCGGGGATCCGCTCCGCATCGGCGGCATGTACATACCAACGGCCCTTGAGTTCGGCGACGCGAGCCGGGATGAGCTCGCCGGCGCGCTCGAGTGAGGGGATCGCCTTCGCGACGGATCCGCGCAGCGCGGCCGGAAGCATGTTCTGGATCTGCGTCGGTGTGGCGACGCCGAGGGCGCACAGCGATCGGACGGTCGCGTCACGAATGAGCTTCGCCGGTGTCGCCGCTGAGAGCAGTGCTTCGGCCGGCACGCATCGCTCGGTGAGATCCCAGAGCCTCTCCTGCCCGGCGCGACCCGCGACGAGGACGAGCCCCCTGGCCGAGAGGAACTCGAGCATCTGGCTGGCGTTGCGGTCATTCGTCCAGCCCCGCGAATGCCACGAGACCGCCGCGCGCCCGTCGAAGGCGCTCGTCGCGAGCGGGCCCTCGCGTCGGAGCCGCGACAGCACCTGGCGCCGCAGCGGCAGGTTCTGGCGCATCCACGCGGCGCGGCGTCGCAGGTGCACGTACTTCAGCGATCTGCTGCGCATCGCGAGACGGTAGAAGGGCAGATGACGCGTCGGATAGAGGAAGGCGCGCCATTCGAAAAGACGCTGGTCGCGGTAGATGAGGCGAGCGACGTCGGCCGGATCGTATCGCCCGAGGCGGCTCCACAGGACGAGCAGGTGACTGCGCGCGACGACGCTCGTGGGATCGAGCTGCAGCCAGACCAGGCTGATCTCGATCTCGCTCATCACGCCTAGACTTGCACACGTGAAGCGCGTGTATCTCGACCACGCCGCGACCACGCCGGTCGACCCCGAGGTCGCCGACGCGATGGCCCGCGTGCTGCGCGAGACGCACGGCAACCCATCGAGCATCTACCTCGAAGGCCGCGCCGCGCGCGAGCTCGTCGACCGAGCGCGAGAGGATGTCGCGGCCGTCCTCGGCGCGCAGCCGACGGAGATCGTCTTCACCAGCGGCGGCACCGAGGCCGACAATCTCGCGCTACGTGGTGTGATGAAGGCGCGCCGCGGCCTCGGCGATCACCTCATCACCACCGCGGTCGAGCATCATGCGGTGCTCGATACCGCGAGGGATCTCGAGTCGAGCGGACAGGTCCGCGTCACGGTCGTGCCCGTGGGTCGTGACGGTCGCGTCGATCCGGCCGCCATCGCGGCCGCGATCGAGCCGAAGACGACGCTCGTATCGGTGATGCACGCGAACAACGAGATCGGCACCGTCCAGCCGATCTCCGAGATCGGCGCGATCTGCCGTGACCGAGGCGTGAAGCTCCACAGCGATGCGGTCCAGTCCGTCGGCGCCCTCGACTTCGACACCAGTCGCATCCCCGTGGACCTGGTCTCCGTGAACGCGCACAAGTTCTATGGGCCGAAGGGCGTCGGGGCGCTCTACGTGCGCCGCGGCACGCGCCTCGCGACGATGCAGACCGGGGGCGGGCAGGAGAAGGGCCGTCGCACCGGGACGGAGAACGTCGCCGGCATCGTCGGCCTCGGAGTCGCGCTGCGCGTCGCCGCCGAGCGTCGTGCGACGGAATCAGCGCGGCAGGCGGGCCTAC
>VBEZ01000199.1 GCA_005882255.1 Chloroflexota bacterium | reverse complement strand
CGCGAAGCACCCGGGTGCCGACAAGCTTCAGCTCGCGACGGTCGAGTACGGCGAAGGCCGCCGGAAGACCGTCGTGACGGGCGCGACCAACCTGAAGCCCGGCTCGATCGTCGCGTACGGCGAGGTCGGCGCCGAGTACCTCGACGGCCACACCGGCGAGCGCATGGTCATGAAGCCGAAGGACATGCGCGGCATCAAGAGCGAGGGCATGGTCATGTCCGAGAAAGAGCTCGGCATCGGCGAGGACCACGACGGCATCCTCCTGCTCGATCCGAAGCTGCCGGTCGGCGCGCCCCTCTCCGAGGCGCTCGGCGAGACGGTGTTGCTCCTCGAGCTGCAGCCGAACCGTCCCGACTGCCTCGGCATCCTCGGTATCGCTCGCGAGGTCTCCGCGCTCCTCGAAACGCAGCTCCGCGAGCCCGAGCGCGCGGATCTCGGGCGCCAGGCGCCGAAGGCGCTTGACGTCCGCATCGAGGATACCGACGCGTGCCGGCGCTTCGCGGTCGCGCGGCTTGACGGCGTTCGCATCGGTCCGTCGCCCGAGTGGATGCAGCGCCGCCTCGTCGCAGCCGGGATGCGCCCGATCTCCAACGTCGTGGACATCACGAACTACGTGATGCTCGAGCTCGGCCAACCGCTGCACGCCTATGACCTGCGTGACATTCGCGGCGGCACCCTCGTCGCGCGCCAGTCGCGGCCGAGCGAGCGGATCCGCACGCTCGACGGCGTCGATCGCGCGTTGCCGGACGGCACGCTCGTGATCGCGGACGAGGAGCGCGCGCTCGGCATCGCGGGGATCATGGGCGGTGAGGATTCGGAGATCCGCGGCGACACGACGACGGTCGCGCTCGAATGCGCGTCGTTCGAGCCGCGTGGCATCGCCCGCACCGCCACACGGCTCGAGATGCGCGGCTCTTCCGGGAGCGCCGCCGCCCGACGCTTCGCGTGGGATCTGAGCCCCGACCTCGTGCCGATCGCGCTCGCGCGGGCCGTCGCCCTCCTTCGCGATCACGCCGGCGCGAAGCTCGCGGGAAGTGTCGACCGGTACCCGCACCCACGGCCAGCTGTCGAGGTCCGCATGCCGTACGGATTGGTGCGGAAGGTGCTCGGCATCGACATCGCGCGCGACGAGGCCGTCCACATCCTCGGACGCCTCGGGTTCTCTGGTTGCACGATCGAGGGCGACACGCTGCTCGCGCGGCCACCGGTGGAGCGCACCGACATCGCGATCCCGCACGACGTCATCGAGGAGATCGCGCGCGTCGCCGGATACGACCGTTTGCCCGCGCGGGTGCCCGACGGCCCGCTGCCACTGATCGAAGCTCATCCGTTGGAAGAGTTCCGCGAGCGTCTCCGCGACGCGCTCCTCGGGATGGGTCTCCAGGAGACCGTGTCGTACTCGCTCATCGATCCGCAGTGGCTCGGCCGTCTCACGTCCGATGGGACGGCCATCGCCCCGGAGCCGCTGCGGATCCAGAACCCGACCACGGCGACGCAGTCGGTCGCGCGCCCGACGCTGCGAGCGAGCGTGCTCGACACCGCGCGGCGCAACCTACGACACCGCGGCGGTGTCGCGTTGTTCGAGATCGCGCCCGTCTACCTGCCGCGCAAGGCCGACCTGCCGGACGAGCGCTGGACCGCGGCGATCGTGCTCGCCGGCAACGCGCAGCCGGACAGCTGGCTCGGCCCGGGCCGCGACGCGGATCTCTCGGATCTGAAGTCCGTCTTGAGCGGAGCGTTCGCAAAGCTGCGGATCGATACGGCCGGCGACGTCCAGCTCGGCGCGCCCGGCCTTCATCCCGGCCGCTCAGAGCGACGCGGGTCGGCCGACCGCGACGTATTGATCTGGGGCCAGCTCGACCCGCGGGTCGCCGACCTTTGGGACCTGCCGGCCGCGACTTTCGTCGCCGAGCTCGACATCGCGGCGCTGCGGACCCGGGTGGCGCTCCCGCAGGTCGCTGCGCCGCCTCGGTACCCCCCGGCCATCCGCGATCTCGCCGTCGTCCTCGACGAGGCCACGCCGTACGGCGCGGTCGAGGAGGCGATCCGGGCCACGGGGAAAGCCCTGGTCGAGTCGGTGTCCCTGCTCGACCTCTACCGCGGGCCGCAGGTCGGCGCGGGCAAGAAATCGTTCGCGGTGCGGCTCGTGCTGCGGTCGTCCGATAGCACGCTGACCGAGGCCGACGTCGACCGTGCCGTCAAGCGCATCGAGGGCCGCCTGCTCCACCAGCTCGGGGCGACGCTCCGCGGCTAGGCTCGCCGACCGAACCGCCTTGCTCTCAGGGGGGTACGAGGGTAGCCTGCGAAAACATCGCGGGCGTTCCGCGATGCGGGATTGCGAAAGGCGTGGGAGGTATCAACAAGGAATGACCAACCAATGGCGACGCGCGGCGGCGGTCGTGGCCGTCGCAGCAATGACACTGGCAGCTTGCGGGACGACACCGCCGGCGGCATCGAGCACACCGGGGGCGTCGGCGACCGTCGCAGCGAAGCGCGGCGCCGGCGATGACCTGAAGATTCTGTACTGGCAGGCGCCAACGATCCTCAACGCGCACCTGGCGACCGGCACGAAGGACAGCGACGCGGCGCGACTCGTGACCGAGCCGCTCGCCTCGTTCGGTCCTGACGCGAAGCCGCTCGCGAACGGCCTCGCCGCGGAGATCCCGACGGTCGCGAACGGCGGAGTGTCCGCCGACCTCTTGACCGTCACCTGGAAGCTGCGTCAAGGCGTGAAGTGGTCGGACGGAACTCCGTTCACCGCCGACGACGTCGCCTTCACGTTCTCCCTCATGGCCGACCCGAAGACGGCAGTCTCCACTTCGGACGCCGCCGAGGGTGTGAAGTCGGTCGTCGCGAAGGACGCGAACACCGTCGTCGTGACCTACGCGGCCGCGAACCCCAACATCTACCAGTGGGGCGTCGGCACGTGCTGCTACATCCTTCAGAAGGCGCAGTTCCAGGCGTACCAGGGCGAGAAGCTCAAGGACGCGCCTGGCAACCTCAAGCCGATCGGCACCGGTCCATACAAGGTCGTCGACTTCAAGTCGGGTGACGTCGTCACCTACGCGATGAACGACCAGTTCCGCGACCCGAACAAGCCGTACTTCAAGACCGTCACGTTCAAGGGTGGCGGCGACGCTCCGTCGGCGGCTCGCGCGGTCTTCCAGACCGGCGACGTCGACTACGCGTGGAACCTCCAGGTGGAGGCCGGCATCCTCAAGCCGATGGCCGACACGAGCACGAAGGGCAAGCTCCTCACGGTCTACGGCTCGAGCGTCGAGCGCATCATGCTCAACTTCTCCGACCCGAGCGCATCGCTCGGCGACAAGCGCGGCGAGCCCGACACCAAGCACCCGTTCTTCAACGGGCCGGACGGGAAGACCGTCCGCACCGCGCTCGCGTTGGCGACGGACCGCAAGACGGTCGCGCAGCAGATCTACGGTGACGGCCTCTCTGGCAAGCCGGGCTGCAACATCGTCACGGGTGTTCCGGACTACGAGTCCACGGCCACCGCGGACTTCTGCAGCAAGTTCGACACTGCCGCTGCGGGCAAGATGCTCGACGACGCCGGGTGGAAGCTCGGCTCTGACAACGTCCGCGCCAAGGGCGGCATCAAGCTCAACATCGTCTACCAGACCACGGTGAATGCCGTGCGGCAGAAGACGCAGGACATCATGAAGAAGAACTGGGAGGCCGCGGGCTTCAAGGTTGAGCTCAAGCAGGTCCCGGCCGACGTCTTCTTCACCAACACCTCGCCCGATGGTGCGAACCACTTCTGGGCCGACGTCGAGATGTTCACGAACAACAGTGACCCGGACTTCACGAACTACCTCAACGGCTGGACCAGCAAGCAGGCCACCGGAAAGGCCAACAACTGGAACTCGGCGAACTACAACCGCTACCAGAACCCGGCCTTCGACACGATCATCGACAGCCTCCGCTCGGAGAAGGACCCGGCCAAGCGCGCCTCGCTGTTCAAGCAGGCGAACGACATCCTCATCTTGGACGTCGTGATCATCCCGGTCGTGACACGTACGCAGGTCACCTCTGGGATGTCCAACACCTTGAAGAGCGTCGTTCCGACGGGCTGGGACTCCGAGATGTACGCCATCCAGGACTGGACCAAATAGCCTTCGCAGGCTAGGAACGGGGTAGGGTAGTGCGGTGGACGACCTCCACCGCACTACCCGAGCCTCGACGCCGCAGGGCGTGAGGGGGTAACGAGTGGGCAGGTACGTACTGAGGCGCCTCCTCATCGCCATTCCGACGCTCATCGTCATCAGCTTCGTGGTCTACGCGATCCTCGCGCTCGCACCGACCGATCCACTCGCATCGTTCGGCGCCGACCCGCGCGTCCCACCGGAGGTCCGCGAGCGGATCCGTGAATCGCTCGGCCTCAACGAGCAATGGCACGTCCGCTACGTGAAG
Organism: Chloroflexota bacterium; assembly: GCA_005882255.1. Lineage (GTDB taxonomy): Bacteria > Chloroflexota > Limnocylindria > P2-11E > P2-11E > CF-39. The sequence continues at coordinate 11,819 of VBEZ01000199.1, read as the reverse complement.
TGGGTCATCGCGATCGCCCATCTCGACTTCGGGTACTCGTTCATGAGTCGCTCGCCCGTCATGGACCTCATCTGGCAGCGGCTGCCGAACACGCTCGCCGTCGTCGGCGTCGCCTACGTCATCGGGGTGCTGCTCGCGGTCCCGATCGGGATGATCTCGGCGGTGAAGCGCTACTCGGTGTTCGACCACTTCTCGACGACGTTCGCGTTCATCGGCTTCTCGGTGCCGACGTTCTTCACCGGCCTTCTGTTGATCATCATTTTCAGCGTGAAGCTGCACTGGCTGCCGTTCATCTACGACTCGACCCTGAAGATCACGAGCCTGTCGACGCTCGGCGATCAGATACGGCAGTCGATCATGCCGATCACCGTGCTTGCGCTCTTCGATACCGCGACGATCGCGCGGTATACGCGGGCCGAGATGCTCGAGCATCTCCCGTTGGACTACGTGCGCACCGCCCGGGCCAAAGGTCTGAAGGAGCGGCTCGTCGTCCTCCGTCACGTGCTGCGCAACAGCCTCATCCCGGTCGTCACGCTCGTCGCGCTCGGCATCCCGGCCGTCTTCGGTGGCGCGATCGTCACCGAGCAGATCTTCCGCGTGCCGGGCATCGGCGAGCTGCTCGTACGTTCGATCGGCCAGGGCGACACGCCCGTTGTCGCCGCGATCCTGCTGATCTTCGCGACGCTCGTCGTGCTATTCAACCTGCTCGCGGACGTTCTGTACGGCGTCCTCGATCCACGGATCCGGTACTCCTAAGCCGTGGCCGCGACCGACGTCGAGATCGCGCGACTTCCCGCCAGTGTCGAGCTGAAGCGCCCCGCACGTTCGCTCTGGAGCGATGCCTGGCATCAGTTCCGCCGACACCGGCTCGCGATGGCGGGTCTGTTCACGTTCGTCACGCTCGTGGTCTTCGTCCTCGTCGGGCCGCTCGTGTACCACACGCGGATCGACAACATCGACTTCACGATGTCGCTCAAGGGCCCCAGCCCGGAACATCTTTTCGGCACCGACGATCTGGGCCGCGACATGCTCGCGCGCGCGATCCTCGGAGGACGGGTGTCCATCGCGGTGGGGATCACGTCCGTGCTGCTCGCGATCACGCTGGGCCTGACGATCGGCGCGCTCGCTGGCTACTTCGTGAAGCTCGACAGTCCGCTCATGCGGCTCACGGACCTGTTCCTCTCGCTGCCGATCCTGCCGCTGCTGTTGGTGATCGTGTACCTGTTCCGTGACTCGCTCCGAGCCGCATTCGGGCCCGAGCTGGGCATCTTCCTCATGATCGTCGGCGTCATCGGGATCCTGAACTGGATGCCCGTCGCGCGCCTCGTGCGCGCCTCGTTCCTGTCGCTGAAACAGAAGGAATTCGTCGAAGCGGCGCGTGCCGTCGGCGACCCCGACAGCCGCATCATCATGAAGCACATCATCCCGAACGTTCTGAGCCCGGTGCTCGTGGCCGCGACGATCGGCGGTGCGATCCTGACGGAATCGACGCTCTCGTTCCTCGGCCTCGGGTTCCCGTCCGACACGCCGACCTGGGGCCGCCTGCTCTACGACGCGAAGGACTACATCGACATCGCGCCGCACTGGGCGTTCTTCCCCGGTTTCCTCATCTTCCTGACGGTGCTGTCGATCAACTACGTCGGTGACGGCCTCCGAGACGCGCTCGATCCGCGGAAGACCAGCTAGCACCGCGCCGCTCGCGTACGGCCCGCGCCTGCCCCGTTCGTTCTTCGCGCGGCCGACGCTGGTCGTGGCACGCGAGCTCCTGGGCAAGGTGCTCCTCTACGATGGCCCGGAGGGTCGTCGCGCCGCGCGGCTCGTCGAGGTCGAAGCCTACCAGGGCAACCGTGATCCGGCCTCGCACGCGTTCCGCGGTCCGACGCCGCGCACCAGCGTCATGTTCGGGAGGCCGGGACACGCCTACGTCTATCTCTCACACGGGGTCTGGTACTGCATGAACGTCGTCGCGCACGGATCGGGTGGCGTCGGCGCGGTGCTCCTCCGCGGCGCCGAGCCGCTCGAGGGCTTCGCCGCCGGCGCGCGCCTCTCGGGGCCCGGTCTCCTCGGCCGTGGCTTCGCGCTGTCGACCGCGCAGTCCGGCTTCGACCTGACCGGGTCCGCGCTGCAGCTGCGCGACGCTCCGGTGGTCCTGCCGCGCGAGATCGCGCGCGGTCCGCGCATCGGCATCGCGGAGAGCGCGACGTCTTCGAAGCCGTGGCGGCTCTGGGTGCGCGGATCGAACGCGGTGTCGCGATGACGACCGCCGCCGAGCGCGCGCTCGTCACGCTCGAGTACCCGGCGATCCGCGCCCTTCTCGCGGAGCGGTCGTCGTTCACTCCCGGGCGCGAGCTCGCCGACGCCCTCGTGCCCGTATCCGATGTGCGCGAGGCCGAGCGTCTGCAGGACGAGACCGCCGCCGCGCGCGACCTGCTCCGCGCACAGCCCTCCGCGGGTATCGGCGGCGCGCGCGACATCCGTGACGCGCTGCGGCGGGCGCGCCTGGGTGGCTCGCTCGATCCACTCCAGCTCGTCGAGATCGCGGACACGATCCGCGCGGCCGAGAAGCTGTTCTCCGACGTCCACCCGTATCCGCCCCTTGCCGCGAAGTCGCGCTTCGCGCGGCCGCCGCGCGAGGTCGCGGAGGCGATCGAGCAGGCGATCGCGGGAACGGGCGAGGTGCTCGACCGCGCGAGCCCGCGCCTGGGCTCGCTGCGCGCGACGCTGCGCGCGGCGCAGGCGCGCCTGCAGCAGCGCCTGGACGGGCTGCTGCGCTCCCCGGAGCTCGCGCGGGTGCTGCAAGAGCAACTCGTGACCCAGCGGGGCGGCCGCTACGTCGTTCCGGTCAAGTCCGAGATGCGCGGCGCGGTGAAGGGGATCGTCCACGATCAGTCCGCGAGCGGCGCCACGGTCTTCATCGAGCCGCTCGAGATCCTCGAGGCGAACAACGCGCTGCGCGAGGCGGAGCTCGCGGAGAGCGCCGAAGTGCGACGCGTCCTCGACGAGCTCTCGCGCCGCGTCGAGCGCGCAGGGGAGGATCTCGACACGGTCGTGAACGCGCTCGCCGCCATCGACCTGCTGCTCGCGAAGGCGGAGCTCGCCGAGCATCTCGAGTGCGAGCGGCCGGTGCTCGACGCGCACGGCAGGCTGGATCTCGTCGGCGCGCGGCATCCGTTGCTCGTCGAGCGCGGAACGGGCGTCGTGCCGATCGACGTACGCCTCGGCTCGGACTTCCGCGTGCTCGTCATCACCGGGCCCAACACCGGCGGTAAGACCGTGACCCTCCGGACGATGGGCCTGCTGGTGCTCATGGGCGCGTCGGGTCTCCAGATCCCGGCGTCGCGTGGCAGCCGCGTGCCCGTGGTGCGTCGCGTGTTCGCGGATATCGGCGACGAGCAGTCGATCGCGCAGTCGCTTTCGACGTTCTCCTCGCACCTCCGCAACGTCGTGGCCACGCTCGCCGAAGCGGAGCGCGACGATCTCGCCCTCCTCGACGAGCTCGGCGCGGGGACCGACCCCGACGAAGGAGCCGCCCTCGCGATGGCCGTGCTCGAGACGCTGCTCGAGCGCGGCGTCCTCGTCGCGGCGACGACGCATTACCCGGAGCTGAAGGCGTTCGCGCTCAACACCCCAGGCGTCTCCAACGCGAGCGTCGAATTCGACGCCGAGTCGCTGCGCCCGACGTACCGCGTGCACGTCGGCCTCCCCGGTGCATCGAACGCGTTCGCGATCGCGGCGCGGCTCGGCCTCGACGGCGCGGTCCTGACGCGCGCGGAGTCGCACCTCTCGGATCTGCATCGCTCGCTCGAACGCAGCCTGCGCGAGGCCGAGCGCCACCGCACGGATCTGTCGACCGCGCTCGAAGAGGCGCGCGTCACCGCTGCGGACGCCCAGCGCCTCAGCGAGGACGCGCGGCGCGAGGCGGCGCGGATCCGGGACGAGGCCGAGCGCGCCGCGAAGCGCTCGCGCACCGAGGTCGACGAGCTGCTGCTGCAGGCGCGTCGAGCCCTCGGCCAGGCCGAGAACGCGCGCGACAAGGCCGCCAAGCGCAATCTCGTCGACGAAGCGCGCGCCGCGCTCGCCGAGGCCGAGACCACGCGCCGATCGTCCACGCCGGATCCGACGCCGCTCGCGACCGTGCCGATCGCGGTGGGAGCGCCGGTGCACGTCGAAGGGGTGAGCGAGCCCGGCACGCTGCTGTCGATCGACGACCGCGGCATGGCGGATGTCGCCGCGGGCCCGCTGCGGCTACGCGTGCCGGCGGCGAGCCTGCGGCCCGCGCAGGCCGCTCCCGAGTCCCCACGCGCGACGCGGCCGGTCGTCGCCGGATCCGCGTCGGCGGTGTCGCTGCAGCTCGATCTTCGCGGCGCTCGCGCCGAGGAGGCGCTCGAGGTGCTCGACCGCTATCTCAACGATGCCGCGGTCGCGGGCGTCGACCGGCTTCGGATCGTGCACGGCAAGGGAACGGGCGCGCTGCGGACCGCGGTGCGCGACGTCCTCTCACGGCATCCTCTTGTCCGCGCTCACGAGCCCGCCGGCGCCGCGGAAGGCGGCGACGGCGCGACGATCGTCCGGCTCTAGCGGCGAATCGGCGCGACGGGAGTCGGCGGCGCGAAGCGGCGCGGCGTCGCGGCGGGCTCCGCGGTGGCGTCGGCCTTCCGCTCCGGCGACGCGCTGGTACCGAGCGTCGTCGGTGTGGTCGCTCCCCCGGGAAGCGCTGATCTGTTCGTGGCGTTCGTGGTCGTCTTGTCCGGCAGGGTCGCTTTCTTCGGACCGATCTTCGCGTCCGGCACCTGCTTCGTCTCGTCGGCGGTCAGGGCGCGCACCCTCGGCTTGTCGCTCGACCCGCGCAGCTCGATACCTGAGGTCGCGGAAACAGCGCCGGCCTCCGCCGAGCTCTCGACGGTAACTGGCTCTTCGCCTCTGTCGCTCACGGTGGTGAGCACCGGCACCGGGCCGCCGGCCGAAGGCGCGACGGTCGTCGCGAATGCGCCATCCGGGACGTTCGGCAGCGTCACGACGATCGCGCCATCCTTCACGCGCACGCGCGCGCCCGGGGTCTGTGCGACGACCCGACCATCCCTGAATCCATTTGCGCGGCCGAATGGATCGACGACGACGGAAGTCTCCGACATCGCGGTGACGGTCACGATGCGCCGCGCATCGGGGGCCGAGCGCGGAGGCTCGGGCGCCGAGTTCGCGTGCACCGTCGTGGTCTGATCGGGACTGACGAGGACCTCGCTGGTCGCGGCGGCATCGGTGGTCGCGACGCGACCCTCGGTCGTCGTCACCGTCGTCGTCAGGCTGTCGTCCACGACGACCTCGAACGCGGTCCCGCGGACCGACGCGGTCGCGGCGGGCGTCTTCACTTCATAGCGTGAGTCGGCGGTCGTGAGATGCGTGACGACGTGCCAGCTGCGTCCCAGCGACTGCGCGAGCTCGATGATCGTCGATCCACTCCGCCGCGTGGCTTCCTCGATCGTGATGTCGCTGGCGGGTTCGAGCTCGACCGTCGATCCTTCGAAGAGCGTGATGATCGCTCGCGCGTCGGCGCTCGTGCGGATGGTGCTGCCGACGTAGAGCACGGCGCCGTCCGTCGCGCTCGAGAAGTCAGCGCCCGCACTGCGCATGAGCACGTCGCCGGAGATGACCGTGAGCACGGCCGCTGCCCGCTGGGCTGACTGCGCCGGCGCCTGCACCTGCGCGGCGACTGGCGCCCCGCTGACGTCCAGCGACGTCGCCACGCAGAGGCTCACGCACAGCGCGATGACAGCACCGCGGGTTGTCCGTCCCACCGACTCTCGCCTCCCGTGCACCCCAGGGCGCCCACACGCCCGTCGATGTGCACCCGATTTAACGGACCGGACGCACGCTCGCATAGCGGGCGATCGGGCTCTGGCCGTGTCAAAGGCGCGTCAACGAGGTATCGGCGCCCGGATTTATTAGCTGATTTGATTAGGTCGCGTACCGAGACCGGTCGAAGTCGTACCGCTGAGCGAGCAGTTGGCCGGCGGCGCACATCGCATCGTGACATTCCGCCTCGTCATCTTCGATCCGCGCATTTCGCTTCATTTGTCGACGCGACGCATCGTCACGTTCGTCACGGAGAGCGCGCGCGCGAGGCGCTCGTCGTCTTCGCTGCGCAGACCGGCGTCCGCGAGCTCGCGCCGTAGGGCGGCGTGATACCCGGATCCATCCGCCGCGGACCAGCGCACCGCTGAACCGTCCTCCGCGCGCGCCTCGCCCAGAGCGGTCCCGCGGAACAGGTGGACCAGCGCGCGAAAATCCTCGGTGCGCTCGTCCACTTCATAGGTCGCGACGTGCGCGAGCTGCGTGAGCCCGCAGCCCGTCTCTTCGAGCGTCTCGCGGCGCACGGCGTCCTCGGGCGACTCGCCCTCCTCGACACCGCCGCCGGGCAACAGCCACGCGCCGGCGAACGGACCGCCGCGCTGACGCACCAGGAGGACACGTCCGCTCGCATCGACGCACGCGACGATCGCGCCGACGCGTCGCATCACGGGGTGTGCGTGGGCGTCGGGGTGGGAGTCGGGGCGAGCGTGCGCCCGGACGGGAACGGCGGCAACGTGAGCGACGGGATCACGAACGGCGTGCCGCTCGGCCGCACTGTCTGTCCGGGACTGAATGCCGGCGATGGCGTAGCGGCCGTAGCTCCGCGCGCCTGCGTTCGCGGAACGGATCCATTCGTCGGTGTACTTCTGCCAGACGTTCCCCGGCGCGCGCTCCTGGGGCTTGAGCGCGATCCGGCGCGTGCCATCCGGACCCGGACAGCCTTCGACCCACCAGTTGTCGGTCTGCGTCGGTACGGTCCCCTTCAGGAAGAACTCGGTCATCGAGAACGGCGACAGGTTCGAGGGAAGGAGACCCGAGCCGTAGCCGCCGAACGCGCCGGGTGCGGCGACCACCGTCGCCTGCACGATGTTCGAGGGCCGCTCCCAATCCGCGGCGGGGACGCCGTCGAGGACCTCTTTCATGTAGTCGCGCCACAACACCCCTGGTCCCATCGCGCTCGAGAAATCTCGCGAGCTCATCGGGTCGCCGTTCGCGTTGCCCATCCACACGCCGGTCACCAGGCTGGGCACGTAGCCGACGCTGTACACGTCCTTCAGGATGTCGGTCATGAGCCACGCGACGCCGGCGTCGACCACGCGCTTCTGCTCGTAGTCCTTGTGCTCCCACACCACCTTACCGCGTGAGTCCTCGACTTTGAGGATGTACGTCGGGGTGACGCGGACGCCGAGGTTCGCGAGCACGCCGTAGGCGCTGGTCATGTCGACGAGCTTCACTTCCTTCGCCCCGAGCGTCAGCGACAGTCCGATCGTGTTCGGGTCGATGTTCGCCGTGATGCCCATGTCGTGAGCGGTCTGGATCGTGTCCTCGATGCCGCTGTACTGCGACAGGAACTTCACCGCCGGCACGTTCCGCGACTCGCGGATCGCCTGCCGCATCGTCACCGGACCGTGGTACTGGAGATCGGCGTTCTCGGGACAGTAGCCACAGGTCGCGGGGCCCATGCGCGTCGGATCCGCGCGTCCGGTGAAGTCCGTGCGCGCATCGACGACGACCGTGGCGGGTGTCGCGCCCTTCTTGAGCGCGGTGACGTAGTTGAACATCTTGAAGGAAGAGCCCGGCTGTCTTTGCGCGATGCCCGCGGCGTCGTACTGCCCTTGGACGCGCGGATCATCGTGGTTGTAGTAGTCGACCGAGCCGACGTAGGCGAGGATCTCGCCGTTCCGCGGATCGATCGACACGAGCGCGGCGTTCCAGACGTTCTTGTCGTGCAGCGATTCGACCGAATCCTTGACCGTGCGCTCGGCCGCGTCCTGCTTCGCCGTGTCGAGCGTCGTCGTCACCTTGAATCCGCCGCGCGTGACCGCTGATTCGTCGCCGCCCAGGATCTGCGCGAGCTGGTTGCGCACCTGGAAGACGAAGTGAGGCGCGGTGATCGTCGTCAGCTGCGGGCCGGCAACCGTGATCGCCTCCGCGTCGGCGGTGTCGCGCTGCGACGCGGTGATCGCGCCGAAGTCGACCATCTGGTCGAGGACATAGGAGCGGCGCTCCTTGGCGCGCTCGACGTTGTCCGGCTGCGAGGGATCGAGCACGGAGGGAGACTGGGGGAGTCCCGCGAGCAGCGCCGACTCCGCGACGGTGAGCGTCGAGAGGTCGGACTTGCCGAAGTACGTCTGGGCCGCCGCTTTGATGCCGTAGGCCTGATTGCCGTAGTAGATCTGGTTGAAGTACAGCTCGAGGATCTGCTCCTTCGAGTACGTGCGCGTGACCTGGACGGCGAGGATCGCCTCCTTGATCTTGCGCGAGACGGTGACCTCCCCGCCCACGATGCGCTGCTTCACCAGCTGCTGCGTGATCGTCGACGCGCCGCTCACGACGTCCTTGTGCAGGAGGTCGTCGCGCACGGCGCGAGCGATGCCGAAGATGTCGACCCCCGGATTGGTCCAGAACGACTTGTCCTCGGCCGCGATCGTCGCGTCGATGACCAGCTGCGGGATCGTGCTCAGCGAAACGACCTCCCGTCGCTCGACCTCGAACTGGTAGAGGAGCGTCTTTCCATCCCGGTCGAAGACCTTGGTCGATTGGGCAAGCGGGTCCCGGGCGAGGTCTTCCGGGGATGGCAGGTCGGAGGCGAAAAACGCGAACGCGCTCACCGCGCCGAAAGCGGCGAGCGCGAGGAGGGCGATGACCAAAGCGATCACGACCGGGGGCACGACCGCGAGCCTGCCGCGAATGCCGCCCCCACTCCGGCGCCGCAACTGGCGATACGGTCCGCGCCCGAGAGCGTGGTCGCGTGTCGTATTGCGCGCGATGCCTCCATCGTAAGGCCTCGCCTGCGCCCGATATCCTCTGCGTAGTGCCGACGCGCCCGAGCGACGCCGAGCTCGAAGAGTTCCTGACCCGTGGGATGGCCGAGGTGATCGTCCGCGAAGACCTCGCCGCCAGCCTGCGCGCCGGGGACCGTCAGCTGCGTATCAAACAAGGCTTCGACCCGACGCATCCGAACCTGCACCTGGGCCACGCCATCCCGCTGCGCAAGATGCGGAAGCTCGCGCAGTGGGGTCACGAGATCGTGCTCATCGTCGGCGACTGGACGACGCAGATCGGCGATCCCACCGACAAGGACGAGACGCGACCGACGATGTCGCATGACAAGGTCATGAGGAACGCCGAGACCTACATCGAGCAGTTCCACCTGATCGTCCCTCGCGAGGGAACGCGCGTCGTCTTCCAGTCCGAGTGGTTCGGGAAGTTCGGGCTGAAGGACGTGATCGACCTCGCGTCGCGCTTCACGACACAGCAGATGCTCCAGCGCGAGGAATTCCGGAAGCGCCTCGAGAAGAAGACGCCGATCCCGATCAAAGACCTGCTCTACCCGCTGCTGCAGGCACACGACTCGGTCGCGATCGAGTCGGACGTCGAGGTCGGCGGGACCGATCAGCTCTTCAACATCCTCGCCGGCCGCGAGCTGCAGGAGCAGGTGGGGCAGAAGCCACAGAACCTTCTCATCAACCACCTGCTCGAAGGTCTCGATGGGGAGAAGATGAGCAAGTCGAAGCCGAAGACCGGCATCTGGCTGACCGATCCGCCGAACGAGATCTACGGCAAGGTGATGTCGATCGAGGACAAGCTCATGCCTCACTACTTCGAGTGGGCGACCGAGATGCCCCGCAAAGAGGTCAACAAGATCCTCGGCGCGATCGGGAACCGCGAGCTGCATCCGAAGGAGGCGAAGGAGAAGCTCGCCTGGCAGATCACGAGCGAGCTGCACTCCCCCGCGGCCGCCGACGAGGCGAAGGTCGCGTTCGGAAAGCAGTTCAAAGAAGGCGGGCTCCCCCAGGACATCCCGACGGTCGAGGTGGAGATCAACGGCCACGCGGAGATCAAGATCGTCGACCTGCTTCGCGACTCGAAGATCGCATCGAGCCGCAGCGATGCCTTGCGCCTGGTGAGCCAGGGCGGTGTGAAGGTCGACGGATCCAAAGCGAGCCTCGAGACGATGGTCCCGACCAGCACTGAACCCGTGATCCAGGTCGGGCCACGCAAGCACTACCGCATCCGCTGGCGCTGAGGCCGTGACCGTGGCGCGCCCGATCGTGGCGGTGATCCCGTTCGGCGCGCGCGGGACCTCACCGCGCGCGGGGGCGTGGGCGCGTCAGCTCGCCGCGCGCCTCGTCGAACGCTTCTCTGCCAACGAGGCGGTCGACGTGCGTCCGGTGTTCCTGGTCGCGATGCCCGAGGCCGCGAGCGAGGCGGGATCGGCGCCTCGAGGTGACGCTCGTCGATGTCGGAACCGGCGCGGTCCGCGCGACGCGCTCGATCGCGATCGATCCCGGCACGCTCGCGACGTCGGAGCCCGCCCTCGCCCGTTGGCTCGCGCGAGCCGTCGGCGCGACGGTCACGTCGGGCTCGGACGCGCCGACCGCCGCGAACGAGACCGCGTACGCGGCCCTGCTCGAGGGGATGGACGAAGAGGTGACCGCGACGCTGCTGCGCCAGAGCGACCCCGCCGGCGGCGACGCGGCGATCGGGCGCGCACTGGAGCGTTATCTCGCGGCTCTGACCGCCGACCCAGAAGCTGCCCCCGCCGAGGAGCGGCTTCTCGTTCTGGCGGCGGAGTCTCTGGAGCGCGGCGACATCGGTCGGCAGATCCGCGCGCTCGAGGACCTCACCCTGGTCCGGCCTCGCTCGTGGCGCGCGCACTACGTCCTCGGCAAGCTTCGCGCGGAGGCCGGGCATGTCAACGAGGCGATCGTCGCTCTCGAGCACGCGCACGCGGTGCACCCGCTGTCCGACCCGGACCTCGTGCGTCTCGCCGAGCTCTACGCGAATGCCGGTGCGAGCGCCTCCGCGTTCGGACACCTGCGTCGCATCGCGCCGACGAGCCAGGCCTACGGTCCGGCGCAGGAGCTCGCGGCGATCATCGCGCTGCAGCGAGGCGACCTCGAAGCGGGACGCGTCGCGTTCGAGCGCGCGGTGGCGGCCGGCGCTTCGGGATGGGAGCTGCACGCCTCGTATGGCGCGGCCCTGCACGCGCGCGGCGAGAACGCCGGGGCCATCCCGCACTACGAAGCCGCACTCGCCGCGAACGGTCCATCGATCGTGCGGCTGAATCTCGCGCGTGCGGTGTTCGAGACCGGAGACCGGGAGCGCGCGGGGCGCGAGCTCGACACGCTGCTCGAGACCGAGACGAGCGGAGAGGTCGCTGGACAGGCGCGCCGTCTCCGCTTCGGGATCCGCCACGCCGGTCTCGAGCAAGCGCTCGAGTCCGCGGGGCGGGGCGCGATCGAGGGCGACGCGACCCGCTTCGCCGAGGCGCGATCCGCGTTCGAGGCCGCCCTCGCCGCCGAGCCGGACCTCTGGGAGGCCCACTTCGGCCTCGGACTGCTCGCGCGGCACGGGGGTGACGCCCAGACCGCGCTCGCGTCGTTCGCTCACGTCCTGGAGCTCTGGCCCGAGCATCCCGACGCGCTCCACGAGCTTGGCGTCGCGCTGCTCATGACCGACGACGTCCCGCAGGCTGTCGGTGCGCTCGAGCGCGCCGCCGCGCTGCGCCCGGCCGAGCCCGCGTACCTCGCGGATGCCGGCTTCGCGCAGATGCGCGCGGGGGACCTCGCGGCGGCACGCGAGCGGCTCGAGCATGCGCGCACGCTCGATGCCGAGGATCCGATCACGCGCGCCTATCTCGAGGAGTTGGAACGGGTCGAGGCGCAAATGCGCGTGTAGGCGTGAGGCGAGATTGACGCCTGGCTTAGTATGTGAGTACAGTGATGACAGTAAGTACCGTCGATGCG
>VBEZ01000166.1 GCA_005882255.1 Chloroflexota bacterium | reverse complement strand
CTGGTTAATCAGAAGCGCGACCTTCCCATTGGTCGCGCTCATCGCGATCGTGCCGGTCGCATCAGGCGTGGGCAGATTGACCGTGCCACCGGTCCCCGCGGCCTCCTGGACCAAGAAGTACTGACCCGGCTGGATCACGCCCGACAGGTTTGTCTTCGTCCACGAACTGCCGGCAGCGGCGGCGTACTGGACGGACCAGCCGTCGATCGCGACCGCGGCCGTGCCCCGGTTGAAGAGCTCGATGAAGTCGTTCTTGAGCGTGGAGCCGCTATTGCCGCCGCCGCCGTAGACCTGGCTGATCACGATGTCGGCTGACACCGCCGCCGCCGGACTCGCGCCAAGCGGGAACCCCACGCCGAGCATCGCGCACGCGAGCGCAGCGACCAGAAGTCGGCGACCCATACCCCACCCCTCAACAAGCAATGTCCCGCCCGAGCACGCGAATGGAAGCACCGTCAGCGTAACGCAGACGTGGAACACTCCGCGACGATGAGTCTGTGGCTCGACGGGGCTTCGCGCTCCTATCCGCCGCTCGCTGGCGACGAGTCGGCCGACGTCGCGGTCGTGGGCGCGGGCATCGCGGGTATCGCGACCGCGTATTTCCTCGCAGCGGCCGGCGCGAGCGTCATCGTGCTCGAGGCGCGCGGCGTGGCCGAGGCGGCGAGCGGCCGCAACGCCGGATTCCTGCTCGCGGGCGTCGCGGAGAACTTCGTCGCCGCGGCGCATCGGTACGGAGAGCAAGGCGCGCTGCGCATCTGGCGCTTCACGCGGCGCACGCAGTGGCTCGTGCGCGCGTTGGTCGAGGAACACGACATCGACTGTGCCCTGCGCTGGAACGGCTCGGATCAGATCGCGGGCGACGACGGGGAGTGGCGGGAGATCGAAGCCAGCGCACGGCGCCTGTCCTCCGAGGGCGTCGGCGTCAGCGTCGACGCCCCGGCGCGCTCGGCCACCTACGTCGAGGACGGCGAGCTCCACCCGGTGCGCTGGGTACGCGGGCTGGCCGCCGCGGCCGTGAAGAAGGGCGCGCGCATCCACGAGTCGACGCGCGTGATCGGGGTCGGCCCGGGCGAGGCGCGGACCGCGACCGGCGTCGTGCGTGCCGGCGCGATCGTGCTGTGCACCAACGCGTACACCGCCCGCCTGGCGCCTTCCCGCGTGCGGCCGGTGCGCGGCCAGATGCTCGCGACGGCGCCCGCCCCGCGCGTCTTCGCACGACCGGCGTACGCGAACCGCGGCTACCGCTACTGGCGGCAGACAAGCGACGGCCGCGTGCTCGTGGGCGGCTGGCGGGATACGGCGGTCGATGAGGAAGTCGGAGAGGAGGAGCGCACCACCGAGGCGATCCAGACACAGCTCGAGGCATTCCTACGCCAGCACCGCGTCAGCGCCCCGGTCACGCACCGCTGGGCCGGCACGATGGGCTTTTCCCACGATGCGCTTCCCTATATCGGGCGCATCGCTGAGGGCACGTTCGTGTGCGGCGGCTTCACCGGCCACGGCATGGCCTTCGGTCCCGCGTCGGCCGAGCTCGTCGCGACGCTCGTGCGCGGTGCCACACATCCAGACGCCGACCTCTTCGATCCGTCGCGCTGACGTCCCTCGGCTGCGCTGATCCTCGTCGGACACGCGAAGCGCGTGATGTTCGTAACGGGCGGCAGTTAACCCGCCAGAGGCGCGAGCCTCGCCGCGATTGGAAGGGGACTCGTGCACGCTTCGGCCCTGCCGACGATCGGCGACATCGGCGGGCTGATCGCGTACGTGTTCGGCAATCCCTACCTGTTCATCAGCTCGACCACGGTCATGACCAGCGGACTGCTGCTCGGCGCGGTGGTCGTGAGCGTGCTGCCCCAGCGCACGCACATGCTGCGCCGCGGCGCACCGACGCTCGTGTTGATCCTCGGCTACTTCGGTCTCGGGAGCATCGCGCTCTCGAGTGAGATCCTCCTCCGTTTCCACGGGACGATCCCCGACGAGACGGAGACGCAGTTCGTGAGTGGGCTCGGACATCTGGTGGAGGCGGCGGTCGGGATCGCGCTCCTGATCCCCTTCGCGCGCCGGCACACAAAGACGGAGTGGCTGTGGGCGCACACGCTTGCCCTCGCCTACTGGACGTTCCAGGTCGCCGTGCTGACGCCGCCGTGGTTTGCGTTCCAGGGCCAGCGCGAAGCCGTGCTGCTCGTCGTTCTCGTCATGCTCGCGGTCGCCGCGACGGCGAACGTGCTGCTCTGGACGAGCGCCGCTCGAGGCCGGAGCTAGACACCGGTCAGGGCCGGCAGATCGCCGGTGGTGCGGATGCGACGGAGCGGCGAAGCGGCGACGTAGAGGAACGCCAGAAACTGACCGCCGACCGAGATCGCGATGGTGTTCCAGAGACCAACGTGCGCGCCGAGCCAGCCGCCGGCGAGCGCGCTGATCGGGATGAGTCCGAGCCCGAACACCTGGCTCGCGCCGCTCACGCGTCCGAGCAGTCGATCGGGGATCGCTGCTTGCCAGATCGAGTTCGAGGTCACGTTGTACACCGCCGCACTGAAGCTCACGATCGCGCCGCGGACGGCGAGGTACGCCGCCGCGACGACGGGCGGTCCGCTCGCGGCAAGGAGGAGCAGGCCGGCGAGCGTCAAGAGCAGGATCGAGCCGACCATCGACGGTCCGATGCCGAAGCGCGCGGTCGTGCCTTGCACCAGCGTCGCGCCGGCCACCGACGCGATGCCACCGACCATGTAAACGACGCCGATCAGGAGCGCATCGAGGCCGAGACCGCGAGTCAGGTACAGGATGAACACCGCGTCACCGATCGTGATGGTGGCGTTGAAGAGCAGCCCGATCACGGTGACGCTCCGCGTGAACGAGTTCGCGAGCATTACACGCAGCCCATCGGCGATCTCGATCCAGATGCTGCGGCGCTCGGCCCGCGGTGGTGGTGTCTCCCGTACGCGCACCGAGGCGACCGCGATCGCCGAGACGACGAACGACAACGCGTCGACGAGGATGGCGAGCGGCGCGGTGATGAGCTGGACGAGCAGGCCACCAAGGCTCGGCCCCACGACGCGCGCGACGGAGTCGGTGAGCGCGAGCTTCGCGTTGGCTTCGACGAGCGCATCGCGCCCGACAAGCACGGGGATGAACGGCGCGTACGCGGAGCGGAAGACGACGGTCATCGAGCCCGCGACGAAGGCGGCGGCGAGCACGTGTTCGATGCGCAGAACGCCTGCGAACGCCGCAAACGGGATCGTCACGAGGACAGCGGCGCGCGCGAGATCCGTCGCGATGAGGATCGGCTTACGGGGCAGGCGATCGGACCATGCGCCCGCGAGGAGCGCGAAGAGCAGGTACGGAAGCCACCCGGCGGCCACCAGGATGCCCATCTGTTCAGGGGTCGCGGCGAGCGTGAGTGCAGCGGTGAGGGGAAGCGCGATGATCGTGACCGACGAGCCGACCGCCGAGATGGCCTGACCGAGCCAGAGCTTGCCGAACTCGCGCGTCAGCATGCGACGCCGACGCTACTGGACGGTGAGCCCGCCGGGATTCGAACCCGGAACCAAGGGATTAAAAGTCCCCTGCTCTACCGTTGAGCTACGGGCCCTGGGAGCCAGCGGTAGGAGCTCGCTCACTCCGGCTGGCGACGACGGGCCCGTGAGCGGAGCGATACGGGCCCTTTCTCTGCTAGGCATTTTCTCATCCTCGGCCTCGGTCAAGGTCGTGCGGATGTCGGCGGGCCGAGCTTGGCCTCGACGAGTTTGCGCCGCGCCACGGCGATCGCCGCGGATATGAAGCCCGTGAGCACCGCCGCCCAGATCACCTGGGGGGTCGCCACGTCGAGCTGGAGCGCGAGCACCGCGGCCAGCGCACCGGCGATGCCTCCCTCGACGATGTCACGGATCACCTGTCCGACCGGGGAGTTGAGCCACTGTGCGAACCCTCTCATGCGTTCCCCCATTCCGAGCAACACGACGAAATCGAGGTGGTGATGTTAGGTCTCCGGCAAACGCATCCGGATGAATCGCTGCCGCCCGTAGGGACTGTCGTGATCGCGCGTCCTGACGATGTCCGCGGCGTGGAAGCGCACGATCTTGTCGGCGTAGCCATTCGCGATCGCCGCGTCGCGCTCGATGAAGTGCGCGCCGGCACCGCGAACGTCGGCGTACAGCCGCTCCATCAGCACGCGTATCAGGCCCCGCCCCTGGTGGCTCTTCGCGATCGCGGTGTTCGCGATGTAATAGGTGTCTGGAGCGCGGGCGGGGCCCGCCTGCGTGTAGCCGACGAGGAGGGTGCCGTCCCGCAGCAGGACGGCGAGGCTTTTCGGCCCGGTGAATGCCGCGCGCAGTTCGTCCGGGCTGAAGGCGTCATCGCCGAAGACCTCGCGCTCGATCTCGCCGACGCGCTCCCTCACCCTGTCCCACGCGCGAGCGGTGCGATCGAATGATTCGGCGCGGATCACGGCCACGGGCAGAGACTAGGTGCCTGCCTCCGAAGCCTCGGCGGGCGGCAACGTGAAGTAGAACGTCGAGCCCTTGCCGACCTCGCTCTCCGCCCACACCCGACCGCCGTGGCGGTGGACGATCCGCTGCACCGTGGCGAGACCGATGCCGGTTCCCTCGAACTCTGAGTCGTTGTGCAGCCGCTGAAAGGCGCCGAAGAGCTTGTCCGCGTAGCGGATGTCGAATCCGACACCATCGTCCTTGACGAAGAACACCGCCTCGCCATCGCGCGTGTCGCCGCCGAAGCTGATGTGCGCCGGCTCGCGCTGGCGCGTGAATTTCCAACTGTTGGCGAGAAGGTTGGTGAGCGCGATGCGAAGGAGCCGCTCGTCGCACCTCGCGGCGAGCGCGCCGTTGCTCTCGAACTCCACCTGTCGGCGCGGCTCGCGCGCGCGCAGGTCGTCCACGACCGAACGCGCCAGTCCCGTCAGGTCCACGTTGCGCGGCGTCATCTCGTCGCGCGTGAGTCGTGACAGCAGCAGCATGTCGTCGATGAGGCTGCCCATCCGTCCAGCCGCGGCGCGCACACGGTCGAGGTGGTTTCGACCGTCGTCACCCAAGACCGCGCCCTTGTCCTCGAGCAGGATCTGACTGAAGCCGTCGATGCTGCGCAGCGGCGCGCGCAGGTCGTGGGAGACCGAGTAGGCGAACGCCCCAAGCTCGTCGTTGAGCGCGCGCAGCTCGGACACGTTCCGTTCGAGCGTACGGTTGAGGCCGTGGACCTCCTCGAAGAGTCGGCGGTTCTCGAGCACGACGGCGGTCTGATTGGCGAGGAGCGAAAGAAGCGCGAGGTCATCGTCGAAGAAGCTCGAGCGCGTCTGAGCCAGGACGGCTACGACGCCGAGGCGGCGGCTCCCGACCGTGACCGGCACGGCCATCACAAAGCGCGGCGTGCCCCGGCGGAATTCCTGCGGAAGCTGCCTCGCCCCACCGGTGTCTTCGACCGTGACGAGCGCGCGTTGGTGGACGAACGCCGGGCCGGCCAGGGATTCGTCGAGCCTGCGGTCGATCGGCTCCCCGCGGTTGCGATAGAACCGTAGGACCTCACGCTCCGGCTGCCAGATCCCGAGCCCCGCGTCGGGCTCGCCGCTCGCCGTGGCAAGCTCGACCGCCAGCGTCGCGTACACGAGCTCCGGCGCGGCCTCGCCCACGAGGCGGCCGGTGCGCTGTACGAACGCGAGCACCTCGGGGGCCTGCCAGGCGCGCCGCAGCGCTCCCGGCGGCGCGAAGCCCAGGAGATAGGCGATCCCCGAGCCGAGGGCGAGGGGCAGGATGAACGAACCCACCGGCGGCAGAACGATCGCGACGCCCGCGCCACCGATCGTCAGCGCCAGGAGCAGCGTGCCCGCTGCGATGAGCTGGAGCCGGCGGCGCGTCACACCGTGCGCACGTCGCGTCGCACGCAACACGGCAACGCCCGCGTAGGTCTCGAAGACGGTGAAGTACACGAGGATCAGCAGGAGGAACGGCGGCGGCATCGGTGTCGGCGCGACGAGCAGACCGATCGCCGCGGTGGCCCATGCCACCGCGGCCGCCGGCAGGACGAGACGCGGCAGTTCGGTGAAGCCGCGGATCGCGCGGAGCGTCAGCAGCGGCATCGCCAGGATCAGGGCGCCCGACACGAGCGACAGCGTCGGACTCTGGACCCCGAGCGCCTGCGCGACGGGGGCCTGCGCGATCGAGAAGGCCGGCGCGAAGAAGAAGAGCGCGATGTCGATGCTCTCGCGGCTCGGACGGCGGATCGCGCGCACCAGCACGGCGATGAACACCAGCAGGAAGGTCGCGCTCGTGAGGAGCTGGATGAGCTGGTTCGCGGTCATGGTGACGCCACGCCGCGCCAGACCTTGACCCACACGGCCATGTCCGCGCCCTTCATCGGTCGTCCGATGTAGTAGCCCTGCGCGAAGTCGCACGACAGCGAACGGACACGGCCCCACGCGAGCTCGTCCTCGACGCCCTCGGCCACGACCTCGAGGCCGAGCGCGTGTCCGAGATCGGCAGTCGCGCGAACGATCGAGGCGCTGTTCTCGTCGGTGGTGATCCGCGACACGAACGACCGGTCGATCTTCACGGCGTGCACCGCGAGACGATGCAGATACGCGAGCGACGAGTACCCGGTGCCGAAGTCATCGATCGCGATCTTCACGCCGAGCTCGCGCAGCGCCTGCAGACCGCGCATCGCGCCTTCCGCGTCGGCCATGATGTCGGTCTCCGTTATCTCGAATCCCACGAGCGCCGGGGGAACGCCGGCGCGTTCGATGAGATCGTGCGCCAGCTGTGGCAGCTCCGGGTCATGCAGCGTCCGCATCGACAGATTCACGGCGACGGAAAGTTCCAGGCCCTCATCACGCCAGAGCCGTAGCTGCCGGAGCGCCTCGCGCAGGACCCAGACGGTGAGCGGTTTCGTGACCCCGGCGCGCTCCGCCAGCGGGATGAACTCCAGCGGGGGGACCATGCCTCGCTGCGGATGTTGCCACCGGACCAGCGCTTCGACGCCGCGCATCTGCCGGGTCGCGAGCTCGACGATCGGTTGGAAGTGCAGCACGAGCTCGTCGCGTTCGATGGCGCGGCGCAGCTCCGACATGAGCGTGAGCCGATCGGGCGCGTACTCGTCGTGTTCCGAGGCGTACGCGGCCCAACCGTCGTTGCCTTTCGCGATCTGGACCGCGACCTCCGCCCGCCGCAGCAGCGTGTGGGCATCATCGCCATCACGCGGGTAGGTCGCGAACCCGACGCTGACGCGCGTCTGGAGCAGCTGGTCGTCAACGCGCAGGGGCTGCGCGAAGGCCTCGTGCGCCGCGCGCCCGAGACGAGCGGCGGCGGCCTCGTCCGTGACCGCGGCGAGGACCGCGAACTCGTCGCCGGTGACGCGCGCGATGACCGGCGCGTCGCCAACGGCGTCGCGCAGGCGTGGCGCGATCGCTCGCAACACGGCGTCCCCCAGGCGCGGGCCGACGGTGTTGTTGAGATCCTTGAAGTGATCGATGTCGAGATACAGCACGACCAGTCGGCTACCGGCCGCGCGTGCGCGCGCGAGCTCGTCAGTGAGGAGGTCGCGGAACAGCGCTCGGTTGGGCAGCTCGGTGAGCGTGTCGAAGTGCGCCAGTCGCTCGAGATCGCGCGCGCGAGCATCCGATTCCGCCTGTAGACGCATGTTCTCGAGCGCCATCGCCACGAGCGACGCGAAGCGACGCAGGAGATCCACGTCGCGCGCGGCGAAGCGCCGGTCGTCGACTCCGAGCCCGATCACGCCGATCGTGACGTCGTTCCTCACGATCGGGACCGCGAGGGCGACCGGACCCCCGAGCGCGATCTGCGTCTCCTCCGGCGGCTCGTCTTCGGCGCGGATCTGCACCGCACCCGACTGAAGCGCGCGGCCGACGATCGACGAGCTGGTCGGGAACGAGCGGCCGTGTGCGCCACGGAAACGACCGATGGCCGCGACGAGCTCTATGCGACCCCCGGCCCCCGGGACGAATAGCCCGGCCGCCGATGTGGGAACGACACGCTCCGCCGCGGCGAGGATGGAGGTCAGCCCATCGTGCGCGAGCGCGCCGGCCGCCACGATCCGCGCGGCCTCCGTGAGCGCTTCCGCTTCGATGCGTTGCCGTTGCGACTCGTTGAAAAGACGTCCCACCTCGAGCGTCGGGGCGACCTCCGAGGCGAGAAGCGAGAGCAGCTGCCGCTGCTCCTCCGAGAACGTGCGGGGCGTGGCGCTGATCACGACGACCGCGCCGATCGCGCGGTCGCCGACCAGGAGCGGCGCGGCCATCGCGCTCTTCACGAAGCTGCGCGAGATCGTCGCGGCGTTCGGCCAACGGGCGTAGTCCTCCACAACGATGAGCTCGTGCCGGACGAACGCGCTGCCTGCGGCGCCTTCCCCGCTCTGGAGCACCTGCGCACGCTGACCCTCGGGGACCCCTTCGATCGAAAGAGCGCGCAGGAGCTGCGACCCGGCGTCCCACGAGTAGACCGCGCTGCCGTCAGCCGCCGCGAACTCCCGCGCGTGCCGCGCCGCGAGCTCGGCGACCACTCCGGGCTCGGGCAGGCCACCGATCGCGCTCGCGACGTCACGCAGCGCGGCAAAGGCGAGGTCGAGCGAGCGGCGCGCCGCGCGAGCCGCGGTCTGACGCAGTTCGCGATCGACGACCGCCGGAAGACGAGCGAGGCGGCCCTTGACCAGATAGTCGTTGGCTCCGGCGCGCATCGCGTCGACGGCGACGTCCTCGCCCATCGTGCCGGACACGATCACGAAGGGCACGTCCGGGTCGCGGCCACGCACCATCTGGAGCGCCGCGCCCGAGCCGAACTGCGGCATGCTGTGATCCGAGAACACGATGTCCCATGTCCCCTGCGTGAGCGCGTGGTCGAGAGAGTCGCCGTCGAACACGCGCTCGTACTGCACCTCGTACCCCGAGCGGCGCAGCTCGCGAGCGAGCAGCTCCGCGTCATCCGCCGAGTCCTCGACGATGAGCGCGCGGAGCGGAGTGCTCAACGCGTTGGCGGCAGCACCGGCGGCGGCTCGTTGAGCACGAGCCAGTACATTCCGATCTCGCGCACGGCTTCGACGAAGCGCGCGAAGTCCACCGGTTTGCGGATGTAGCTGTTCGCCCGTAGCTCGTAGCCGCGAAGCACGTCGGACTCCTCTTTCGAGGAGGTCAGGATCACCACCGGCATGAGCTTTGTCCGTGGGTCGTCGCGCATCTGTCGCAGCACTTCGAGGCCGTCGACCTTCGGTAGCTTCAGATCGAGAAGGACGATCTGCGGCTCCGGTTCGCCTCGCTCGGCGTGTCGGCCGCGCTTGAACAACCAGTCGAGCGCCTCAGCGCCGTCGCGCACGACGACGATCCGGTTGCCGATGTTGTTCTTCGCGAAGGCTCGCAGCGTGAGAGCCTCGTCGTCGGGGTTGTCTTCGACGAGCAGGATGACCTTCGTTTCGTCAAGCACCGCTCACCACCACCGCCCGTCTCGCTCGGTAGGCCGGACAACGCCCCCTTCGGAGGAAACAGAGTTATAAGCCGTCGACTCGGCCATCGAACAGCCATACTTACGTATAGTTGAAACAATCGCCCGAAACCCCTGAAGCCGAGCGCCGCGGCGTCCGCGGCAGGCGGCTCACCGACCGGCAATCGGTAGTCCTCGACCTCGTGGCCGAGGGTCTCGAAAACAAGGAGATCGCGCACCGCATCGGCCTCTCCGAGCAGGCGGTCAAGGAGCACGTTTCCGCGCTCCTTCAGCGCCTGGCGGTCCGCAATCGCGCGTCGCTCGCCGAGATCGCGACGCAGCTGCGCATCGTCGGGACGATGGACCTCGAGCCCGAGTGGCTCGAATACGTCTTCCAGCGTTCGCCGGTGATGAAAGCGATCCTGCGCGGACCGGATCACGTCTTCGTCGCCGCGAACGACGCCTACCGTGGCGTCTCAGGCGACCGCGAGATCATCGGTCGTCCCTTCCGCGAGGTGTTCCCCGACGGAGCGCTTTCGGTCCTCGACGAGGTGTACGCGAGCGGCCGACCACAGGTGCTGCACGACTTTCGTGGCCGCTGGGGAGCCGAAGCCGACAACCGCTACGCCGAGGTCTCGCTCCAGCCGCTGCCCGGGCCTCAGGGCGTCGCGGGCATCAGCATCCTGGCCGTCGACGTGACCGATGCGGTGCGCGCCCGCGAGGAGCTCGCCAAGCTCGCGGCCGAGCAGCTCGCGATGTTCGATCTCGTACCGAGCGGCGTCGTCGTGCTCGATCGGAGTGGCGCGGTGGTGAAGGTGAACCGTGCCGCGCAGGCTCTACTTGGAAGCGGGCCCTTCGCCGACGTCACGGCCGAATCGGCGCAGCGCTACCGGGTCCGCGACGAAGCGACCGGTCGCGAGTTCCGCTCGATCGAGGACACGCTCGCGCGCGCGTTCGCCGGCGAAACGCTCCGCGACCTGCGGCTGCGGATCTTCCTGCCCGCACTCGGGCGCGACGCGTCGGTGCGCGTCGACGCGGAGCCGCTTCGTGCAGCGGACGGATCGGTGCGCGGCGTGGTCGCGGCGGTCACTGAGGTCGCCGGGCGTTCGGAGGGAGTCTGAGCGGGCGGCCGAACGAGCGTCATCCCGCCCGTCGCTCGCGCGCAGAGCGACGCCACCCTAAAGTGACGGGCCATGGAAGCCGTGAGGCTGGAGCCGCCAGCGGATAAGCCCGCGTCGGACGAGGGCATCTACGTCTACTGCATCATCGAATCGGCCGAACCGAGGTCGTTCGGCAAGATCGGCATCGGCGGCCGCGGCGACGAGGTCTACACCGTCCATCACGAAGATCTCGCCGCGGTCGTGAGCCGCAGCCTGCTCATGGTGTACGACCCCACCCGCGAGAACGCGCTCACGCACGAACATGTGAACGAGGTGGTGATGATCGACAACAACTTCACGCCCGTTCCGATGAGCTTCGGCACGCTCTTCAAGACCGAGGACGACACCAAGGAGTTCCTCAAGGACACCTATAAGGAGCTCCGCGACGTCCTGCGCAAGATGAAGGACAAGCTCGAGTTCGGCCTGAAGGTCAACTGGGACCGCGAGTCCGTGCTGGTCGAGGTCGAGCGCGACTACGAAGAGATCCGTCGCCTCAAGGCCGAGATCGAGACGAACCAGCAGTCGTCCACGTACTTCGCGCGGATGCAGCTCGGCCGCCTCGTCGAGCAGGCGCTGGCCGAGAAGTCCGAGGCGTATGTCCGCGAGATCTACGAGTCGCTGCAGGACTCTGTGATCGCCTCACGGTCGAACAAGGTCATCGGAGACCGCATGATCATGAACGCGGCTTTCCTCGTCGGGCGCGACACGGCCAACCTGTTCGACAAGAAGGTCCAGGAGGTCGGGAAGCGCTTCGAGGGCAAGCTGTCGTTCAAGTACACCGGGCCCTGGCCGCCGTACAACTTCGTGACGATCCGTTTGAAGCTGGAGCGGGGCACCGGGTCGACGGCGTGATCCTCTTCAAGCTACTGGCGCTGCCCGTGACGGCGCCGGCGGCCGGCATCCGCTACTGCCTCGAAAAGGTCATCGAGGTCGCCGAACACCAGATGTGGGATGAGGATCCGGTCCGCGAGCAGCTGATAAGAAGGCGACCGCTCAGGCGCAGCTTTCCTCGCTGCCCGACGAAGGTCCACGCGAGGTCGTCATCGAGCTCCCCGACGAGATCCGATGAGCCCGCTCCGCTACGTCTACGGCATCGCGCGAGCGAGCGACGCCGCGCGCGTCGCGGCCGCCGGCCTGACCGGCATCGACGAAGGTCCGGTGGGCTGCGTCGTCGCGGGCCCTTTGCTCGCGGCCGCCAGCGACGTCGACGAGGCGGTCTACGGCGAAGCACCGCTCAACGAGCACGTGCGCGATCTCGACTGGCTTGCCGCGCGCGCCGCGCAGCACCAGGTCGTGAACGGGCGCCTCCTCGAGCTCCTCGGCACGGTGCTGCCGCTCTCGTTCGGCGCGATCTACCGCGACGACGACCGCGTGCGCGCGATGCTGCGCGAGGACACCGCGGACCGGGGCGCGCTGCTCGCGTCGCTCGCCGGCCGCGCCGAGTGGGTCGTGACCGTGACGCGCGATCGGGACGCACCCGTCGACGACGCCGAGGTGCGTGCGCTCGACGCGAAGATCGCCGCGAGCCCACCGGGCCGTGCGTTCCTCCTGGACAAGCAGCGCGGGACGACGCTCTCCCGCTCGACCGAGCGGCGCGACAACGAGGCGGCCGCGGCGGCGCTCGCGGAGCTCGAGAGCGTCGCCGAGCGCACCTACCGAGAGCCGGTCGCTGCCGGCGGCGCCGACACGGTCGCGCTGCGCGCATCCGTGCTCGTCGCGCGCGATCGAGAGCCCGCGCTCGTCAGCGCGATCGGCGAGCTCGAAAACCGCCTCGGCCAGAGTGGCTATCGCGTTCGCGCGAGCGGGCCGTGGCCGGCGTACCGCTTCGGCGGGATGTCGTGACCGAGCAGGCCACGACGCTGGACGTCCCGCTGGTCGAGCTCGTCGACCGTCTGCTGAATCGCGGCGTGGTGCTCACCGGAGAGGTGACGATCTCCGTCGCCGGCGTCGATCTCATCTACCTCGGACTCAGCGTGGTGCTTTCGGGCGTCGATACGATCCGGCGACACGGAGCCGACGTATGACCCTGCTGCTTCGCGCCATCGTCGCGGCGGAGGACGCCGGCGTCGCCGCGGACCTCGGTCTGCGTAGCGTGTCGGGAACGCGCACCGCGGCCCTCGCGGCGGCGTGGGACGCCGGGCGAGCCGCGGGCGAAGCCGAGCTGCTCGATCACCACCGCGTGGTCCAAGCGGTCTTCGAGCGGGTGCCCTGCCTCCCCGCGCGCTTCGGCAGCGTCTTCGCCGACGAAGAGGCACTGCACGCGCGGCTCGCGCTACGCGAGGCCGACCTCGCCGCTCAGCTCATACGGCTCGGCCATCGCTGCGAGCTCGCGATCACCTGCGCCTGGCGCGAGCCGGACGTGCTCGCGCGCGCGACGAGCGTACCCACACCGAGCGGCCGCGCGTACCTCGAGCGGGGCCTCACGCAGATGCGCGGCGAACGGGCGCGAGAACGGCGCGCGGAGGCGATCGTTGCCCGCCTGCTCAGCGAGCTGGCGATCGAGCCAGACAGCATCCGACACCGGATTTGCCCTCGACCGGCTGTGGCCGTTTCAATGTCCGCCTTGGTCAGGCGTGACGAGATCGACGGACTCCGTTCGCGCCTGGAACGTCTCGGCGCGCAGCTCGGCGACGTAACGACCGTCATGCAGGGACCTTGGGCTCCGTATACGTTCGCGGTGAGCGAATGACCACATCCGACGCGACGAAGATCGAGCTCGAGCTGCGGGAGGAGATCGCGCGGCTGCGCTCGCTCCTGCCCGAACGCATCGACCTCGCCCCCGAGGACATCGAGCGCGGGCTCGCCGGTCTGGTGTTGACGCTGGTGGAATTCCTTCGTCAGGTGCTCGAACGGCAGGCGATCCGCCGGATGGAGGGCGATACGCTCACGGACGAAGAGGTGGAGCGCGTCGGCGTCGCGCTCATGAGGCTCGAGCAGAAGATCGGTGAGATCGCCGAGCAGTTCGGGCTCGACCACGATGACATCCAGCTCCGGATCGCGGCCGCGTCATGAGCATGAGCCGGATGTCGCCCGGGGCGCAGCAATCCGCCACGCTCGTCGATCTCCTCGACCGCGTCCTGGACAAGGGCCTCGTGGTCGCGGGTGACGTGAGCGTGTCGCTCGCGAACGTCGAGCTGCTCACGATCCGCATCCGACTCCTGGTGTGCTCGATCGACAAGGCCGAGCAGATCGGACTCAACTGGTGGCGGAACGACCCGACGCTCGGTGGCAAGCGCCAGACTGACGGGGTCGGCGCAGGGGATGTCGCGCGCCTCGAGGCGCGCATCGCGCAGCTCGAGCGACAGCTCAAGACAAAAGGGGGTTAGCAGATGGCGGTCGTTGAACGCAGTCCAGGCGGCTCGAGCCTCATCGATGTCCTCGACCGCATCCTGGATAAGGGCATCATCATCGATGCCTGGGTCCGCGTGTCGCTCGTCGGCATCGACCTCATCACCGTCGAAGCGCGCGTCGTCGTGGCTTCGATCGACACGTACCTGCGGTACGCCGATGCGCTTGGGCTTTCGCCGCGCCAGGCGACCGGAACGCTGGGTGCCGGCGCGGGCTCCGTGGACGCCGCGACGAGCCGAGCACGTACGACGCAGGAGCGGTAAGCCGCAGACCGACGATGCGAGACCTCGTCGAGCCGCAGCGGGAAAACGCCGGCGGTCGTGACCCGCGCGAGACGCTCGAGCCGATGCTCGACGATCTCGTGCGCGGTCTGGGCTACGACAAAGCGGTCGTCCTCGTGTACGACGAGCCGTCCGCGTCGCTGCGCGGGCTGTTCGGCTGGAACGTCACGGACGATCAGGCGCGCCGGCTCGCGGTCGGCGTCGCGGGCTCCGACAACCCGCTCGTGGTCGCGCTGCGCACCGGCGCACCGCAGCGCGTCGAGCCGGGCGACGGGGTGACGCTCGACGCGAACACCGGCGCCACGCTGGCCGACATGGGCATCGGCGGCTTCGTCGCCGCGCCGCTCCGCTCGGCCAGCGGACGCAGCGACGGACCGCGAGCGGTCGTGCTGCTCTCGCGGAAGGGCGGTGTTGGCGACGTCGACCTGGAGCGGCTCGTCCCGTTCGCGCGGCAGGCGAGCGCCGCGCTCACGCGCGAGCAGGACGTGCAGGTGCTCCGTCGCGCGAGCGAATCCCACGCCGTCGAGAAGGAGTGGCTGTGGTGGATGGTGAACTCCGTCGCGGACCCCGTGCTCGTGACGGACGCCCAGAACGACATCCTCCACCTCAACCGTCGCGCGGAGCATCTCTTCCGCTCGAGCGACGAGGAGTCGGCGGGTAAACGTCGCGCGGTGTGGATGAACAACTTCCTCTTCACCGCGGCGCTGTCGGCCTGGAACCTCGACACCGCGAGCCGCGCGACGAACCGCGAGGTCACGCTCGTCGACCCGGTCGAAGGCACCGAGCTCATCTACGAGGTGATCACGATGCCGGCGCTGAACCACCGGATCGGTGAGCGCGGCGTCGTCTCGGTCCTGAAGGACGTCACCGACATCCGCCACATGACCGAGGAGCTCGCGAGGAGCGCCGAGCGCATCCAGACCGCGGACCTGCAGATCCGCGCCGAGCGCGACCGGCTCGACCTCGTGCTCCGCAGCGTCCCGAACCCGATCATCGTGGTCGACAACGACAATCAGATCATCACCCTGAACGCCGCGGCCCAGCATCTCTTCTCGCCGACGCGCGACAGCGGTCGCCACGACCAGATCGCGTTCGCCAACGATGCGCGCTTCACATCGTTCCTCTCGCAGCTTCGCCTCGAGCCGTCGACGACGAAGCGCGGCGAGGTCATGCTCACCGATCCGGAGACCGAAGAGCACCTCGAGATGGAGGTCACCGCCGCGGACGTGCCCGGGCCGCACGGTTCCATCGTGGCGACCGTCTCAGCCATGCAGGACGTCGGCCGCTTGCGCGAGCTGGAGCGGCGCCGGCTCGAGCAGGTGCTGTTCGACACGGAGAAGCTCGCGGCCACCGGCCGTCTCGCGGCCTCGATCGCACACGAGATCAACAATCCGCTCGAGGCCGTGCAAAACTCGCTCTATCTCCTGAGCCGCGCGGTGCCCGAGGGGTCGCCCCAGCGGTCCTTCCTCGACATCGCGACGCGCGAGACGCAGCGCATGTCGCGCATCCTCAGGCAGATGCTGGGCTTCTACCGTCCGACGACGTCGATGGGGCCGACCGACGTGAACGCGCTGGTCCTGGAGGCCGAGACCCTCGTGGCGAAACGTCTACGCGAACACGCCGTCCGCATCGAGAAGGAGCTGTTGCCCACGCTACCGCTCATCCACGCCTCGGCCGATCAGCTGAAGCAGGTCCTTCTGAACCTGTTCCTCAACGCCGCGGAGGCGATGCCGACGGGCGGACGGCTCATCGTCGCGACGCAGACGGGCGGCGGCGAAATGGACGCGTCTTCGCCCGATCTCGTGCGCATCGACGTCCGCGACACGGGCGCGGGTATGAGCGAAGAAACGATCGCGCGCATCTTCGAGCCGTTCTTCTCGACGAAGATGGAAAAGGGCACGGGCCTGGGCCTGTGGGTCTCGCACGGCGTCGTGCAGGCGCACGGCGGCACGCTGAAGGTGCGCAGTCGTCCCGGTCAGGGCACGACGTTCACGATCACGCTTCCGGTCGCGGGACCGCCGGTCGATGCCGAACAATAAGGTCCTCGTCGTCGACGACGAGCAGAGCGTCGCGACGACGATCAAGGCCATCCTCGAGCTCGACGGGAACGAGGTCACGGCCGTCACGAGCGGCATGGCAGCCTTGGAAGAGCTCCGGCAGCACGAGTTCGACATCGTGCTCACCGACCTGCGGCTCGACGACCTTGATGGGATCGAGATCCTCCGCGAGACGCAGAAGCTCTGGCCCGACACGGTGTCGATCATGTTGACCGGATACGCGTCGCTCGAGTCGGCGGTCGCCGCGCTCCGCGGCGGCGCGTACGACTATCTCATCAAGCCTTCCGACGTGGACGAGCTGCGCGCGACGATCGGGCGCGCGCTCGAGCGACGTCAGCTGCGACAGCGCCTCGTCGAGCTGGAGCAGCTCGACCGGCTGAAGACGCAGTTCCTGTCCATGGCGTCGCACGAGCTGCGGACACCACTTACCGCCGTGAGTGGCTTCATGCAGATCGCGAGGCGCCGCATGTCACGCCTCAGCGGTGCGACGGAGGTGCCCGCCGCCTGGCGCCAGGAGGCGCAGAAGGCGGACGAGACGCTCGAGATGGCGAGCCGGCAGTCGAAGAAGCTCGCCCGGCTGATCGACGAGCTCCTCGACGTGTCCCGGCTGGAGCAGGGTCGGGTCGAGATGCGCCTCGCCGAGATCGATCTCGCCGAGGTCGTCCGCGAGGTCGCCGAGCGGATGCGCCTTCTCAGTAACGCCCACGAGATCGCCACGCAGATCGACGGAACGGCCCCCATCGTCGCCGACCGGGATCGCATCGAGCAGGTCCTCGAGAACCTCGTCAGCAACGCGATCAAGTACTCGCCGGAGACCGGCCACATCGAGATGTCGCTCCAGGTGAACGGCGCGAATGCGGTCGTCTCGGTACGCGATGAGGGCATCGGCGTGGCGCCTGGTGAAGTGGAGAAGATCTTCGGTCTTTTCTACCGGTCGCCCGACCCGCGCGCCGATCACGTGGGTGGTCTCGGCCTCGGCCTCTACATCAGCCGCGAGATCGTGTCACGGCATCACGGTCGGCTCTGGGCCGAGCGCAACGCCGGCGCGGGAACGACCTTCCGTGTCACGTTGCCGCTCGCGCACGTGAGATCCCGCGAGGAAGCTCGGACGGCCTGACCCGTCCCACCGCCGCAGCCGACTTTCCACGCTTCCACGCGAAGACGGTCGCCGAGTGGCGCCGGTGGCTGCGCGACCACCATGACAAGGGGCCTGGCGTGTGGCTCGTCGCGTACAAGGCCGCGACCGGCAAAGCGCGACTCACCTACGAGGAGTCCGTCCCGGATGCCCTGTGCTACGGCTGGATCGACAGCCTGAACAAGCCGCTCGACGACGAGCGCACCGGACTGCTCTTCACGCCTCGGAGGCGCGGAAGCGGGTGGTCGCGCACGAACAAGGTCCGGATCGCTCGCCTCCTGAAAGAGGGGCGGATGCAGCCTGCGGGACTGGCGAAGATCGCGGCCGCGAAGCGAGATGGTTCGTGGACGCTTCTCGACAGCGTCGAGGCGATAGAGGTTCCGGAGGATCTGCGACACGCGTTGGGCGCCGCGGGAATGCGGAAGTTCGACGCGCTGACGCCCGGCCGCAAGAAGGAACACCTACGAATGCTCGTCACGGCGAAGAGACCGGAAACGCGCGCGAAGCGGATCGCCGACGTCATCCGCGTGGTCAGATCCCCCGCAGGAGCTCGGACAACGTGACGTCAAGCCGGCGCGCGAAATGCGCGAGTGCGGCGAGCGATGGCGCGACGCGGCCCGTCTCCATCTTCCACACGTACTGCCGCTCGAAGTAGACGCGGCCGCGCTTGTCGGCGCCGAGCTGCGCCATGGTGAGCCCACGCTTTCGGCGCAGCGCCCGAAGCCGCTTGCCGGTGCGTCGGAGCAGGAGCGGCTCGCCGGGCACATCGGGGTTGACCCGCGCCGGCATCAGATCCCTCGCACCACGAAGTCGACGATCGCGTCCACCGCTTCCGGTCCGTAGGGCGCCGCGAACATCCCACGCGAATGCTCGCTCCCGCCGAACATGAGCAGCGTCTTCGGCGCCGAAACGACATCGAAGCAATGGAGGACGTGCGGCGCCGCTCCGAGCGAGTCGCGGTCGGCGCACACGAACAGCTTGCGCCCGCTGATGCGGCGCGACAGCGCGTCCGGGACGGCGGTGACGGGGGCCGACACCGAGACGATGGATTCCACGTCGGCCTCGAAGCTCGAGGCGAGGATCGCGTGGCCGCCCATCGATGCGCCGACCAGCGCGATCTCGCGCGCGCCGCGGTCGCGCAGCAAGGCCTTCGCCGCGCGCAGATCCGCAACCGGCGACCACGGCTCGCCCGCCAGGAACTCATCTCGCGAGCTGCCTGATGACCAACGGTTCGTCTTGCCCGTCGAGCCGTCGTAGCCGCGCAGGTTGAGCGCCAGCGCCGGGACACCAAGCGCGACGCAGCGTGACGCGACCTCACCCCAACCGCTGGCATCCCACTGCTGGCCGTGCACGAGGATCGCAGCGCGCCGCGACGGGAGCGCGCCGTACAGATCGGCCTGGAGCGTCTCGCCCTCGCTGGAGATCCGGACGGTCTCGGGTATCGCGCGCGCGCCGTCGCTCACGGCGCAAATGGTGCTACAAAAAGCCCTGTGGCTCGCACCGTCGCTTCCGAGGTCGAGCGCCTCTTCACCGACTCCGCATCGGCGTTCCCGCTGTGGGAGGTCACGAAGGACGTCGTCGACGAATTCATCGACCTGTCGCTGAACTACCGGCAGAGCGGTCATCCCGGCGGCTCGCGCTCGAAGGTCCATCTGCTACTGGCGCTCATGTTGTCCGGCGCGATGCGCTGGGATCTGCGGCGGCCGTGGCGCCCGTTCGGCGATCGTTTCATCCTTTCGGCGGGTCACACGGTGCCGCTCATCTACGCGACCCTCGCGACGCTCAACGAAGCGCTGCGCGTACGGCACGAGCGCACACCTGACGAGCGCTACGCGTTCCCGTTCGACGGGAAGTTCGCGCTGACCTGGGAGGACCTCCTGGGGTTGCGCCGCCACGGCGGCCTTCCTGGTCATGCGGAGATGGCCGGCAAGACGCTGTTCCTCAAGTGGAACACCGGACCGTCCGGCCACGGTATGCCGCCGACGGTCGGCGAGGCCGTCGCGCTGAAGATCGCGGGCGCCGAGGAGGTCAAAGTGTTCGCGGTCGAGGGCGAAGGCGGGCTCACGCCGGGCGCGAGCCACGAGACCCGCAACTCGGCCTGGGGCCTGGGTCTTTCGAACCTGGTGTTCCTTCTCGACTGGAACGACTTCGGCATCGACGTGAATGCGGTGTCGAGCGTCGTGCACGGCGGACCGCGCGACTGGTTCGAGCCGTACGGCTGGCGCGTCGTCGGCACCGAACAGGGCAGCGAGTGGGACGACGTCACGAAGGTCGTGCTCGAAGCCGCGCGTGGCGACAATCCGGAGCGCGTTCCGAGCGTCGGCTGGTTCCGCACGCGCAAGGGCCGCGGCTACCTCAAGTACGACTACGCGTCGCATGGGACCGCGCACGCGATGAACAGCGAGCTCTTCTGGCAGCTGCGCAAAGATTTTCAAAAGAAATACGGCGTCGAATACGAAGGCGTGGACCAGGAGGCACCGAAGGACGGCGTAGCCATGCGCGCGCAGGCGCGCCGGAACCTCGAGATCGCCGCCTCCGTGCTCCACATGCGGCGCGACGTGAGCGACTACCTCGCCGATCGCCTGGTGGAGATCGCCGGCACGGTCCCGGATGAGGTCCCGACGTTCTTCCTCGGCGGCCGCGCGAAGGACATCTTCAAGGACGAGCGCATCTGCGACTACGAGCGCTACCCGGAGGCGATGTGGGCGAAGCCCGGCGAGAAGAGACCGAACCGCGCGGCGCTCGCGACCTGGGGCTCGTGGGTCAACACCTTTGCGAAGATCCGGGCTGGGGCTGGTACCAGCGCGACACGAACGTCCACGGCGCGCTCCTGCCGCAGCAGATCACCGAGTTCACCAACTCCGGCGTCGCGTGCGGCATCGCCTCGGTGAACCTCGCGGCGGATCCGTTCACGGAATTCAACGGCTTCTGGGGCGCATGCTCGACCTACGGCGCGTTCTCCTACCTCAAGTACGGCGAGATGCGGCTCTTCAGCCAGCTCGCGCAGGACTGCGAGCTGCGCGTCGGAAAGGTGCTGTGGGTCGCCGGACACTCGGGCCCGGAGACGGCCGAGGACTCGCGAACGCATTTCGGCATCTTCGAGACGGGCGTGACGCAGCTCTTCCCCGATGGCGCCGTCATCGACGTGCATCCCTGGGAGTACAACGAGGTCCCGGTCGTGCTCGGGGCCGCGCTGCGCCAGAAGGCGCCGATCGTCGCGCTACACCTCACGCGGCCGAATGTCGACATCCCGGACCGCGCGGCGCTCGGGATGGACTCGCACTTCGCGGCCGCGCGCGGCGCGTACTTCATCCGCCGTTATCGCGCCGGCCGGCCGCGGATGGGGACCATCTTCGTGCAGGGCACGTCGACGACCGCCAACCTCGTGAAGATCCTGCCGCAGCTCGACGAACGCGGGCTCAACGTGAAGATCGTCGCCGCGATCAGCCCGCAGCTCTTCGCCCTGCAGGATCAGCGCTACCGCGACGAGATCGCATCGGCCGCGGACCGCGTTGATGCGATGGTCATCAGCAACCGCGCCCGCCGCGTCATGCGCGACTGGATCGACCATCCTGTCGTCGCCGAATACTCGCTCACGTCCGACTGGGACGACCGCTGGCGCACCGGTGGGACGGTGGACGAGGTCATCGCGGAGGCGCACCTGTCGCCGCAGCACCTGCTCGCGGGGATCGAGCGGTTCGCGAAGGAGCGACCGCAGCGCCTGGGGCGGGTGCGCGACGCGGTCGACGCGGCCCTGAGCGACTAGGGCCGCATGCCGCGCAAGAAGAAGCGCGCCGTCCGTGGCGCGCGGGCGACGACCGCCTCCGCGAGAGCCGCGAGCAACTACCCATGGCACCGGCGCGTGCCCTGGATCGCGATCGCCGGCGCGGCCGTGGTGCTCGTGATCGGCGTGCTCGTGGCGCGCTCGTTCGGGGTCGGCGAGAGCGCCGGTCGCTACACCGGACCCGGCAGCGGCGTCGGCGACCACATCACCGAAGGCACGCCGATCACCTATCCGTCGTACCCGCCGACGTCCGGTCCGCACTGGCCCGCGCCGACGACGTGGGGATTCCACAGCGAGGTCGTGCCGGACGAGCGCGCGGTGCACAACCTCGAGCACGGCGGCGTCGTGGCGTCGTACAACAACATCCCGGCCGACGCGCTGGCGGCGCTCCAGGCGCTGCTCACGGCGTATCAAAAGGACAAGTACGGCGAGGTGAAGCTGCTGATCCGCCCGTACGACAAGGTCGCGCCCGGCACGATCGTGCTGACGGCCTGGAACTGGATCGACGAGCTGCCGGCATACGACGACGCGCGCGTGCGGCATTTCCTCGACGCGCACCTGAACCAGTGCTGCGAAAGCGTGCCTTGACGCGCCGCATCGCGATCGACGACGTCGGCGAGCACAACCGGCGGATGTGGGAGCGACTGGCGGAGGCCGGCATCCCATACACACGCCCGCTCGGAAGGCCGCCGCGCGACGCCCGGGGTAAACGGCGTTTCCTCGACGAGCTGACGCGTGGCCGGCTTCGCGGGATCGACCTCGACGGCAAGCGCGTGCTGTCGCTCGCCGGCGGCGGCGGATGGGACGCGGTCCTCTTCGCCGAGCTCGGCGCGACCACGACGCTGTTCGACATCTCCCGGCGTCAGCTCGCGACCGTTCGCGCGCTGGCTCGCGACCGCGGGACGAAGCTGCGTTTCGTCCACGGCGACATGCGCGACCTTTCCGCGTTCGAGGACGGAGAGTTCGACATCGTCAAGCACCACCACTCGCTGGTCTTCGTGCCGGACGCGAAGCGGGTCATCGGCGAGGTCGCCCGCATCCTCGCGGCGGATGGCGTCTACGTGTTCTCGACGATGCATCCGGTCGCGCTGCGGATGCAGGAGACATGGACCGGCACCGGCTGGGGATTCAAGCAGCGCTACTTCGACGATGGGCCGATCCCGTTCGAGGACGCGCTCTGGGAGTTCGGCTCGGTGAAGGTCGAGGCGCGCACGGTGGAGTACGGCCACCGCACGAGCGACCTCGTCAACGCGTGTGCGAAGAACGGACTGGTCGTCGACGGACTGTGGGAATACTCGCCGAGCTACGAGGGCGGCGAGCCGGGGTCGGCCGACGAGCTCGAGCGCTGGCTTCCCGCGTACCTCGAGATCAGGGCTCGTCGCGCCGGGAAGCGCGGCGGCGGAGTGCGGCGCTCGACTCGGCGTACTGCGACAGGATCTCGCTGAGCTTTCGCGCGGCGACCGGGACATTCACGGCCCAGCCGACACCGAAGACTCTCTCGGAAAAGATCTCGTCGCTCTCCGGCTCCCAATACGCGTGGCGCAGTCGATCCAGCGTCGGCACGCGGAAGTCGTAGGGCACGACGCCCCCGACCTTTCCGGTCCAGGTGCGCACCTCCGGGGGTTTGCGCAGCTCTTGGTAGATCGCGGCGGCGAACGCCAACCAGGCGAGGGTGCGGATCAGCTTCAGCAGATCGGCTATCAACGCGCCACCGGAGCAGGGGTCGTGCCAGGCTTGGTGAGCGGCACACCCGCGGCGCATTGCGGACAATCGGCCGGCGCGTACGTCGGCAAGTCCAACGTCCAGAGCGCATGCAGCGGGACGTCGAGGGTCGCGGCGCCACCCGAGCGGTCGACGAGGACCGCGGCGCCCACGACCTGCGCGCCGGTGGCGCGGACAGCGTCGAGTGTCTCCTGCACCGATCCGCCGGTGGTCATGATGTCGTCGACGACGAGCACACGCTCTCCGGACCCGAGCTCGAATCCGCGACGGAACTCCCTGCCCCGACCGCCCAGGGTCCGCTCGGCGTAGACCGCGCGGAGCTCCAGCTGACGCGCGACCTCATGCGCGAGGATGATCCCGCCGGTCGTGGGCCCCGCGACCGTGCTCGGCGCGAGCGAGCGACCCGATCTCGATGCCCACTCCGCGATATCCGCGCACAGCATGGCCGTCTTCACCGGCCACTGCAGCACCTGGAACTTCTCGAGATACCAAGATGAGTGTTTACCCGACGCAAGGACGAAGTGCCCCTCACGGAAAGCACCGGCTTCGCGGAAGATGCGTTCGACCTCGCGCGGCGTGACCATCGCGCGACAGTATCGCGGCCACGCTGCCCATATGCTCCGGCGGTGCGAGCGCTCACGGTCGTGCCGGGACGCGCGGGCTCCGGCGCGGTGCGCGTCGTACCCGAGCCGGTCGTGGGCGACGGCGACGTGCTGGTCGACGTCGTGCGCGTCGGCCTGTGCGGTACCGATGCCGAGATCGAGCGCGGCGAGTACGGACTGGCGCCGGACGGCGCCGACGTGCTCGTCATCGGTCACGAGAGCTTCGGACGCGTCGCTCGCGACGCGGGTGGACTCACGACAGGCACGCCGGTCGTCGCGAGCATTCGCCGACCCGACGGCTGTCCGAATTGCCGGAGCGGAGAGCAGGACATGTGCCTCTGGGGTGGATACCGGGAGCGCGGCATCAAGGGGATCGACGGCTTTTGTGCCGAGCGTTTCGCCGAGCGACCCGAATTCCTGTTCGCCGTACCTGAGACCATCGCCGACGTTGCGGTGCTCCTCGAACCGCTGTCGATCACCGAGAAGGGATGGCGTCATGTCGGCGTGGCGCAGCGGCGCATGACGGTGTGGGAGCCCCGCACGGCGATCGTCGCCGGCGGCGGACCCGTGGGGATCCTCGCTGCCTTGAAGCTTCGGCTCCAGGGCCTCGACGTCACGGTCGTCGAGCGCACGCACAAACCGGTAAAGGAAGCGCTGCTCGCGCGCATCGGCGCCGGCTACGCCGCGACGAGCGTCACGCCGCTCGAGGCGGTCGCCGCGCGCTCCGAGCGGATCGACGTCGTGATCGAGGCGACCGGCACCTCTGCCGTCGCGTTCGAGTGTCTGCGGCTCGTCGGTGCCAACGGCGCGGTGATCCTCACGAGTGTCACCGGCGCGAAACGCTCGACACTACTGCCCGCGGACCTCATCAATCAGAACCTCGTGCTGGACAACGTGCTCGTGCTGGGCACGGTGAACGCGAAGTCAGACGACTTCCGGCAGGGCATCGCCGATCTCGCCGAGGCGGAGGGCCGCTGGCCGGGCTTCCTCGGCGCCCTCATCACGCGTCGCGTCTCGCTTGCCGACGCGGCGCGCGCGCTGTCGCACGATCCCTCGCAGATCAAGACGGTAGTGGAGATGACATGAAAGTGCACGACGTTTCGCTCGTGATGCGGCCGGGCATGCCGACCTGGCCGGGCGAGGACGGCCCGAAGATCACGCCGCTGCGGCGCATCGCGAAGGGCGATGCCGCGAACGTGTCCGTGGTGACCTTCAGCGACCACACCGGGACGCACGTCGATCCGCCGGTGCATTTCATCGAGGGCGCGGGCACGGTCGATCACCTTCCGGTCGACGCGCTCGTGGGACCCTGTCGCGTCGTCGCCTTCGACGGCCCGGGCCATATCAGCGCCGCCTGGCTCGAGCGCGCCGGCGTGTCCCCGAGCGTCCAGCGGATCCTGTTCAAGACGCGCAACAGCGAGCGCTGGCGCGAGCCGGTCAAGCCGTTCGATCGGGATTTCGTCGCGCTCGACCGCACCGCGGCGCGCTGGTGCGTCGACCGGGGCCTGAAGCTCGTCGGTATCGACTACCTCTCGATCGAGCCGCAGGGACCGGAGAAGGAAGGTTATCCCACGCACAAGACGCTCCTCGGCGCGAAGATCGTGATCATCGAGGGTCTCGACCTGAGCGAGGTGCGGGCCGGAGACTACGAGCTCGCGTGCGGTGCGATCAAGTTCGAAGGCGGTGACGGTGCTCCCGCGCGAGTCTTCCTCATCGAGCGCTGACGTCCGCGGCGCGGACATCAGCGACATCGCCCAGGCGCCGCGACGCTTCGAGCGCGCGATCACCAGCGCGCGCGTCGCGGGCGCGATCGCCGCGCTGCTCATCGCGCCCCTCCTGCCGAATCTGGGATTCGGCTACGTTCTCGCGCTTTCCGGCTTCCTCCTCGCGTGGGCGGCGGTGCTGCACGTCCTGTCCGGGCGCGCGACCACCGCCGACGATCAGGAGCGGATCTCCCTCGTGGCCTTCGTCGGCGACTGCGTGGTCATCTTCCTCGGGATGCTCACGATCACGCCCGAGCCGAACTGGATGCTCTTCCCGCTCTTCGCGGTGCTCTTCATCATCACCGCCGCATTCCGGCTCGGTGACGTCGGCGCGGGCGCCGCGACGCTCGTCGTGTCGCTCGAGTTCGTCGGCCTCGCGCTCTGGCGCGAGCGAGCGCTCGACCTTCCGATCCAGATCCCCTACCTCGCGTTCATCCTCGTGCTCTATTGCCTCACCGCACTCATCGTGTCGGCGATGCTCCGCGAGGTCGGTGTGATGCGCCGCGAGCGCACCGCCCTCATCCGCGATGCGAGCGACGCCGGTGACCTGCGGCGCGCCGACCGCGAACGTCGCCAGCTGCTCGATCGCGAGCGCGCCGCGCGAGCAGACGCGGAGGTCGCGACGGCGCGGCTCGAGGCACTGCAACGCATCACCGACGCCGCGCTCGCGCGCAGCGCCCTCGACGATCAGCTGCCGGAGATGCTGCGGCGGATCATGCCCGTGTTCGAGGCGCGCGCGGCGCTCGCGCTCGTTCCGGCTCACCCCGCTGGCAGCTTCGCCGTGCGCGCCGCGGTCGGGCTCGATCAGCTGCCGCGCGCTTCGGTGCGTGTCCGCGGTGGTGACGCCGAGCGCGCGATCCAGGCGCGCCGCCCGATGGCGATCCTGGACCTTTCGGCCGCCGAGCTCGACGCGCTCGTCGGCGGACCGGTCCAGGCGTCGGTGGTCGCGCCGCTTCACGCCGAAGGCGAGCTCGTCGGTCTCCTCTACCTCGCGTGCGAGCGTGGGCACACGTTCACGCCAGACGAGGTCGGCCTCCTGCGTCTGATCGCCGAGCGCGTGGCGAGCGCGATCGACCGGGCGGCGCTGCTCGACTCGGAGCGCCGCGCGCGGGCCGCGGCGGAAGCCGCGGAGGGCCGGATGCGACTGCTGCTCCAGGCAGGCGAAACGCTGGGCGAGGAGAGTGCCGTCGAAGGTCGGCTCGAGCAGATCGTGCGGCTCGCGGTCCCGAAGCTCGCTGATTTCTGTGCGATCGACCTGCTCGAAGCGGACGGATCGCTGCGGCGCGTCGCGCTCGCGGCGCTCGATGTCGATATCGAGCGCGCGAATTGGGCGGTCGCGAGCCGCTATCGGCGCGATCCCCTCGGCACGCACCCGGTGTGGGACGTATTGCGCGATGCGCGGCCGGTCATCTGGGCAGAGGTCGATCCCGATCGGCTGCAGCGCCTCGCGCGGAACAACGAGCATCTGCGCCAATTGCTCGAGCGTGGCATCTGCGCGTGGATGGGGGTTCCGCTCCTGGTGCAGGGTCAGGTCAAGGGCTCGATGTCTTTCACCAACGCGGAGTCTCAGCGGCGCTTCGCCCCCGAGGACGTTGCCACGGCCGAAGAGCTCGCCGGCCGGGTCGCGGCGGCCATCGCGCGCTCGCCGAGCGATACGATTGGCTGAGATGGCGACCCTGCAGCAGCCGCTCGCGCTGCGCCGCGACCTGGTCAGGATCTTCGGAGAAGACCGGCTGGTCGCGGTCATCCGCACCGCCACGCCCGAGATCGCCGAGCGCGCCGCGCGCGCTGTGGCGGAGGCCGGTGTGCGTCTGGTGGAGATCACGCTCACCGTACCCGACGCGTACGAGCTCATCGCGAAGCTCGCGACGGACGACGCCTTTGCGAAGCGCGGCGCGATCGTCGGCGCGGGCACCGTGCTCTCCGGCGCGCAGGCCGAGGACGCCGTGCTCGCCGGCGCTCGTTTCCTCGTCAGCCCGGCGCTCGTGCCCGAGATGCTGGAGGTCGGTCGCGCGCGCGACGTCATGACCATGCCCGGAACGATGACCCCGAGTGAGATGGTGAGGGCCGCGGAGCTCGGCGCCGACTTCATCAAGATCTTTCCCATCGCGACGATCGGCGGACCGGACTTCGTGACGAACGTCCGCCGCGCGCTCACGCACCTCCCGCTCGTCGCGACGGGGAACATCGAATACGACGAGATCCCCGCGTACCTGAGGGCCGGCGTCGTCGGCTTCGGCATCGGCGGCCCGCTCATCCGCGGCGAGCTCCTCGAACGCGGCGACCACGCCGGCCTCGTGGCGAACGCCAAGCGTTTCCTCGCGGCGACCCGCAGGGCCTGATTTGCCCCGCGACCTCCCGCTCGGCAACGGCGATTTCCTCGTCACGTTCGACGCGCGCTACCAGCTCCGCGACATCTATTACCCGCACGTCGGACAGGAGAACCACACCGTCGGCGCGCCGTGCCGGTTCGGCGTCTGGGTCGACGGCAAATTCAGCTGGATCGGCGGCGACGACTGGGAATGCCACATCGAGTACGAGCACGAGACACTCGTCGGCGATACGACGGCGCACAACGAGACGCTCGGGCTGCGCCTTCGTTGCCGCGATGCGGTGGACTTCGACCGCAACATCTACTTCAAAGAGGTCACGGTCGAGGACGAAGTCGGACGCGAACGCGAGATCCGCGCGTTCCAGCACTTCGACGCGCACCTGTTCGGCAACGAGGTCGGCGACTCGGCCTTCTACGACCCCCGATCGCAGGCGATCGTGCACTACAAGGGCAGGCGGGCCTTTCTCATCTCGGGCACCGCGGGCGGACACTCCTTCGGACTGACGTCGTTCGCCATCGGTCAGAAGGATTCGCCAGGCAAGGAGGGCACCTGGCGCGACGCCGAGGACGGCGTGCTGTCACGCAATCCGGTCGCGCAGGGCTCGATCGACAGCGTCGGAATGCTCACTTTCCGCGTCCCCGCGAGCGGCAGCTCGACGGTCGTGTTCTGGATCGCGGCTGGCGAATCGTACGAGGAGGTGCGCGAGCTCGACAAGCTCGTGCGGGAGCGGACGCCGGCGTCGTTCCTCGCGCGCACCAAGGATTACTGGCGCCTGTGGGCCAACAAGGATGAGTCGATCGCGGATCACCTGCCCGTGGAGATCGCCCGCCTCTACAAGCGATCGACGCTCATCATCCGCACGCAGGTCGACAACCGCGGCGCGATCATCGCCGGCAACGACTCGGACGTCCTGCGCTTCAACCGCGACACGTATTCGTACCTCTGGCCGCGCGATGGCGCGCTCGTTGCCGATGCGCTCGACCTTGCCGGCTACGGCGAGGTGACGCGCCGTTTCTTCTTCCTCTGTGGCGACCTCATGACGCGCGAGGGCTACCTGCTCCACAAGTACAACCCCGACGGCTCGCTCGGCTCGTCGTGGCACGCGTGGTCCACGCCGGAAGGGCGCCTCGAGCTCCCGATCCAGGAGGACGAGACGGGTCTGCCGATCTGGGCCCTGTGGCAGCACTACGAGCGCGACCGGGACATCGAATTCATCCGGCCGCTCTATCGCAAGCTGGTGCGCACCGGCGCCGACTTCATGGCGACGTTCCGCGAGACACACACGAAGCTCCCCGCGCCCTCCTTCGATCTGTGGGAGGAACGTCGGGGCATCCACGCCTTCACCACGGCGGCGGTGTGGGCCGGCCTCACCGCCGGGCGCAACTTCGCGGTGGCCTTCGGACAGCACGAGCTCGCGAAGCGATACGCGGTCGCTGCCCAGGAGATCCGCGAGGCCGCGCTCACGCATCTCTGGGACGAGGATCGCGGCCGGTTCGTGCGGACCGTCGCGGTCCTGCCTGACGGCATGATCGTCAAAGATGCGACGATCGACATCTCCCTCGCCGGAATCTTCCTCTTCGGCATGCTTCCCGCGGCGGATCCACGCGTGGTCGCGACGATGAAAGCGATCGAGCAGCGGCTCACCGTGCGCACGCCCGTCGGCGGCATCGTCGAGCGTCCGCTCGCGCTGCTGCGATGGTGCGCGAGCAAGGCGTTGCCGTCGGGCGTCCTCGCGGAGCAGGTCCATCCGTACAGCGGTGAGCCACTATCGGTCTCGCCGCTGACCTGGTCGCACGCCGCCTTCGTGAGCGCGGTGCAGCACTACGCACGCGTGTCCGCTCGGATCCAGGGCCGCATCCGCGAGCGAGTCGTCCGCTCCGGAGAAGTGATCGCATGAGCACGCCTGTGCGCGTACGCGTCGGCATCGGCGACCAGTCGCCACCGAAACCCTCTCAACGCGCGAAACCCCGTCCCTTCGGGACGGGGACCCCTCGCGCGCGGGGGCCCTCGGTGGCGACCGGTCGCCTCGTCGCGCTCGTCACGCTCGTGTCTCTGCTTTTCGTTTCATGTCAGCCGAATCCGAATCCGCCAGCTTCGAGCGCTCCCGTTGCTCCTGGCGTCGGCACGCAAGCGTCGTTCATCCTCGCCAATCCAGGTGGCCTTCTCGCCCTGGACAACACGGCTCGTACGTTGGGGCGCATCGTCGACCTGCCGCCACAGAGTGCGCCGTCCACGCCGTCGATCCATCCGAGCGGAAAGTCGATCGTGTTCGCGCTCACGCCGCAGTCCGATCCCAAACGCGGATTCGGCTCCGACCTGTACGTGGTGAACATCGACGGCACCGGCCTGCGAGCCGTGGTGCAGCACGAATCCGACAACGTCTTCTACGCGAGCCCGCGCTTCGACGCGTCGGGCAACGTGCTCTATTTCCACCGGCGCGCCGCGATCATCCAGAGTGGATCGTTCACGGGCAACGATGACGCGATCGAGCGGCTCGACCTCCGCACCGGCGAGCGCAAGCGCATCGTCAAGGACGGCGCCGATCCGACGATCAGTCCCGATGGGAAGACCCTGGTGTACGTCCATCTCAAGGACGGGCAGGTCGATGCGCTGTGGCGCGCGGACATCGATGGAGCGAACGC
Organism: Chloroflexota bacterium; assembly: GCA_005882255.1. Lineage (GTDB taxonomy): Bacteria > Chloroflexota > Limnocylindria > P2-11E > P2-11E > CF-39. The sequence continues at coordinate 46,412 of VBEZ01000166.1, read as the reverse complement.
GCGGCCACTCCTGCAGACCAAGGACAGCTTCTGGTACCTGCAGGCTCCGAGATTCTCGCCGACCGACTGCGTCGTCGTGTTCTCAGCCGCGGGGCACACGATCGTGCGAGCGAGCACCGGGGGCCAGCTCGCGCACCTCAGCATTCCGTCCGATCTCTTCGTCGTCCCGTGCACCGGCACCGGTCTCAAGTCCGTCGGGCAGACCGGCGACGACGTCGTGCCCGCCTGGTCGCCGGACGGGACGAAGATCGCGTACGTCGGCCAGGGCGGATTCTTCGTGCTCGACATGAAGACCGGTGTCGCCCGTACTGTCGCGCAGGGACAGGATTTCTTCTTCGGCGACCTGCTCTGGCTCAAATAGCGAGGCCGGACCGGCTCACCCTCGCGCTGTTCGTCGGTGTCGTGCTCATCGGCGGCAGCAACTTCGTCGCGGTCCGATTCAGCAACGCCGAGCTACCGCCCTATTGGGGGGCGGCCCTGAGATTTCTCCCCGCCAGCATGCTGCTGCTCGCGGCGATGGCGATCTGGCGCATCCCGTTCCCGCGCGGCGCCTCCCTACGGGGTGCGGCGATCTACGGCGCGCTCAACTTCGGACTCGGATACGCCCTCACGTACTACGGACTTCAGGACGCTCCGGCCGGGACCGGCGCGGTCGTCCTCGCCACCGTGCCGCTCTTCACGCTTGTCCTCGTCGCGCTTCACGGTCTCGAGCCGTTCCGCGCGCGCGGGCTCGTGGGGGGCCTCGTCGCGCTGGCCGGCATCGCGCTCGTGTTCCGCGAGCAGCTCTCCGCGAGCGTTCCCCTCCTGTCGCTGGTGGCGATCCTCGCGAACGCTCTGGTGGCCGCCGAATCAGCGGTCATCGCGAAGGGGCTGCCGCGGATGCACCCCGTCGCGACGAACGCGGTCGGCATGTTCGTCGGCGCGCTGATCGTGCTCGCGCTGTCGTTCGCCGTCGGTGAGAGCCACGAGCTACCGCACACGAGCACGGCGTGGATCGTCGTGGCCTACCTGTGCGTCGTCGGCTCGATCGGGCTGTTCGGGCTTTTCCTCGTGATGCTGCGTCGCTGGACCGCCTCCGCATCGTCCTATGCCCTCGTCGTCATGCCGCTCGTTGCCGTCGCGCTCGGCGCCGCGCTTCGCGGCGAAACGATCACGCCGATCTTCCTCGTTGGCGGCGTTCTGGTGGGTGCGGGCGTCTACGTCGGAGCGCTCAGTGGCGCTAGCTCTCGCGGATCTCCAGATACCGGTCGTCCCATTCCTGCCCCCGGTCGATGACGTTCAGCGGGTTGGTGTCGACGACCAGCGCGCCCTTCGGCGACTGCGTGATGTGGAACAGCTGCAGTGGCTTCGGAGCGGGCGACCTCAGGACTACGGCGGTGCGCTTGTCGTAGCGCGAGCCGTGGCACGGACATTCGAACAGGTCTTTCGTCGTGTCGAACGGGACCGTGCACCCGAGATGAGTGCACTTGCGGTACGCGGCGATGATGCCACCCGGCGCGTGCAACAGGAAGAAGCGGCCCTCACGAAAGAGGATCGGACGATCGTTCGTCGCCGCGAACTCCTTCAGGATCTCGCTCGCCGTGCCGACCGCGACCGGCGCGCCGAGACCAACGATGCGCGTCACGCGCAGGTACGGCGCGACCGCCGCCGCAAGCTCGGTCACGCTGAGAGCGACGGCGCTCGCGAAGGCGATGCGGAGCAGCTGCCGTCGGCGAACGCGCCCATGCCCGACCGCGGAAATGCGTATCACGCGACGATGCTAATCGGCTCTTATGGGTGCTCGTCCAATACCTGTTGGGAATGACGACGATTCGCTAGGCGCTGGGCGGCAAGCGATATCCCGCGAGCGCGGGCTCGCCGCGCAGCTTCGCGAAGCCCGGCTTGATCTTCCCGTAGATGTGCGCGAGGCGCTCGTCGTAGCCGATGAACGCGCTCTTCATCGCGTTCAGCGTGAGCTTCTCGACGTCGTCGAGCGTGAGGCTGAAGACGCGAGAGAGACGCCGGAACTCCTCCGACAACGTCACGTCCGACATGAGCCGGTTGTCGGTGTTCACGGTCACACGGAACCGCTGCTCCATGAACTGGCGGATCGGATGCTCGTCGAGCGACGGGACCGCGCCGGTGTCGACGTTGCTCGAAGGGCAGAGCTCGAGCGGGATGCGCTTGTCGCGGACATACGCGGCGAGCGGTCCCAGCTTCACGACGGTCTCATCGACGATCGCCATGTCCTCGATGAGGCGGACCCCGTGCCCGATGCGGTGCGCGCCGCAGTACTGGAGCGCCTGCCAGATCGAGGGCGGACCGAACGCCTCGCCGGCGTGGATCGTGATCGAGAAGTTCTCGCGCCGGCAGAGCTGGAACGCCTCGAGGTGGGCTTTCGGCGGATGGCCGGCTTCTTCACCGGCGATGTCGAAGCCGACGACGCCCTGCTCGCGGTGAGCGACCGCGAGCTCGGCCATCTCGAGCGAGTCGGTGCGGTCGCGCATCGCGCAGATGACCTGGCGGAGCGTGATGGGATAGTGGGATTCGGCCCGCTCGAAGCCGCGAACGACCGCCGTGAGGACCTGCTCGAGATTCATGCCGCCCTGGGTGCTGAAGACCGGCGCGTAGCGGACCTCCGCGTAGACGACCCCGTCGCGCGCCAGGTCCTCGCCGCACTCGTACGCGACGCGCTCGACCGCGTCGGGAGTCTGCATGACCGCGATGGTGTGCGTGAAGCCGCGGAGATAGAGCGAGAGCGATCCGCTCGCGGCACTCGCGTGGAACCACCGCGCGAGCTCACGCGGATCGATGGTCGGAAGACCCGTGTACTTCTGGTCGCGCGCGAGCTCGACGATCGTGCTCGGCCGCAGGCCGCCATCGAGATGATCGTGTAGCAACACCTTCGGAACGGCGCGGAGCGTCTCGAGCGAGAGCATCGCCGTGAATGATGCGCGCGAGTGCATCTGTGAGCCAGCGGGCGCGTCGCGCGTCGCGCGCGAGCGAGAACGGCGCGGCACACCTCGAGCGAGCGTCTGCGCCCAGCCGGCCCGAGCGCCGCGCGCCGGCTGAACGGCGGGCCGGCGTAGCCAGCAGCGAGCGAGAGGTGTGGGGCGACGTCGAGCTCGCGCGCGAAGAGAGGTTTGCCCGCGGGCTCGGTCCTATCGAACGCGCTCAGCGCCGCGCGGATCGTCGCCGGCGACGACGCGCCACCCGGAGCGCGACGACGTCCCGAAGACGATGTCGTCCGGCCGCACCGGCACGCGCTCGAGCGCGCGCCCGGTCGCGGCGCGGATCGCGGCGACGATCGCGGGCGTGCTCGAGATCGTCGGCGGCTCGCCCACGCCTTTCGCGCCGTACGGCGCGTCGGGGTGCGGGAATTCGATGAGATCGCACACGACCGGCGGCATGTCGAGCATCGTCGGAAGCAGGTAGTCGGTGAACGATGCGTTGCGCACCGCGCCGTCCTTCAGCTGGACCTCCTCCATCACCGCGAGGCCCAAGCCCTGCGCGATTCCGCCCTCGAGCTGGCCGATCACCGCGAGTGGATTGATCGCCTTGCCAACGTCCTGCGCCGTCGCGATCTGGACCACCTTCACGAGCCCGGTGTCCACGTCGACGTCCACGACGGCCCGATGCGCGGCGAACAGGAACGCGACGTGACCGTCGTTCTGCGTCGTGTCGTTGCGCTTCTCCGTGGGCCGATGGCGGTGCGTGACGACGCGCTCGACCGGCGTGCCGAGGAGCTCCGCGACGTCGACGTCTTCGAGGCGCCGTCCGCGGGCGCGCTTCGCGAGCTCGGCCTTCACCTCGCGACACGCTGCGAGCACGGCGCCGCCGGTCATCCAGGTCTGCCTCGACGCGGACGACGAGCCGGCGGAGCCGATGGTCGTATCCGGGGTCTCGACGATGACGCGCTGCACACCGAGCTCGGTGCGAGCGATCTGCTCGCAGACCAGGACGATCCCCTGCCCCACCTCGGAGGCCGCGGTGTGCACGCGCGCGACGACGCCGCCCTGGTCGCGCTCGACACGAACGCGTGCGGTCGAGAAGTCGTCGAAGGCGTGCGAGTAGCAGACGTTCTTCAGCCCGACGGCGAATCCGACGCCGCGCTTCACTCCCTCGCCGTGCGTGAGGTTGCCCGCGCCGCCGGGAAGCTCGAGCGGATCGTTCGACGAACGCCGCGGCGGGAGCGGCAGCGCCGCGCAGCGCCGTATCACCTCGGCGACGGGCGCGGATCCCTCGATGGGCTGATCGGTGATGATGCGGTCGCCGTTCTCGAGCGCGTTCCGCGCGCGCAGCTCGACCGGATCGATGCCCAGCGCGGCGGCGAGCTTGTCCATCTGCGCCTCGTAGCCGAAGCACGACTGCACCGCGCCGAACCCGCGCATCGCGCCGGTGGGCGGGTTGTTGGTGTACGCGCCGACGGCGTGGATGAGCGCGTTCGGAACGCGGTACGGCCCGGCGCCGAAGCACGCGGCGTTCGCTACGACGGCGAACGTCGACGAGGCGTACGCGCCCCCGTCCAGCACGATCGTCGCGCGCACGAAGACGAGCCTGCCGTCACGCGTCGCGCCGTGCCGGTACCACATGCGCGCGGGATGTCGATGGACATGTCCGTAGAAGGACTCCTCGCGGCCGTACGTCATTCGCACCGCGCGCTTCGTCGCTAGCGCGAGGAGGCAGACGTGGATCTGCAGCGTGACGTCCTCCCGCGCGCCGAAGGCGCCGCCGACGCCGGCGAGCACGAGCCGCACCTTCTCCTCGGGGAGTCCGAGGCAGGGCGCGATCTGACGCAGATCCTCGTGGAGCCACTGCGTCGCGATGTGGAGCGTCACGCCGCCGTCCTGCCCGGGTATCGCGAGTCCGGCCTCGGGCCCGAGCGCGGCCTGGTCCTGCATCGCGACCTCGTACTCGCCCTCGACGACGACGTCCGCCCGCGCGTCGGGGTCGCCGTGCACGACGCGCACGTCCTCGATGACGTTGCCGTCCTTCGGATCGTGGAGCTTCGGAGCATCGGCCTGGAGCGCGGCGACCGCGTCGGTGACGGCGGAAAGCGCCTCGTACTCGACCTTGATCGCCCGCGCGGCGAGACGCGCCTGCTCCGGATCGTCCGCCGCGACGATCGCGACCGGTTCGCCGACGTAGCGCACGACGCGCGTCGCGAGCACCGGTTGGTCGGCGCGCATCAGGCCGAACTTCTCGCGGGTGGGCAGGTCGTCCGACGTGAGCACCGCGCGCACGCCCGGCATCGCGCGCGCCGCCGCGACATCGATACGCGCGATCCGCGCGTGCGCGTGCGGGCTGCGCAGCGTCGCTCCATGGAGCATGCCCTCGCGCGACAGATCGCTCCCGTAGAGGAACTCGCCCTTCACCTTCGGCGGCGCGTCCGCGCGCGGCGCCGATTCACCGACGACACCGCGCAGGCGTGTCTTCGGCGGGGCGATCGTCACGACGTGTAGCCCTGCGCCGCGGAGCGGTGCACCGCCTCGAGGATCTTTCCGTACCCGGTGCAGCGGCAGATGTTGCCCGACAGCGCCTCGCGGATCTCCGCGTCGGACGGCTCGGGGTTGTCGCGCAGCAGCGCCGCGGTCGCCACGATGAAGCCCGGCGTGCAGAAGCCGCACTGCACGGCACCGGCATCGACGAACGCGCGCTGCACCGGATGCAGGTGCTCGCCGGCCGCGAGATCCTCGACGGTGCGGACATCGCGACCCTCGGCAGCTCCGGCGAGCACCAGACACGCGCAGACCAGGTCGCCGTCCATCAACACCGAGCACGATCCGCACTCACCCTGCTCGCACGCGTTCTTGCTCCCCCAAAGTCCGAGGCGCTCGCGGAGCACGGTGAGGAGGCTCTCGTGCTCGCGCGCTTCGGCCTCGCGCTCGGTGCCGTTGACCTGCAGCCGCAGTCTCACGTGATCGACCAAACGCGGGCGAGTGCGCGCTCGCCCATGACGGCAAGCACGTGTCGCCGGTACGCGGCCGTGCCGCGCACGTCGTCGATCGGGCGCGCTGCCGTGGCCACGAGGCGGCCGAACTCCTTCAGCTCCGCGTCGCTCGGTGTGAGGTGGCGGTCCCAGCCGTGCGCCTCGAAGATCGCCGCGGCGAACGCCTCGGCCTGCGGCGCGCGAAGGATCGTCGGACCGCACGAGCCGAGGCCGACGCCGACGCGCCGACGGGGACGGTCGACGACGAGCGCGAGGCCCGCGATGGCGATGACCATCGCATTGCGGGTGCCCACCTTCATGAACGTCTGCGCCGGACCAGCGTCGTCCCATTCGGCGCCAACGACGAGCTCGTCCGCGCGGCGGACGTTCTTCTTCGGGCCGGTCATGAACTGGGCGAAGGGGACGCGCCGCTCGCCCTGCTTCGAGCGGAGGACGACCACCGCGTCGAGCGCCGCGAGCACCGGCAGCGTGTCGCCCGCGGGCGAGGACGTCGCGATGTTCCCGCCGAGCGTCCCGGCGTTGCGGATCTGCGGCGACCCGACGGTCCTCGCTGCCTCGCGGAGCGCGGCCGAGCCCACATCCTCGGCCAGCATCCGCGTATACGTGACGCCGGCGCCCATCCGGACGTGGCCGTTACCTTCGAGGTGAGAGAGCTCGGGCACGCGATCGATCGCGACAACGCGCTCGGGGCGCTTGCGGCCGAAGTTGAGGTCGACCATGAGGTCGGTCCCGCCGGCGAGAAGTGTCACCTCGGTGGCGCTGGAAAGGTGATCGAGTACGTCGTCGAGATCTCGCGCGACATGGACGCTCACGCGCGGATTATGGCTTTCGGCCTTGCACCCGGACGCCTAGCATGACCGTGCTCGTGGGGAGGAAGGCTTGAAGGCGGCCAAGGCACGCGGCGCGAACGACACCGACACCGCGGCGGCGCTGGCGAGCGCGCGCGAGCAGCAGGTCGCGACCCGCGAGGTGCTCGAGGCGATGAGCGCCTCCGGCTTCGATCTGCGAAAGGTGCTCGGCACGATCGCGGAGAACGCGGTGCGGCTCTGCCGGGCCGACAACGCGTCCGTGATACGCCGCGATGCGGCCACCGGTTACGAGATCTTGGGGAGCGCCGGTCGGTTCGAGATCGGTCTCGACGACTACGAGCGTTATTACGCCGGCCGCACCTTCCAGCCCGGCAAGGGGAGCCTCTTCGGTCGCGTGCTGCTTTCGCGCAAGACGGTCCAGATCGAAGACGTGAGCGCCGATCCGGACTACGACCCCGCCAGCGCGCCCACGAACGTCCCGCAGACCCTCCTCGGCGTCCCGATCATGCGCGACGCGGAGGTCGAAGGGATCATCATCGTGCGCCGGTTCAACGTCGCGCTGTTCAGCGCGCGTGAGATCGAGATCCTCGAGACGTTCTCGCGCCAGGCCGCCATCGCGATCGAGAACGTGCGCCTCTTCAACGAGACGAAAGAAGCTCTCGAGCAGCAGACCGCGACCGCCGACGTCCTGAAGACGATCAGTCGATCCGCGTTCGATCTTCAGGCGGTCTTCGACGTCGTCGTCGAGAACGCGACAAAGCTCTGTCGCGGCGACTGGGGCTATCTGTTCCGACGCGAGGGCGACGTGTTCCAGCTGATCGCCTCGCACGGCGGCACCCCGGCGCTGACCGAGTACGAGCGCTCCCACCCCACGACGATCACGGACCGCACCTTGATCGGCCGGGTCGCGCTGCGCCGGAGCGTGGTGCATATCCCCGATCTGTTCGAGGATCCGAACTACGACTGGCCATCGAACCGCGAGCACGGGGTCCACACCGTGCTCGGGGTACCGATCGTTCGCGACGACGAGGTGATCGGAGCGATCGGCGTTGCGCGAAATGAGCGACGGCCCTTCTCGGACGCGGACATCCGGCTGGTCCAGACGTTCGCGGACCAGGCGACGATCGCGATGGAGAATGCCCGCCTCTTCAACGAGACGAAAGAATCGCTCGACCAGCAGACCGCTCTCAGCGACGTGCTCCGGACCATCAGCCGCTCCGCCTTCGACCTGGACGCCGTCCTTCAGACCATCGTCGAGCGCGCCGCCGCGCTCGGCGGTGCTGATTCAGCGTCGATTTCCGTGCGTGAAGGCGATGAGGCCGTCGTGCTGGCCCAGTTCGGGCCCGTGCTCCCGGCTTCTATGGTGCGAGGCACCCGGATCCCGGTAACGGACGAGACGGTCATCGGTCGCGCGCTGTTGACCGGAAAGCGGCAGTACATCGCTGATGCTCGAGACCATCCCGACCTCCCGCAGGATGGCCCACGCACGCGTCTGGCGACGCCTCTCATGCGTGACGGCAAGGCGATCGGTGTCCTCGGCGTGATGCACAACCTGCCGCAGCCATTCAACGAACGCGAGCTCCAGATGATCGAGACGTTTGCCGACCAAGCCGCGATCGCGATGGAGAACGTGCGCCTCTTCAACGAGACCAAGGAGGCGCTGGAGCGACAGACCGCAACGAGTGCCATCTTGAACGTGATCAGCCGCTCCCCCGCGGACCAGCAGCCGACTTTGGACGCCATCGTGGAGAGTGGTGCGCGGCTCTGTGAGGCGGACATGGCGTTCATCTATGTCGTCGAGGGGGGTTTCTTCAAGCTCCGGGCGGGATACAAAGTCCCCGCGGCGTTCGTGGAGTACACGAATTCCGACCCGGTCCCGGTGGCGCCTCACCGCGGCTCGCTCAGTGGTCGGGTCGTCGCCGAGCGTCGCGCGGTCCAGATCCCCGACGTGCTCGCGGACCACGAGTACACCTATAGCGCGGGGCAGCGGCTGGTCGGATACCGCGCGATGCTGAACGTTCCGATGTTCAGCAAGGGCGAGCTGATCGGGCTGATCGGCCTGTGGCGGAGCGCACCCATCGCGTTCACAAAGAAGCAGATCGACCTCATGAGCACCTTCGCCGATCAGGCGGTCATCGCGATCGACAACACCAGGCTATTCAACGAGACGAAGGAGGCGCTCGAGAGGCAGACCGCGCTCGGTGACGTGCTGCGCACGATGGCAAGCTCCCCGGCCGATCGTCAGCCAGTGCTCGACGCGATCGCTCGGAACGCGGCGCGCTTCTGCGCCGCTGAGGACTGCGGCGTCGCGTTGGTGCGCGCGGATGGCCTCCTCGAGCAGGTCGCCCACTACGGACCGATGAGCGGCGCATTGTCGCCCTGGCCGGTGGATCGAGGTTCCGTACGCGGGCGAGCGATCGTCGAGCGCCGCATGGTGCATGTCGAGGACATGCTGGCCGAGACCGAAGAGGAGTACCCGACCGGGGTTCGTCGCGCGCGTGAGGTGGGACAGCGGACGGTCCTGGCGGCACCGATGTTCCGAGAAGGCGTCGCGCTCGGAGCGATCGCACTCCGGCGCACGACGGTGAAGCCGTTCACCGACGGGCAGATAGAGCTCCTGCGCACGTTCGCGGATCAGGCCGCCATCGCGATCGAGAACGTGCGTCTCTTCAATGAGACGAGGGAAGCGCTCGAGCGGCAGACCGCGGTGGCCGAAGTGCTGAAGACGATCAGCCGCTCGGTGTTCGACCTCCAACCGGTCCTCGACATCGTGCTCAACAACGCCGTGCGACTCGTTGGCGCGGACATCGGCTGGTTGTCGCGCGCCGAGGGCGACCAGTTCATGACGGTCGCGTACAGCACGGCATTCCCTCAGCACGTTCGCGAGGAGCTCGCCAAGCAGAGACGCGGGGGTCATCTGGGTGGTGGGTGGGTCCCGGTAGGGATCGGCGGCGGCGTGATGGGCGTCACGCTCGGCGAGGGCCGGACCATGCACGTCCCGGACGTGAAGGAGGACCCGCGGCTCAAGGGATCGCTCGTGGCTCGGCTCACCCAGTCGCGGACGGTCGTCGGAGTTCCGATGCTTCGCGAAGGTCACAGCATTGGCGGCATGGTCCTCGCCCGCTACGCGGTCCGACCTTACAGCGACCGCGAGATCGAGCTGATCCAAACCTTCGCCGACCAGGCCGCGATCGCGATCGAGAACGTGCGCCTGTTCAACGAGACGAAGGAGGCCTTAGGGCAGCAGACCGCGGTCGGCGAGGTGCTCAAGACGATCAGCCGCTCCGCATTCGAGCTGGACCCGATCCTCGATACGGTGGTCGAAAACGCCGCGCGGCTGGCCGACGCGGACCTGGCCTGGATGATCAGGCGCGACGGCGACCAGATCGTGGGTGGAGCCCGTTACGCGAGCGACGGCGATCGGAGCGTGTTCGCGAGCCTCGCTGGGATCCGTAGTGTCGACCGGTTCACGGTCATGGGCACGAGCATCGCTGGACGCGCGTACGCCGATCGCCGCACGATCCACCTCGAGGACATCACGCTCGACAAAGAGCTGTTCGAGGAGTCGCGGGTACCGAAGGCCACCGGGTCACGAACCGTGCTGGCTGTGCCGCTGCTCGTGGAGGGCGAGGCGATCGGCGTGATCCTCGTCGCGCGCCGCACCGTTCGCCGCTTCTCGGACCGCGAGGTGAAAGTCGTGGAGACGTTCGCCGACCAGGCCGCGATCGCGATCCAGAACGTCCGGCTGTTCAACGAGATCCAAGACAAGAGCCGGCAGCTCGAGGTGGCGAACCGCCACAAGAGCGAGTTCCTCGCCAACATGTCGCACGAGCTGCGGACGCCGCTGAATGCGATCATCGGCTTCTCCGAGGTGCTGCTGCAGGGCATCTTCGGCGAGGTCAACGAGAAGCAGCGCGAGTACCTCGCCGACGTCCTCGGCTCGGGCCAGCACCTGTTGTCTCTGATCAATGACATCCTCGACCTCTCGAAGATCGAGGCCGGGCGCATGGACCTCGAGGTCTCGACGTTCGCGCTTCGCGACGCGCTCGAGAGCGGGCTCACGATCGTCCGGGACCGGGCGGCCCGGCACGGGATCCAGCTCAGCACGACCGTGGCGTCCGACGTCGGCACGATCGAGGCGGATGAGCGCAAGGTGAAGCAGATCCTCTACAACCTGCTGAGCAACGCGGTGAAGTTCACGCCGGACGGCGGTCGCGTCGGCGTTAGCGTGCGCACCGAAAACGGCGACGTTCGCGTCGAGGTGAGCGATACCGGCATCGGCATCGCCGGCGAGGACCAGGAGCGCATCTTCGAAGAGTTCCGCCAGGTCGGGCGCGAGCGATCCCGCGAGGGCACCGGCCTCGGGTTGACACTGACGAAGCGCTTCGTCGAGCTTCACGGCGGCCGCATCTGGCTCCAGAGCACCCCAGGCGGAGGCAGCACCTTTGGATTCACCCTGCCCGTCCGGCGCGCGGCCGCGGTGCACGCATGAAAGACCTGGTGCTCATCGTCGAGGACAACGACAAGAACCTGAAGCTCGCCCGAGACCTCCTCCGTTATCACGGCTTCGACACCATCGAGGCGACGAGCGCCGAGGACGGGATACCGCTGGCGATCGCGCACCAGCCGCACCTGATCCTGATGGACATCCAGCTGCCCGGGATGGACGGCGTCAGCGCGCTACGGCGGCTGCGCGCCGACCCGGTGACCGCGGCGATACCGGTCGTCGCGATGACGGCGTCGGTGATGAGAGAGGACCGCGAGCGCTTCGAGGGGGCGGGGTTCGACGGCTTCATCACCAAGCCCATCGATGTGAAGACGTTTCCGGAGCTGATCCGCGGTCACATCAGAGTGGGCCGCAAATGAAGAGACTTCAGAAGATCCTTGCCGTCGACGACACCCCCGAGAACCTTCGGCTGCTCGAGGCGATCCTGACCCCCCGTGGGTACCAGCTCGTCACCGCCCAGTCCGGCACGGCTGGGCTCGACGCGGTCCAGCGGGAGCACCCTGACCTCGTGCTGCTCGACATCGTGATGCCCGATCTGAATGGCTATGACGTGTGCCGGCGTCTCCGCGACGATCCGGCGACGCGCTTCCTGCCGATCGTGATGATCACCGCGAGCGGTGATCACGAGCGCGTGCAGGCGCTGGAGGCGGGCGCGGACGACTTCATCGCCAAACCGTTCAATCAGCTCGAGCTGCTCGCGCGCGTGCGCTCGCTGCTGCGTCTCAAGGATTACCACGACACCATCAAGCAGCAATCGCTGGAGCTCGCGGAGTGGAACCAGACCCTCGAGGGTCGCGTGCGGGATCAGGTCGAGGAGATCGAGCGCGTCAACCGCCTGCGACGATTCCTCTCGCCGCAGATCGCCGAACTTGTCCTGTCGGAGGAGTCGCTGCTTCAGCCGCACCGACGCGAGATCAGCGTGCTCTTCTGCGATCTGCGCGGTTTCACCGCGTTCTCGGAGACGGCGGAGCCGGAGGAATCGCTCGCGGTGCTTCGCGATTATCACGCCGCCGTAGGCGCCGCGGTGTTCCGTCACGAGGGCACGCTCGAACACTTCGCGGGTGACGGCGTGATGGTCTGGTTCAACGATCCGGTCTCGCAGGACGACCATGCGGTGCGCGCGGTGCGCACGGCGATCGGCGTACGCGAGCGGATGGCCGAGCAGCTGGAGAAGTGGCAGAAGCGCGGGCACCAGCTCGGATTCGGCGCAGGGATCGCGATGGGTCACGCGACGCTGGGCCGGATCGGTTTCGAGGGCCGCTACGACTACGGCGCGGTCGGGAATGTAACGAACCTCGCGCAGCGCCTCTCCGCCGAAGCGAAGCCGGGCCAGATCCTCGTGAGCCAGCGCGTCTTCGCCGCGATCGAGAGTGCCGTCGAGTCAGAGAGTGTCGGAGAGCTTGTCCTCAAGGGCTATTCGCGGCCGATCGTGGCGTACAGCGTTCTCGCGCTGCGTGCGTTTGCCCGTCCTACGGTTGAGTGAGCCAGCGGTCATGCGCGAGTCGCCTCTAACTCGTCGCTATCTATTGGCGGCGTGAAGGACCATCATGCGGCGATGCGGAGCCGAGCGGGGCCCGTTCGGGTGCTGATCGTCGAGGATGTCGCGGACCTTCGCGACTTCTACGCCATCCTCCTGCGTGAAGAAGGCTACGAGTGCGCCTGCGCCACCGACGGCAGCGACGCGCTGCGCTGGTTGTCCTGGGATCCCGACGTCATCCTGCTGGATCTCATGATGCCAGTGATGGACGGCTACGAGTTCTACGCGCGGCTCCGCGATCTTCCCGGCGACCATCCGCCGGTGATCGTGGTGTCCGCGGTCGCGCCGAGGCGGACCGAGCTTCCGGGCGTGCACGCGACGCTCCCGAAGCCGTTCGAGTTCACGCAGCTCCTCCACCGCGTCGCCGCCGCCACGCATGGAGTCGCCGCGGTCTAGGCGACCTGCGCGCGCCCGAGCAGGGCGGGCAAGACCTCGGCGGCCTTCGCGCGGACCTCACCCGGATCGAAGAGGAGTGGCACACCACCGCGGACGAGCAGCGTGCCGTCGACGAGGACGTCGCGTACTCCGCGCGAACCGCCGCCGAACACGATCCGCGCAACGGGATCACCGCCGGGCCCCGCGAGCCGCTCGCTGTCGATCACGACGATGTCGGCGCGCCGGCCGACCTCCAGCGTGCCGGTCTCCGCCTCGAGGTGCAGCGCCCGCGCTCCCTCGCGCGTCGCCATACCGAGCGCGTCGGCGGCGGTGAGCGCGCCCTGCCCGCGCAGCGTGCGGGCGAGGAGGGTGGCGAGGCGAACTTCCTCGAACCCATCGAGCTCGTTGTTGCAGGCCGCGCCATCGGCGCCGATGCCGACGATCACGCGTGCCTGCCGCAGGCGGACGACGTCAGCGACGCCCGAGCCGAGCTTGAGGTTCGATGACGGGCAATGGGTCACCGCGCTTCCGCTCTCGCGGAGGATCTGCAGCTCCGCGTCATCGACGTGAACGCCGTGCGCGATCACGGTCCGCGGCGTCGCGATGCCGACCTGCGCGAGGTAGCCGATCGGCGACATCCCCGTCACGCCCTGCACCGCGGAGCGCTCCTCTGCGCTCTCGTTCGAGTGCGTGTGCACGAGCGTCTCGCTCAGCTTGGCGAGCATGCCGACCGCCTCGAGTAGCTCGCGCGTGCACGAGAGCGCGAAGCGTGGCGCGTACGCGTAGGCGATGCGGCCGGCGCCGGCTTTGCTCCAGCGCTTCACCAGACCCGCGCTCGCGTCGAGCGAGTCGCGCGTGCTCTCGACCAGGTCGGCCGGAACGTTTTCTCCAGTGTCCATCATCGCCTGACCGAACCGCGCGCGGATGCCCGACCGCACCAGCTCCTCCGCGACGACGTCGCCCCAGCGCGTTGTGCCCATGTCGAGGATCGTCGTCGTCCCGGTGGTGATGAGCTCGCCGAGGCCGAGACGCACGCACGCGCGCACCGACGCCTCGTCGTGCGCGGCCTCGAGCGGCCAGATGAAGCGGCGCAGCCAATCGAGGAGTCCGAGGTCTTCCGCGAGGCCGCGGAAGATCGTCTGCACCAGGTGCACGTGCGTCTGCACCAGCCCGGGCAGGAGATAGCAGCCCGAGCAGTCGACGATCTCCGTGTCCGGTGGCGTCTGCTCGACCGTGCCGATCTGCGCGATACGCGCGCCGCTCACGAGCACGTCCCCGGCGATCGCGCGACCGCCGTCGGCCATCGGGAGGAGCGTTCCGCCGCGCAGCAGGATCGCCATTAGTGTCGCGTCCCGGGGGCGGCAACTTCTCGAGCGAGCGTCTGCGCCCAGCCGGCGGGCCGGCCTACGGCTCGGCGTTCGCCTTCGCCGGCTGCTTGCCGTTTCGCTTCGCGACGGCGCAGTAGCCAGCAGCGAGCGAGAGAGTTGGCCGCCCGGGGCCGCGACATTACGAGTACGCCAGATCGCGCAGCGCGGCCGCGAGCGCTCGCGTTCCGAGGATGACGTCCTCGGCCGCAGTCGCCTCCTCCGGGCAGTGCGAACGACCACCGATGCTCGGGACGAAGATCATCGCGGCGTGCGCGGCGGCGCTGAGCACCTGCGCGTCATGACCGGCGCCGCTCGTCATGTCACGCGGCGCGACGCCGCACGCGAGGCACGCCCGCCGGGCGACGTCGGCGGCGCGCTCGTTCAGCTGGACCGCCGGTCGGTCGCGGAGCGTGCGCACGTCGACCGAGAGGTCGCGCTCCCGACCAGCGACCTTGCACACCCTCGTGATGTCCGCGACGAGCAGCGTCCGCTGCGCGTTGTCGCTATGGCGCGCGTCAACGGTGAAGCGCGCCAGACCCGGCACGACGTTCACCTGCGCGGGCTCGACGGCGATCGTTCCGACGGTCGCGACCGCGGGCGGGCCCATCTCGCGCGCCACGTCGGCGATCGCGAGCATCATGGCTGACGCGCCGAGAAGCGCATCGCGCCGGCGATCCATGGCGGTAGCGCCGGCGTGATCCGGCTGCCCGCGGACGACCACCTCGAGATGCGCGGTGCCCACGATCGTCCGTACGACGCCGAGACGCGGGCCCTCCTCCTCGAGGATCGGGCCCTGCTCGACGTGCAGCTCGACGAACGTGTCGATGTCGCGGCGGATCGCCTGAGCGACGTTCGCGGGATCGAGACCCACGCCACGCATCGCGTCGGCCAGCGTGACGCCGTCGGCGTCGCGTGCGCGCGAGGCTTCGTCGGGCTCGATGCGGTCGGCGATCGCGCGCGCGCCCCAGAAGTTCGTGTTGAAGCGGCTGCCCTCCTCCTCACAGATGGCGACCGCCTCGAGGATGCGTAGCGGCCGACCGAGCTGCGAGACCAGGCTGGCGACCGCCTCGACCGCGGCGACGACGCCGAGCGCTCCGTCGAGGGCGCCGCCGCCGCGCACCGTGTCGATGTGCGAGCCGGTCACGATCGCGCGACCGCCGCGCGAGCCTTCGACGCGTCCCCAGACATTGCCGACGGCGTCGCGGCGCACGAGCAGGCCCGCCTCTTTCATCCAGCCCGAGACGAGCTCGGTCGCGGAGACCCACGCGGGCGTGTACAGCGCGCGGTAGAGTCCGCCGCCGGGTAGCGCTCCGCGTTGCGCGAGCTCGTCGAGACGGCGCAGCAATCGCCGTTCATCGATCGCGACCAACTCCGCGGTCCTCACGTTCCCATTCTCGTCACAAGGCGACCGACACGGCTGCGCCCGGCGTCTTCCGGGAATTCGCCGTCGTCGAACACCGTGATGCCGCGCACCAGCGTGCGCACGACCGCTCCGCGGAACGATCGCCCGACGTACGGACTGACGCCGCTGCGCGCCTGGAGCTGCTCCGCTTCGAGCGTCCATTCGCGCTCGAGCGCGACGAGCGCGACGTCCGCGTCCGCTCCGGCGCGGATCGCGCCCTTCTTCGGCCACAGCCCGAGGAGTCGCGCCGGCGCGCCCGAGACGAGCCGCACGAGCGCCGCGAGCCGCAGGCCACGCCGGTGCACGCCATCGCTGAGCATGACGGGAAGCAGCGACTGGATCCCGGTCACACCGCCCCAGGCCTCCCAGATGTCGTCGTCGCCGCGTGTCTTGAGGTCGGCCGTGCAGGGCGAGTGATCGGACGCGACGAGATCGATCTCCCCGGATAGCACGTGCTGCCACAGGCGCTCGCGGGACGTGGCGTCACGGATCGGCGGTGCGCACTTGAGTGCCGGTCCGATGCGGTCGACATCCTCGGCGCTGAACAAGAGGTAGTGCGGGCACGTCTCTACGGTGATGTCGGCGCCACGCTCGCGCGCTCGATGCACCGCGGTCACCGCCGCGGAGCTCGACGCGTGCACGACGTGCACGCGTGCGCGTGTTTCGCGCGCGGCGTCGCTGAGCCGCTCGATCGCGCGACGCTCCGCCGCCGGCGGCCGGGACTCGAGCCAGGCGGCCCGGTCGCGGCGATTCATGGCCTGCAGCTGCTCGGTCCCCTTGAGCACGAGCGCCTCGTCCTCGGCGTGGACCGCGACCAGGTGCCCGGCCGCTGCGGCCGCAGCGAGCGCGGGCCCGAGCGTGGACGCGTCGAGATGCGGGAACTCCGGGACGCCGCTCGGACACAGGAATGCTTTCAGGCCAACGACGCCGTGCACCATGAGGCTCGGCAGCGACATCTGATCCGGGCCGGTGAGGCCGCCCCACAGCGCGTAGTCGATGATCGCGGACCGCGCGGCGCTCGACTCCTTCGCGCGAAGCGCGTCCTCGTCGACGGTCGGCGGTAGCGAGTTGAGCGGCATGTCGGCCAGCGTCGTCACGCCCCCAGCCGCGGCCCCGCGCGTGGCGGCGCGCCAGCCCTCCCACTCCTCGCGGCCCGGCTCGTTGACGTGGACGTGCGCGTCGACGACGCCGGGGAACACATGCAGGCCGCGCGCCTCGATCTCGTCGAACGCTTTGCCGTGGCCCGGGTCGACGACGGCGTCGAAGAGGCCGCCCGCGATGAGCACATCGGCCTCGCGAACGCCTTCTTCGGTGACGACGCGCCCACCGCGGATCGCGAGATCTGCGGTGGCCGTCCTAGACCTCTTCGATGAGGAAGTCCTGCGCGCCCTCCCAGAGCGTGAGGCGGCCGATCTCCGCGAGATTCTCGTTGCCTTCGATCACCGTCGCGAAGTGATTGCCCGCGAGCTGCCCGACCTTGCTCGCGAAGAGGCACGCGCCGTATGGAAAGAGGATCTCCATTTCGGAGATGCCACCGGGGTACACGAGGATCTCCCCCGGCGCGGGATGACTCGTGTGATTCTCGAAGTCGACGCCCAGGCGCTTCTCGCCCATCGGGACCCACGTGGACTCCCCGCTCCAGCGCACGTGCACGAGCTTGCTCCGGAGAGGCAGCATCCGTCGGATCGCCGCGACGGTCTTCGGCGCCGCCTTCTCTTCCCAACGCGCCTTGAACGTGTACGGGCCGGCAGTGATGCGGAGCATCTTCATCGCGGGCGTACGATACCCGCCCGATGGCGCGCGCGACGCTCTCCACGCACGTGCTCGATACGACCAACGGCGTGCCGGCCGCCGGCGTCGAGGTCGCGCTCTATCGCGACGGTACGCTCGCGGCGAAGGGCACGACGGGCACCGACGGCCGCCTGGCCAAGCTGGGCGAGGAGCACGAGCCCGGAACGTACCGTCTGGTCTTCGACGTCGGCGCCTACTTCCGTTCTCGCCAGCTCGACACGTTCTTCGGCAGCGTGACGCTCGAGGTGCGCCTCCGCGACGGCCATCAACACATCCCGCTCCTGGTGTCGCGCTACGGCGTCGTGTCGTACCTCGGCAGCTAGATGGCATCCGATACACCCCCCGGAAGCCTTGCCGCGGTGTTCGAGCGCGCGCCGGGGCTCGTCGCGGCCCTGGATCACGCGAGCGGTGACACGCCGCGTTCGATCATCGCGAAGGCTCGCCGAACGCTCGCGGGCATGACCGAGGTCGAGCAGATCGCGGTCCTCGACGCCCATCCGCGCATCGGCGCCGACCCCGCTTCGCTGTCGCTCAGTTCGCGGCGCGAACAGGGCGCGGCGACCGATGCGGCGACACAGCGTGAGCTCGCCGAGCTCAACGACGCATACGAGAGGAAGTTCGGCTTCCGGTTCGTCGTGTTCGTCGCAGGGCGCCCGAAGCGGGAGATCGTGCCCGTCCTGCGCGCGCGCCTCGCGAACACGCGCGAGACGGAGCTGAGGACCGGGCTCGAGGAGTTCTTCGCCATCGCGCTCGACCGTCTGGAGCGCCCACGATGACGCCGATGGAGATCCAGTACGGGAAGACGCGCGTGATCTTCTTCCGTCTCGCCAAGCGATCCGCGCCGCCGTTCGCCGCCAGCGTGACGATCGACGTGTTCGGCGAGCGCTTCGGCGCGGCGTACACCGAAGGCGACAACCGCGAGGTCGTGGCCACGGACACCATGAAGAACTTCGTCTACGCGACGGCCGCCGACTTCGAAGGAGGCTCGCCGGACGAATACGTGCTGTTCCTCGGCCAGCGCCTGTTGCGGACCTATCCGCAGATGGAGCGCATCCGCGTCACCGCGCACGAGGTGCCGCTCGACCCGGCGCACCACATCACCCCGATGGGCCGGACGGGCTACTCGCCTCCGCCGCCGGGGCCGCGCGACGAGAGCGACGTGGTCTTCCGACTGACGCGCGGCGACGTCGCGATGTCGGAGGCGGACTTCGAGCGTCGCGCCGACGCCATCGTCGCGACCGCAGGGCGAAGCGGGATCGAGGGCATGCGCCTGCTGAAGACCACCGGCAGCTCGTTCGCGCAGTTCGCGCGGGATCAGTACACGAGCCTGCCAGACCTTGTCGACCGGCCGCTGACGATCCGCTTGGATGCGTACTGGCGCTACGGCGATCCGCAGCTGGGGAGCCGAATCTCGAGCGGGCTCATTCGCCGTGCGCTCGAGCAGACCTTCCACGAGTTCGACAGCCGTTCGATCCAGCATCTCGTGCACGTTATGGGGACGCGTCTGCTGAAGGGTTTCCCGGTCCTCAGCGAGGTCGAGTTCGCCGCGGAGAACCACACTCCGGACGCGGTCGCCGAGGGAAAGGGCGACGTGCGGGTATTCGCCGAACCGCGTCAGACGTTCGGAAAGATCGGGCTGGTGCTGCGCCGCTAGGACAGACCGCCGAGGCCGACGAGCGCGCGCGCATGCTCGAGCTCGCCGAGGTGCCGCACCGCGTGTTGGAACAGGTACGCCTCGCAGATGTCGCTCACGCGGATCTCGCCCTCCGGCACGATGAGCGCGAGGAACGAGCCCTTCAGCTTGTCGGCCGGGGGCCGGTCCATCGCTTTCTGTGCGAACCGGTCGAGCGGAAGCGCCGCAAGCGCGCGCTCGGTGCGCGCGAACACCGCGGTATGGTACGCGCGCCACGCTCCGACGTCGCCAAGTCGGATCCGCTCGGCGTCGGCCATCGGCGTGCCGCGCACCGGCACGTCGCCGACGAGGCCGACGCGCTTTGGCCAGCCCTCCGAGTCCCAGAGCAGCACCTCGGCCGCGAGATGTCGCGCGGCGTTGCGATCCTCGCCGACCACTGCACGGCGGCGAGCCGCTGCGCGATCGACGCGCGCCATTCCTCCGAGGGGGCGACGCGACGCGCGACGCTCGTCTGCATGCGGTCGAGTCTAATCGGGGCGGAAGTCGGGCCAGCGCGACTCGTCGTTCGCGAGTCCGGAAGCGATGAGCACCGCGAGCGCCTCGATGACCGGTCCGCGTGCGAGGCCGGTGAGCTCGGTGAGCCGCGTCACGTCGGTGTGACCGTCGATGGCGGGGATCAGCGCGGCGACCCGCTCGGACACCACCGCGCGGTTGTGCCGGTCGCGCACCAGCGCGCCGCCCAGGCGCGAGTCGTGGACGATCGTCAGATTCGGACTGAGCTTCACGCGAGACCGATCGCCGAGCGTGTCGTTGATCTCGCGCAGTCGCGCCTGGTAGCGGACGATCTCGCGCGCCACGTCCGTCAGGCGCAGCTCGTACAGCCAGGTCTCTCCCACCGCCGCGTACCCAACGCCGCGCTGCCGCTGGATGAAGTCGCCCGGCTCCGTCCGTTCGCCGCCGTCCACGGGCTCGAGGGCGCCGCGCCGCACGAGATACCAGTCGTCATCGCTGCCCTCGACGAGCTGATCCTTCGCGAGCATCCGCGGGCGCAGCTGCGACGCGAGCGACGCGACGATGTCGGAGGGCAGATCGCGGAGCGGACTCTGCCGCTTGAGGAAGACATCCGCGAGCCACATGTCGGTCCGCTCGCGCATCGCGGCCGCGAAGATCTGCTGCTCGTCCATGACCCGGCGCAGCTCTGTGCCGGGCAGCACGTATGCCGTGCACGGCGTATCCGCCACCACCGAGGCCGCCATCTCCTGCTCGTCGAAGAACACGAGCTCGCCGACGAGCGATGGGGCGCTCACGATGGCGAGGGTCCGCAGCTCGACGGTCCCCACGACGCGCATCGTGCCGTCGACGATCACGTAGGCCTCGTCGAGCGGATGGCGCTCGTCGATGAGCATCTCGCCGACGTCGAGCTGGCGCTTCGTCGCGAGCTTCTTGAGACGCTCGCGCGACGATTTCTCGAGCAGGGCGAGCGGTCCGAACGCGAACGGGTCCGGGAGCTTGCTCATTCGGCCCGCGGGAGCGCCGCGCCGATGATGTCGCGGATCGACGCGAGCCCCTGTGCGCGAACGTATGCGGCGAGGCCTTCGATCACCGTGAGCGGCGCGGTCGGATCGGCGAACGTCGCGGTCCCGACCTGCACCGCAGACGCGCCCGCCATGAGGAATTCGAGCGCGTCGTTCGCGTTCGTCACACCACCCGCACCGATGATCGGGATCGACACCGCCTGCGCCACCTGGTAGGTCAGGTGCACCGCGATGGGACGTAGCGCTGGCCCGGAGAGTCCGCCGCTGCCGGTGCCGAGCATCGGACGCCGCTTCGCGACATCGATGCGCATGCCGAGGACGGTGTTGATCGCCGTCAGGCCATCCGCGCCGGCCGCTTCGCACGCCTGCGCGACCTCGACGACGTTGGGAGCGTTCGGCGTGAGCTTCACGATGACGGGTTTGTCGGTCGCGTCCTTCACTCCTCTGGTCACCTGCGCCGCGAGCTGCGGGTCGGTCCCGAACAGCATGCCACCCTCGACGTTCGGGCACGACACGTTGAGCTCGAAGGCGACGACGCCGGGGGTCCCATCGAGGGCCTCGACCACGAAGACGTAGTCGTCGACGCTGTAGCCGGCGACGTTGACGATGACGGGCACGCCGAGCTTCGCCCAGACCTTCCCGTACTTACGCGCGACCTCCTCGGCGCCGGGATTCTCGAGACCGATCGAATTGAGGATCCCCGCCGGGGTCTCGGCGATCCGGTACTGCGGGTTGCCGGGGCGCGCACGTGGTGTCGTGCCCTTGTTCACGATCGCGCCCAGTCGACCGACATCGATGAGCTCGGCGTACTCGACGCCCTGGCCGAACGTTCCGGATGCGGTGAGCACCGGGTTCTTGAGCCAGAGACCGCGGGCGGCCTCGACCGAGAGATCGACCCCGTGCTCCGGCAGCGTCTCGGCCGGCGCGTGCGGGACCGCCCGCACTTCGGTGATCACCGCACCGGCCAGGCTTTCGCGCAGCTTGTCGGCGATCTCCGTCGGCAGCCGTTCGGCGTCAGGCTCGCCGGCGGCGGCCTCCGCGATCGACGCCCCATCGAGATCGACGAGCTCCACCAGGTCCTCTTCCTCCTCGCCCTCGGCCGCGTCTTCAAGCGATTCCTCCAACGAACGACGCACGTCGATCGGCCGCTCGATCTGTTTCTTCGGCCGACGCCACGGCACTAGTGGACACCCACGGTCGCGGGCTCGCCCGCCTCGAACGCGATGTCACCGAGCGCGAACACCGGACCCTCGCGGCAGACGCGCGCGTTGCCCTCCGACGTGACGACGACGCAGGCGCGACAGACTCCCATCGCGCAGCCCATGTGCTGCTCGACCGCGATCTGCGCATCGAGCAGCGTGTGCCGGCCCGGGAACGTCGCGGCAGCGCGCTCGGCCGCGTCGCGAAGACGCCCGAGCGCCGCGAGCATCGGCCACGGTCCGCACGCCAGGAGCTGATCGGCCCACCCGAGCAGCGCCGGCAGCACGTCGGTCACGCGGCCGCGCGTCCCGAAGCTGCCATCGTCCGTCGTCGTCACGTACTCGACGCCCGCGGGTAGACGGTCCGAGGGCCACAGGTATGCGACCGAGCGACCGCCCATCACGAGCGTCACGTTGCGCCGCGGCGCCTCATGGTCGGCGATGACGCGCATCGGTGCGATGCCCGTGCCGCCGGCCACGAGGAGCAGATTGCGCGTGTCACGCCGCACCACGAACGACGTGCCGAGCGGGCCGAGGAGGTCGAGCGGATCCCCAAGGTGGCGTTCCGCGATCCACTCTCCACCGCTGCCGAGCGGCTTCACGATGAGCTCGATCTCGCCCGCGCGGCGTTCGATGCCGCAGAACGAGTACGGGCGGCGCAGGAGCGGGTCCCAACCGACGCCCGGGCGTACATGCACGAACTGCCCGGCCTGCGCCTGCGCGGCGATCTCCGGTGAGCGGACCGCCAGGAGCATCCCGAGATCGCCGATCCGCGTGTTGGCCACGACGCGGCCTTCCTCGAGCATCACGGGGCCAAGTCTCGCAGGAGCGGCATACCCACGGAGAACGTGTAGCCGTCAGGGTCTTCGATCAGGCAGTCGCGCCAGCCGTGCGGTGGCCAGTCCTTCGCCGGCGCGAGCACCGTGTGACCGCCGGCGCGCGCGCGGCGCTCCGCCTCGTCGGGATCGATCCCGAGCAGTCGGATCTCCACCCCGAAGCCGCGCTTCCCGCCTTCGCGAAGACGCGACCCCCAGGGCTGTCGTGCGTAAGTGCGATCGGCATGCAGCTGGATCGTCGCACCGTCGCGCTCCAGCGCGGCGTAGTCGGCAGTCTGGTGCAGGGCGCGAAAGCCGAGGACGTCGGTATAGAAAGGAACGCTCCGCGCGATATCACGGACGATGAGGTTGAGAGATAGCCCGGCGAGCGTGCGCCCGTACTCGTCCGCCTTCAGTGGCGGACGGTCCTCGAACGCGCTCACGCAGGCTCGGGGACCGTCTCCCCGAGAGCGCGACGCACGGCCCTGAGCACGGCGCCGAGAATCTCGGAGGCGACAGGAGCACCCAGCGGTCCGTGTGTCAGAAAGTCGCGGTCCAGCGTCGTGAGCTCCTCGCAGAACAGCACGCTGTTCTTCTTGATGCCGCCTGATCCCCGAGCTAATCGCACGTGCGTTGGACCGATGGCGCCGTGCGAGAAGATGGGGACGACCATGACGTCGTCCGCGATCCGATTGCGGATGTCCGCCGAGACGACCAAGGCGGCCCGAGGTCGATGGGGATCGTCAGGCTGCCCGAGCAGACGCACTGACCAGATCTCGCCTCGACGTGGTGGATCGCTCACTTCCGACCGGCAAAGCGACGTCGTGCCGCCACGTCGCGCACGCGCCGCCAGTCAGCGCGTTCCGCGTCGTAACGGGACAGGTCTTCCCGGAGTTGCCGCTCCATCGCGCGTTCTTGTTGGCGCTCGTGCCAGAGTCGCAGCGCGTCGTCGATCACGGCGCTCCGGTCTGTGCCGGGGTTCGCCGTAACGAACATGTCGATCGCGGAGACCAGGTCCGGATCCAGCGTGGCACCCACTTTCACGCGCCGGCGGTTGGTAGACATCATGCCAGACATAGTGCCAGACGATCCAGCGGACAGTCAAGGCTCCAGGGCACGATTCGCCGACCACCAGAGTGGGAGCGTGCACGCGAGCAGCACGGCTCCGGCAAGCAGCGCCGGCCCTGCGCCGATCGCGGCGAGCACCCCGCCGAGCAGCGCGCCGCCCGCCGCACCCGCGTCCTGCCAGGTGTGCAGCGCGGCGAGGATCCGCGGTCGATCGTGATCGCGAGAGCGACGCGACACGACGAGCTCGACAGCGATCGTCGTGGTCAGCCCGTTGACGAACGCGCAGCCCCCGACTACGACGAAGAGGATCGGGTCGAGGCGTAGCAAGGCGAGGAGAGCAACGGACACGAGCGCGACGACGGTCGAGATCACGAACGCGGCGTGGGCCGAGCGATCGCTCCAGCGGCCCGCGATCGGCGTCCACAGGACCTGCGCGACCCGCTGCGTCAGCGCGAACGCGGCCGCGACGAACGTCGCGGGCACGACGAACGCGAAGATGGGCGCGCCGTCGTGGAACAGCTCGTCCACGCGGAACCCGCCCGCCGCCACGAGGATGCCCGCGTACAGACCGAGCTGCACCGTCGCCGTTACGAACAGCGCGAGCAGACGCGGCTCCCATACCGACGCCGGAACGTGCCCCGCCTCGGGAACGCGGATGTGCCTGCGCCAGCCGGCGGCCAGATACGCGGGTCCGATGCCCGCGACGAGCGTCAGCGCGGCGGCGATCACGCACATGCCCGACCAGCCGAAGCTCTCCATCGCGAACGGTGCGAACACCGCGCCGGCGAAGTAACCGATACCCCAAACGGCGCGCGTGTTGCCGATGCGGCGGCCCGCGTGCGACGCGGCGTCTTCGAGTGCGGCGAGGAACGAGCCGAGACGGAGCAGCGAATAACAGAACCCCCACAGCAGCCGGCCGAGGAGGAACACCGCCAGCGCCGCGGGGAGGGCATACATCGCCGTCGACAGCCCGCTCAGGACGATCGCGACGACTATCAGCGCGCCCGCGGGGAAGCGTTCATAGAGGCGGGCGGCGAGCGGATTCGTCGCGAGACGCACCCAGCGGTTGAGCGACAGGATCACGCCGACCATCGGCCGCGAGATCCCCAGCGACGCCGCGCTCACCGGCAGCACGGTGTAGAGGAGCGTGTCGCCGAGCAGCGATGCCGAGACCACCAGTGCGGTGGAGAGCGCCGGCGCCTCGCGCTGGACCGGCGCTGCGGACAATGGGGTCAGTCGGCGGCCGCCACCGCGGCGGGAGCGCGATATTCGGCGAGCGGCGCGACCGAGTAGCTGACGGCGCTGGCGCGCAGCGCGGTCACGACCGCGAGCGCGGTGTCGAGCGAGGTGAGGCAGGGCACGCGCGCCTCGACCGCGGCGCGCCGGATGAGGAATCCGTCGCGGTCCACGGTCTTGCCGAGCGTCGGCGTGTTCACCACGGCGGCGCAGCGCCCCGAGCGCACGACGCGCAGGATCTCGTCGTCGCCCTCCGACAGCTTGCCGACCTCGCGCACGTCGATCCCGAGGGCGCGGATGAGCGCGGCCGTTCCACTCGTCGCGACGAGCTCGTACCCGAGCCAGTGGAAGCCCTCGATGATCGGGACGATCTCCGGCTTGTCCTTGTCGGCGACGGTGATCAGCACGCTCCCGCTCGGCACCGGCGCGAGCCCCGCCGCCACAAGCGACTTCCACAGCGCGGGCGCGAACGTGCGGTCGACGCCCATCACCTCGCCAGTGCTCTTCATCTCCGGGCCGAGGTACGTGTCGACATCGAGTAGCTTCGCCATCGAGAAGACCGGCGCCTTCAGCGCGACGAGGTCGCCGCTCGGCCAGAGGCCATCCTCTCGCGCATAGCCTTCGGCCGCGAGCGTCGATCCGAGCGAGATCGCGACGGCGAGTCGCACGAGCGGAACGCCCGTGACCTTCGTGAGGAACGGCACGGTGCGACTGGATCGCGGGTTCACCTCGAGCACCCACACACGCCCCTCCTCGACGATGAACTGGATGTTGAGGAGGCCCCGGACCGGTAGCGCGGCCGCGATCTGCCGCGTGAGCTCGACGATGCGGTCGCGCTCGTTCGGCAGCAGATTCTGCGCGGGATAGACGGCGTAGCTGTCGCCGGAATGGACGCCCGCACGCTCGATGTGCTCCATGATCCCTGCGACGAGCGTGTCGCGCCCATCGCTCACCGCGTCGACCTCGACCTCTTTGCCACGCAGATACTTGTCGACGAGCACGCGACCGGTGCCCGCCTCGAGCGCCGATCGGAAGTAGCGCTCGAGGTCGTCAGCGCTGTACGCGATCTCCATGCCACGACCGCCGAGCACGTACGACGGACGTACGAGGACCGGGTAGCCGATGCGCTCGGCGATGACCCGGGCTTCGACGAAGGACTCCGCGGTCCCGCCGGGCGGTTGCGGGATCCCGAGGGCATCAGCGAACTCGTGGAAGCGGCGCCGATCCTCGGCGAGCCCGATGGCGTCGGCAGAGGTCCCGGCGATGACGCCGCCGATACCTTCGATCCGCTCGGCGAGATTGAGCGCCGTCTGTCCACCGAACTGTGTGAACACGGGCACGGGCAGCGCGTCCTCCCCCTTCTCAACGCCGCGCGCTGCGTCGCCCAATCCTTCGTTCTCGATCACAGCGGCGATCGACTCTTCGTCGAGCGGTTCGAAATACAGCCGGGCGGACTCGTCGAAGTCGGTCGACACCGTTTCGGGATTGCTGTTGATCATGATCGACGCCACCCCGAGCTCGCGCAGCGCGGTGGAGGCTTGTACGCAACAGCAGTCGAACTCGATGCCCTGTCCGATCCGGATCGGCCCCGATCCCAGGATGAGGGCCTTGCGTCCTTCGATCGGCAGCGCCTCGTTCTCCTGTTCGTACGTCGAATAGAAGTACGGCGTAACGGCTTCGAATTCCGCGGCGCAGGTGTCGACCATCTTGTAGACGGGCCGGATCCCCCACTGCGCGCGCAAGCGGCGCACGTCGGCGGGCAGCATGCCCGCGAGGGTCGCGACGTCGGCGTCGGCGAAGCCGAGCCGCTTCGCGCGCCGCAGCAGCGTCGGGGTCGGGGTCTTTCCCTGCAGCTCGTCCTCAGCGAAGCGCACGATCGACGCGAGCTTGCGGAGGAACCAGCGATCGATGTGCGTGCGCTGGTGCACGTCTTCGACCGTCGCCCCACGACGGAGCGCCGCGAAGAGACGCCAGAGTCGATCATCGGTGGGACCGCTGGAGAGGAATCGGTCGAGGAATAGCGTCGGCTCCGCGGCCTCGCTCGATATCCAGGACGGAGCCTCCCAGAGCAGGCCCTGACCCTTCACCTCGAGCGAGCGCAGCGCCTTCTGCATCGCGGCCTCGAAGGAGCGGTCGATGGCCATCACCTCGCCGGTGGCCTTCATCTGGGTCCCGAGCGATCGGTCAGCGCCGGGGAACTTGTCGAAGGGCCAGCGTGGGATCTTCACCACGACGTAGTCGAGCGCGGGCTCGAACGCGGCGGTGGTCCGCTGCGTGACGGCGTTCGGGATCTCGTGCAGTCGTTTGCCGATCGCGATCTTGGCCGCGACGCGCGCGATCGGATAACCCGTCGCCTTCGACGCGAGCGCCGACGATCGCGAGACGCGCGGGTTCACCTCGATGACGTAATACGGGACCTGCGCGTCGGGGTCCGCGGACGGCGAACGCTCGGGATGCAGCGCGAACTGCACGTTGCAGCCGCCTTCGATCCCCAGCGCGCGGATGATCCGCAGCGCCGCGCTTCGCAGCATCTGGTATTCCTTGTCGGTCAGCGTCTGCGACGGCGCGACGACGATCGAATCGCCGGTGTGGACGCCCATCGGATCGAGGTTCTCCATGTTGCAGACGGTGATGCAGGTGTCGCCGGCATCGCGCATGACCTCGTACTCGATCTCCTTCCAGCCGACGAGCGAACGCTCCACGAGGACCTGCCCGATCGGCGATGCGGCGATGCCGCGCGCGCTTCGGTCGATTAGCTCGCCGCGAGTCGTCGCGAAGCCGCCGCCGGTGCCGCCCAGGGTGTACGCAGGACGCACGACGAGCGGATAACCCACGCGATCGGCGAAGCCGACCGCCTCGTCGACGTTGTGCACGGTGAGCGATTCGGGCACGGGCTCGCCGATCCCGATGAGCAGCTGTTTGAAGGCTTCGCGGTCCTCGGCCTGCTGGATCGCGGAGAGCGGCGTGCCGAGAAGACGGACGCCGTACCGCTCGAGCACGCCGGCTTCGGCCAGCGCGACGGCGAGGTTGAGGCCGGTCTGCCCGCCGAGCGTCGGGAGCAGACCCGCCGGTCGTTCCTTCGCGATGATCCGCTCGAGGACCTCGACGGTGAGCGGTTCGATGTACGTGATGTCCGCGACACCCGGGTCGGTCATGATCGTCGCGGGGTTCGAGTTCACGAGGACCGTCTCGACACCCTCTTCCCGCAGAGCGCGACACGCCTGCGATCCGGCGTAATCGAACTCGGCGGCCTGTCCGATCGTGATCGGCCCCGAGCCGATGATGAGGACCTTCATCTGCGGGACGAGCGTTGCGCGAAGCTCATTTCCGGGACACGGCTTCACGCACGTCGCTCATGAACTCATCGAACGCCGGCTCGTTGTCACGAGGTCCAGGCGCGCCTTCGGGGTGGTACTGGTACGTCTTGATCGGCAAGGTGCGGTGCGCGAGGCCCTCCACCGAACCGTCGTTCAGGTTGCGCGAGCTGACGTAGAAGTCGCTGCCGCTCGGGATCGAGCTCTCGTCGAGGCGGAACTCGTGGTTCTGGCTGGTGATGACGACGCTCCCACTCCGCACGTCCTGGACCGGATGGTTCGCCCCGTGGTGCCCGAATGGGAGGCGAGACGTGGTCGCTCCGATGGCGCGCCCGATCAGCTGGTGACCGAGACAGATGCCGAGTATCGGCACGGGACGCGCCGTGCCGCGCTGCGACACCGCGTCGAGGAGCAGCTTTACGTTGTGAGCGATCTGCGGGATCGCCGCGGGATCGCCGGGGCCGTTGCTGATGACGATCCCCTCGGGCGCCCACGACAGCACTTCGCGAGCGCTTGCGGTCGCCGGAAAGACGCGCACGGTCGCGCCGCGCCGCACCAGACAACGGACCTGGTTCTCTTTCACTCCGGTGTCGAGCAATGCGATCTTGGGACCGCTCCCGACCTGCCGACCGACGCCGCTTGCCTCGACCACCAGCGGACGCGCGCCGAGTGGCGCAGAAGCCCGCGCTTTCGCCACAGCTTCTTGCCCCACACCCGGGTCATGCGCGAGATCGGGCGGGACCTGAAGAAGCGCGCCACGCAGCGTGCCTTTCGCGCGTAGTCGCCGCACGAGCGCGCGTGTGTCGACACCCGAGATACCGGGAACGCCGTACTGGCGCAGATAGGCGTCGAGATCGACGGTGTCGTCGCGGCACGTCGAGTTCAGCTCGCGAACGACGAGCGCCTCGACCCACGGCCGGCGTGACTCCGCCGCGCGCTCGAACGTTCCGTAGTTGCCGATCAGCGGATAGGTGAGCACGACGAGCTGTCCGTTGTACGAAGCGTCCGACGCGATCTCCTGGTAGCCGGTCATGGCCGTGTTGAAGACGACCTCGCCCGACGCGGCGGATGCGTCTCCGAACGCCTCTCCCCACCACGCCGTGCCGTCCTCGAGCGCCAAGACCGCCGCCCTGGTCATCGGTGCATAACTATACGTTTCCGATGCATAAAGATGCAACTGCGCCTCGGCGAGCGTTCGTTCAACGAGAGCCGACCGGCGACGCGCCACGCAGACCTCCTTCGTAGCGAACTTCGCCGCCGACCACCGCGCACACGACCCGTCCGCGTAGCCGTCGCCCCAGGAGCGGCGTGTTCTTACCAAGCGAGACGAGGGCCTCCGGCGTCACCGTCCACTCCGCATCGGGATCGATCGCGATCCAGTCGTCGTCACGGATCGGGAGCCCGAGCACGCGAGCGGGACCGGACGTCAGGGCACGGATCACCGTGTCGCGATCGCACCAGCCCACGCTCACGCCGCCGAGCACGAGTGAAAGCGCGGTCTCGAGTCCGCTGATCCCGAACGCCGCCTGATCGAATTCGACCTCCTTCTTCACCGACGCATGCGGTGCGTGATCGGTAGCGATCCCGTCGACCGTGCCGTCTGCCAGACCATCCCAGAGAGCGCGCACGTCACTCCAAGACCGTAGAGGTGGATTGACCTTCGTCGCGGAGTCATAGGGCGTTGCGAGGGGAGCGGGGGGGCTCTCGAGCGAGGGTCGAGACCGCGACGAGGGCGAACGGTCGATCGAGCGAACCGGAGCGGGCCCGTCTTCCCGAGCGAGAGAGCCCCCGCGCTCCCACGCGAACGCCCGTGAGCCGCCGACCCAGTCATCCGTCATCGATAGGTGATGTGGAGTGACGTCGCACGTGATACGAACGCCGCGCCTCTTGGCATCACGGATCGACGCGATCGCCCCTCTCGTGGAGATGTGTGTCAGATGGAGGCGACCTCCGGTCATCTCGGCGATCGCGATGTCGCGAGCGACCGCGACCTCCTCGGCCGCGCTCGGGATGCCGGGTAGTCCGAGCCGCGCGGACACGGCGCCTTCGTGCATCACACCGTTACGCGACAGCGACATGTCCTGCGCGTGCTCGATGATCAGAAGGTCGCCGGTCCGCGCGTACTCGAGCGCATGTCGGAACAGTCGCGCGTCGTCGACCGGCGAGCCATCGTCGGAGAACGCGACCGCGCCGGCCGCTGCGAGCTCGATCAGGTCGGCGAGCTCGCGGCCGGCCCGGGCGCGCGTGATCGTGGCGATCGGCAGCACGCGCGCCCCGCGCGCCGCTCTCGCGCGCGCGACGACCTCCGCTACAAGACCAGGCGAATCGATCGCAGGCTCGGTGTTCGGCATCGCGCAGATCGTCGTGAATCCGCCGCGGAGGGCAGCGCGCGAGCCCGACGCGATCGTCTCCGACTCCTCGAAGCCCGGCTCGCGCAGGTGCGCGTGAAGGTCGATGAAGCCGGGCGTGACGAGGAATCCCCGCGCCTCGAGCTCGCGCCGCTCCATTTAGCTCGCCTCGAGCGTCGGCGTGCCGACCAGCAGATAGAGCAGGGCCATCCGCACCGCGACCCCGTTGGTGACCTGCCGCTCGACGAGCGAGCGCGCGCCGTGGGCGACGTCCGCGTCGATCTCGACGCCTTCGTTCATCGGACCGGGATGCATGACCGGAGCGCCGGGTCGCATCAGCGAAACGCGCGCCTCGGTCAGCCCCCACACCCGCGTGTATTCGCGCAGCGACGGCAGCAGTCCGCCTTCCTGGCGCTCCTTCTGCAGCCTGAGCGCGATCACTCCGTCCGCGCCGTCGAGCGCGCGGTCGAGATCGGGCTCGTATGTCGTGCCAGCCGGGGTCTGTCCGCACCGCCACGCGCTCGGCATGAGCGTCGGCGGACCGGACAGTGTGATCGTCGCGCCCAGCGGGACGAGCGCGTTGATGTCCGATCGCGCGACGCGGCTGTGCACGATGTCGCCGACGATCACGATGCGCTTCTTCGCGAGGTCGCCAAGCGCGGCACGCAGCGTGTAGGCGTCGAGGAGGCCCTGGGTCGGATGCGCGTGCCAGCCGTCGCCGGCGTTGATCACCGCGGCGTCGGTGCGCTCGGAGACGAAGTACGGGGCACCAGACGAGCCATGCCGCATCACGACGACGTCTCCGCCCAGCGCTTGGAGCGTGCGAACGGTGTCGTACAACGACTCACCCTTCTCGACCGACGAGCCGCTGGCCGAAATGTTCACCACGTCCGCCGACAGCGTGCGGGCGGCGAGCTCGAAAGACACGCGCGTGCGAGTCGACGATTCGGCGAAGAACAGCACGACCGTCCGCCCGCGGAGCGGCGGCGCTCGTCGGACCGGCCGCGAAAGGACTTCGACCATCGCTCCGGTGGTGTCCAGCACGGCCTGGATCTCCTCGGTCGACCAGTCGTCCGTGTCGAGGACGTGCCGCCGTGTCCACCTCATGCGCTCACTCGCTCCCGTGCGATCAGCTCGACCTCGTCGCGGCCGTCCACCTCGGTCAGGTGCACGCGGACGTCGTCGGAGGGCTTGGTGGGCACGTTCTTACCGACAAAGTCGGCGCGGATCGGAAGCTCACGGTGGCCCCGGTCGACGAGCACCGCAAGACGGATGGCCCGCGGGCGCCCGTAGTCGACGAGCGCGTCCATCGCGGCGCGGATCGTGCGTCCGGTGAACAGGACGTCGTCCACGAGCACGACGACCTTGTCGTCGACCGAGAAGTCCAGCGCCGACTCGTGGACGATCGGGGCGTAGCCGATGCGCGTGAGATCGTCGCGGTACAGCGTGATGTCGAGCGAGCCGAGTGGCACCGTCGCGTTCTCGTTCGCGCGGATCGCATCGCGCAGCCGTGCGGCCAGCACGTCGCCGCGCGACCGGATACCGATGATGGCGAGTGAGGAGAGGTCGCGATCTCGCTCCACGATCTCGTGCGCGATCCGCGAGATTGCGCGACGAACGTCGTCGGCGCCGAGCAGCATGGTCAGGCCTGACTCCTTCCCGGCCTCTCAGGACCGGTCCTTAAAGGGTGGCGCTGAAGGAATGGTAGCGCGCCGCGAGGCTAGCCGATCCGGAGGATCGCGACCTGCCCCTGCTGGCCCTTGTAGTTCACGACGAAGGGATAATTCCCGGGTATCGAGTAGCCGGCCATGTTCATCGAGAGCTGGCCGTTCCCATTGAGCGTTCCGGACGATGTCTTCGAACCTCCGGTGCTCGCATTGCCAAAGCTCACGAGAAGGGTGCCCGTGCCGGGCGTGTTGTTGGCGTTGCGGACCGTGAACGTGACGCTGAACTGCGAGCCGATGTTCACTCGCGCCGGACCGCTGAAGGACACGACGCTTCCGTCGGCGAACGTGATCGATGTTCCCTGCGGCGGCGGAGCCGTGGGGACGGGTGTGCGCGCCGGTGTCGGCACGGGCGTGCCGCCCGGCCGCTGCGTCGGAGCCGGCGTTGCGTCGGCCGGCGTCGCGGAGGGGTCCGCCGACACGGCGACGGGAGCGGACGGGTCCGTCGTCACGCCTGGGGCGTTCGTCGGCGCCGCGCTCGCGTTCGGCGTGCTTTGCGTGCCTGCGACGACGGCGGCTGCGCCACCGCCGACGATGAGAAGCACGAGGACGATGGCGAACAGAGGCGCGGGACTGCTCTTCTTGACGCCCGCGCTCGGGGGCGCGACTTGGTCCGGCACCTTGTACGCGCCCTGCCACTGCGCCGCGAGCTCGCGGCCGCGCGGCGCGAGGACGGTCGCGATCCACTCCTTGCTGTCGAGGTCGAAGAAGTACGTCTGGATGGCGTGGACGTCCGGCGGGACCGGGGGCGTCGTCATCTCCGGTCCACGCTCGTGGATCCAGCGCGCACCTACGGGGTCCCAGGTGAAGACCGAATGCTCCTGTGCCACGCGTGCATTATCTGGTCGCCGCAGTAGCGTCTTCGTATATGCGACCTCTGCTGGCTGTACTTGCGGTGCTCGCGTTTGCGGCGATCGCGGTCGTCACGACGACCGGTGGAATGGCGTCAAAAGCCCGCGAAGACGCAGTAAATGTGGCTCCGCGAGCGACCGCAGATCCAGCGAACACCGCGCGCGTCGAGCTCGCTCACCCGATCGGAAGTTCCCCCGGTCAGGGGAGGGGGATATCCCCCGTCGTTCGCGGCCTGTTGATCCCGATCGATGACGCCGAGATCCCGACCGCGCCCGAGCTCTTGCCCAACTCACCTCGCGAGTACCGCGCCGGCTGGCACGAGGGGATCGACTTCGCCGCGGACCGCGGCACGCCCGTCCGTGCGGCGGCTGGCGGCACGGTCGTGCGCGTGGATCGAGACTTCGTCGATTGGGATGCGGCGGCTTTGAACGCCGCGCTCGAGGCCTCGATCGCGCTGGGATACACCCCGGAGGACACGCTCGACCGGATCCGCGGACGGCAAGTGTGGATCGATCACGGACGCCAGATGGTGACGCGCTACGCACACCTCGACACGGTCGCGGACCTACGCGTGGGTGAGACCGTGGCGCGCGGTCAAGTAATTGGCACCGTCGGGAGCTCTGGATTCGAAGAAGGCGGACCGCATCTGCACTTCGAGGTGCGTGTCGGGGACGACTATCTCGGCGACTGGCTCGAGGGCGACGAGCTCGTGCGCGTCATCACGCGATCGTTCGATTAGTCCCCCGGTCCAAGAAGCAGCGCGCGCAGAGCGCACGGTCGTCGCTCGCGAGGATGTTGAACGTCGTGCCGCACGCGGTACACGCGCGCTTTTCTCTGTCGTCGCGCTCGCCGCCGGTCTTGCCGGTGACGACCTCGTCACCGAGGCGGACCCACCGCTCGACCGCTCTCTCGGCTTCCTCGTCGTGACCCATTGGCGCTTTCGTGATGCCGCAAGTTAATGGCCGGAATACCAGCCGGGACGCGGACCAACCCGGGACCGTTAAGAAACCGATACAAAACGCGGCTGGATGAGCGAGGGGCGAGCTGGCTAGCGCAGGCCGGTGCGGCGCGCTCGGAGCGCGGCCTCGAGCACGATCTCGACCGCCTCGGACGCGATCGGCCGCGGCAGCCGCGCGAACACGCCGAGCTCGGCGCACTTGTTCTTGTCCGGCAGCTCGTACCACCACGACAGCCGATCGAGCTCGCACATGTACACGTACGCCGTGGTCGGCTTGGGCAATTCGTAGCGGATCGCGCCGAGCAGATCCAGGCGGTTCGCCACGATCCGCGCCGCGTCCCACAGCTCGCGGCGCGCCACTTCGAGGATCGTCTCCCCCGACCGGCGGGCGCTCGTCGGAAAGTGCCAGCCGCCGGCGTCGGGGGTGCGCATCCAAACGGTGAGGTCGCCGTAGAAGGGCAGGACCATCGCGATCTGCGCCGAGGCGGGCGGGAATTCTTTGAAACTCGAATCACGGCGCGATACGAAGGTCAGATCCGCCATTGGCGCAAAAGTAAGCAGGACAGCGAGCGCCGCGTCAATAGCCCACGTGACGAAGATGGTGGCGGAACGGTGTTAGCACTCAGGCGCGCAGCGCTTCGGCCAGCCGAAACGGGTCGGCGGCGATGACGGAGGAAGCGTACAGCTCCATCGCCCCGATGTCGCTCGTCTTGTTCGCGGGGTCGCCGCGGTCCACCAGTCGCGCGAGCGGCGGGAAGCGCCGCCAGTCCTCGCCGTCGGGCGACAGCGGCGGCAGGTAGAGGGCCATGTTGTAGGAGACGACGCCCGCGGCACGGAGCGCGGCGACCGCCTTCGCGATCGCCGGCCCGAGTGACGATTCGTCAGCTCCGGGGCGTCCGAGGACCATGATCTCGCGCTCCTTGATCGGTACGAGCGAGGCCATGACGCGGCCACCGTCGACCTCGGTTCCCAGGCCGAGCGCCGCGTGGACGACCCACAGATCGTCGAAGTAATCGCTCCCGTGCCGGGCGTCGTAGGCCAGCGCCTGGCGACGGAGCAGCTCGATCTTCGGGTAGTGCATGCCACGCGTCGCCGTCATCTGCATGTGACCGTGGACGATCGAGCCGCCCGCGCGCCAGAGGCAGTTCCATAGGAGGAAGTAATAGCGCGCCGCAGGATCCACTTCGAGGGCGCGCTCGGCCCAGCGTCGCGCGGTGGTCAGGTGATCGCGTACCGCGGCGGCGTCAAGGGGCGCGAGGGGGTCGTGCTCCTTGAACACGAGCACGCCGTGGAAGCCGTCGTACTTCGCGACGTTCGAGGCGGTGATCCCCCACCGGCCTTCGACACGTCCGAAGACGTCCGCGGGTGTGCCGGTCTCCGGACGACAGAACGGGTCGTTGGCGGACGACGCGATGGTCGCGCGCACCTCGTCGCCGCCCTTGACCTCCATCGGCCGCAGCGCGCGGAGCTCGTTGAACAGCGCGCCTTCGAACGTGACCTGGTTGCTGACGCGAACGATGCGTTGCTCGCGCACGGCCTCGACCGACCCGAAGAATTTCCGGATCCATTCATGCATCTCCGGCGGCGGCTCGAGACGACCGATCGTCGTCGAGATCGCGAGGATGCGGCCGGCCACCGCACGCGCGGTCGCGGGCAGCGAGGCGACGGCCTCCTCGAGATCGACGATCGATGCCGTCACGCGGCCTTGCGCACCCTCGACGCCGTCTTGTACAGGTCGACGTACCGCTTCGCTGACGCTCCCCACGAGTGATCTTCGCGCATGGCCCGCCGCACGAGCTCGCTCCACGCTTCCGTCGATGTCCGATAGGCACGCATGGCGCGCGCGATCGCGTCGTCGAACGCCACGGTCGCGTATTCGGCGAACGAGAAGCCGTTGCCGCGGGCGCCGTCGCGATCGACGTCCCGCACGGTCTCGGCAAGCCCGCCGACCTCGTGCACGACGGGGATGGTCCCGTAGCGGAACGAGATGAGCTGGCCGAGACCGCACGGCTCGAAACGCGACGGCATGAGGAACAGGTCGGACCCCGCGTAGATCCGCTGGGCAAGCCCCGCGTCGAAGCCAAGCGTGAGCCACAGCTTTCCCCCGGAGCGCGCGGCGAGCGCCTTCCACATCGCCTCGTAGGCGGGATCGCCCGTCCCGAGCACGACGAGCTGGCCACCCGAGTCCAGGAGCTTCGGCGCGGCCGCCGTGAGAAGGTCGATGCCCTTCTGCTCCACCAGACGTCCCACGACGCCGAAGACCGGCGCGCGCGGATCGACCGCGAGGCCACCCTCCTTCTGAAGCGCCTCTTTGCAGAGCGCCTTGCCGCCGGGATCGTCGGCGCCGTAGCGCGCCGCGATGCGTCGATCGGTCGCGGGGTCGAAGGCCACGGTGTCGATGCCGTTGACGATCCCGAAGAGGCGGCGGCGCCGCTCGCGCAGCACGCCCTGCAGCCTTTCGCCGAACTCGTCGGTGAGGATCTCCTTCGCGTAACGCTCGCTCACGGTGCTCACGATGTCGGCGCTGACGATCGCGCGTGCCATCGGATTCGCCTCGGTGCGGTCCTCGATCGGCAGACGGGCACGCGGGAGGCCGATCAGGGCGAGCACGCTCGCGGCGGTCCGTCCCTGATAGGCGAGGTTGTGGATCGTGAACACCGTCGATGTGGCGGCGAGCGCTCGCGCGCGCGCGACGAGCGGGACCAGAAGTGCGGCGTGCCAGTCGTGGGCGTGAACGATGTCCGGTGGCGAGTCGCGAAGATCCTCGAACACCGCGCGGCAGAAGAACGCGTAGCGCTTCGCGTCGTCCGGCTCGCCGTAGACGCGATTGCGGCCGAGTCGCTGGTCGTTGCGAACGAACACCACGCGGACGCCGTCACGCACGACGCTGGGATACGCGACCCTTACCCTGGACTTCCCGTACGGCACCGATCGGAAGGGCGCGCGGTCGGTGATCTGGAATTTCGCGCGGTCGATGGTTCGGTGCAATGGCAAGTACAACGTGACGTCGTGACCGAGGGCCGCTAGCGCCTGGGGGAGACTGCCCGCGACGTCAGCGAGGCCGCCGACCTTCGCGTACGGCGCGGCCTCGGCGGCCGCAAAAACGATCTGCACCTGCCACCGGATGTTAACGAGATGTAAGGAGATGACGCTTCGAGACCGAAACCGTACGGCGCACGAAACCGGCTCGTTAAGCTGCCAGGTAGTGGTGGTAGCGCATCCAAGGAGGAACAGGTGAACGTTTCACTCCGCAGCAAGAAGCTTCTCGTCGCAGCCGGCGCCGGCGCCCTGACCGCGGCTCTGCTCGGTGGCGCCGCGCTCGCGGCATTCGCCCCCGTCACCTACGACCCGGTCAGCGAGGTCGAAGCACAGCTCGGTACTGCGGCACCCGCGAACAGTGGGACTGACAGGCTGAAGGCGATCCTGGACGCGCTCGCCGCAAAGGGTGTCATCACCGCAGCCCAGGTGGATGCGATCGTCGCCGCGGTTCGCGACGCCGAGACGAAGGGCAACGGCGGTGAGGTCAGGCGGATCCTCGCCGGACTCTTCGAGGCATCGGCGAAGTACCTCGGCCTGACAATGGCCGACCTCAAGACCAAGCTCCCGGGCACGAGCCTCGGCGCGATCGCGGACAAGACCGCGGGCAAGAGCCGAGCGGGCCTCGTGGCCGATCTGCAGAACACGGTGAACGCCGCGATCGACAGCGCCCTGGCCGCGAACAAGATCACCAAGGATCAGAGCGACAAGGCAAAGGCCGACGCGCCGGGACAGATCGCGAAGTTCGTCGACCACGTCTACGAGCAGCGCACGCCGAAGACGACGACGCGCGCGCTCAAGGTCACCGAGTTCGTCGGTGATGTCTTCGGCGCGGCTCGTGACTACCTCGGTATCGCGCAGGCCGACCTCACCAAGGCGCTGCGCGATGGAAAGAGCCTCGGCGACATCGCGAACGCGACCGCCGGAAAGAGCAAGGACGGTCTCGTCGCTCAGCTCACCACAGCGGCGAATGCGAAGATCGACAAAGCCAAGACCGATGGAAAGATCACCGCTGATCAGGCGACCGCGCTCAAAAGTCAGGTCGGCGCTGCCGTAACGATGCTCGTCGACCGAAAGGGCCCCACCGCGATCTTCAAGCGCTGACCGAGCACCGTCCGGTATCCGTTCGGTGGCGAGGCCACGCCGACCGTCGGGCCGCCGGGCGGGTGGGTAACGGCGATGGCCGTCAGCCCGTTTGCTCATCGCAGGCTGGCCGGAGGTCGGGCGGTATAGTCGGCCCGCGGTCGGCTCAGCGAACTCGCGCAGGAGCGTGTACTGGATAAGCGCTACCAGATCTCTCAACCGCTAGGCACCGGTGGGTCTTCCCAGGTCTACCTGGCGCAGGACACCGCGCTCAAGCGCGAGGTCGCCATCAAGGTCCTCGACACCGCGGCCGCCGCCGACGGCAACCTGCGCAGCATGTTCGTGAAGGAAGCGCGCTCGCTTGCCCAACTCTCCCACGCGAATATCGTCTCGGTCTTCGACGTGGGCGAGGTCGACAACCTTCCGTACATCGTGATGGAGCACCTCGCGGGCGGATCGCTCAAGGGCCGCATCGAGCGGACGGGTCCGCTCAAGGCCGCCGACGCGGTGCGCATCGCCGTCGAGATCGCGAACGGCCTCGCGTTCGCCCACTCGAAGGGCATCATCCACGCGGACCTCAAGCCGTCGAACATCCTGTTCGACGCGAACGACCATGCGAAGATCGCCGACTTCGGCATCGCCCGCACGCCCAAGGAGGATGCGGCGACCCCGGAGCTCTACGCGACCGCGATGTACGTCGCGCCGGAGCGCGTCGAGGGCAAGCACGCCTCGGTCCAGAGCGACGTCTATGGTCTGGGCCTCGTCCTCTACGAGATGCTCGTGGGTCAGCCGCCGTTCACGAGCACGAGCGCCGGTGTCCTCATGCGCGACCACGTCGTCCGCATGCCGGTGCCACCGAGCCACCTGCGACCGTCGCTGCCAAAGGAGCTCGACACGGTCGTCCTCAAGGCGCTCGCGAAGCAACCCAACCTGCGCTACCAGAAGGCAAGCGACTTCGCGAAGGCGCTGGCCGCCATCGAGAACATCGACAAAGAGCTTGCGACGACGCGCGTCGCGCCCGTGATGACGGAACCCATCGCCGACTTCGTGCCGACGGTCGACCAGAGTCCCGTCGTCGCGCTTCTGTCGAATTACGGCCAGCCGATCCGTCGCGTCTTCTTCGCGTTCATGGCCGCGCTTCCAGTCTTCGCCCTCATGGTCCTCGCGAGCTTCGGTCTCACCACGTCGCTGGCGGCGGCGGGCCTCGTGGCGATCGTCGCGTTCGCGGGCCAGCTCGGCGTCGCCCTCGCGGTCGCCTGGGCCATCGAGACCGTCCTCATCTTCCTGTTCGTGCCGGGGCTCGCGGTCCTGTTCGCGCTCATGGGTGTGTGGGTGTGGCTACGGGACGTACGCAGCGAGCAGGCGATCATGGCCATGGCGATGCCGGTCACCGCGCCGCTCGGCCTCGCGCCGGCCTTCATCCTGACGGCCGCCGCGATAGACGGACTGATGGGCGTGATCACGGCGACGTGGGGCGCGATCCTCACGGTGATCTTCGCGATCGCTGCCGGCGAGCAGTCGCTCGGTCCGTTCGTCCAGACCGGCTTCACGCTGCGGCAGGAAACGCTGTTCAGCACATTGCGCGCGGTCGACACGAAAAGCGCGCTCATCGGCGTACTGCAGGGGCGTGGGAGCTCGTTCGGCGACGTCATGAATCCCGAGACGCTGATCTCTCAGATGGCCGCGCTCGTCTCGCGGCTGGTCGGCGCTGACGTGGCCGCGCTGGCCACCGTCATCGCATGGACGATCGCCGGCCTCACGGTCTGGTCGGTCACACGGATGCTGCGGACGTTCTTCGACACGCTCCTGCGCAGGCCGAAGCGCTGGTTCTCGCTGTACGTGGCCGCGCAGTTCGTCGGCGTCATGTCCGGCGCGGCCATCCTGTACCTGCTGTTCATCACCTGGGGTCCTCTGGACAACGCGGCCGGACGGCCAGCCGACACCGTGCTCCTCGTCGCTGCGATGGTCGGCGTGGCGTTCGCGACGGCATTCGGCGTGATCATCGGCGCGACCCAGCGACCGGAGCCCGAGGAAGAGGCTGCCCCATCGGTCGCCGCGCGGAGACTGCCGGTCCGCTAGGTCCACTGGCGCATGCTGTTCGCCGGATTGACGAAACAGCTCGCGGATCTCTTCAAAGTCCGCGCCGGCGAGGAGCGCACCGTCTCGCTGGTGCTCGCGATGACGTTCCTTGTTGCCGCCGGCGGGACGGTTGGCGGCAACGCCATCGAGGCCCTGTTCTTCTCGCGGCAGGGCACCTCCGCGTTGCCGGCGCTCTACATGGCGCTCGGCGTCTCGAACTTCATCGCCTCGCTCGCGATCACAGCGGTGCTGGGACGCGTTGCCCGCGTCCGCGTCTACCTTGCACTGCCGCTCGTGCTGGCCCCTGCTGCAGGGCATGCTCGCGTGGGGCGTCGCGGCGATCGTGTGCGACACGCGTCAGGCCAAACGGCTGTTCCCATTGTTCGCGGCCAGCGGGATCTTCGGCGGCGTCGTCGGTGGCTTCCTCACCCGCCCGCTCGCTGAGCTCCTCGGCACGGAGAACCTGCTCGCCTTCTGGTCCGGTTCGCTGGTGCTGGCCTTCTTCGTTGCGCGCACGCTCCTCAGTCGGCACGTCGTCGCGCCGACACGCGCGGGAGCGAGCCTGATCCAGGACATGCAGGCCGGCTACCGGTACGTACGTTCTTCACCGCTGTGGCGCGCGGTGTCGGCGGCGACCGTGCTCTTCGCCGTGCTCTACTTCTCGCTCACGTTCCCGTTCGCGAAGGCCGCGACGCGGGCTTACCCCAGCGCCGAACAGCTCGCGGGGTTCTTCGGCCTCTTCGGTGGCGCGTCGACCGGCGCGGCGTTCCTCGCGTCGCTCTTCGTCGCGAACCGGCTCTTCGCGCGCGTCGGCATCATGGCCGCGATCCTCGTCTTCCCGTTGCTGTACGCGGCCGGCTTTGCCTCGCTGCTCGTCACGCGCACGGAGTTCGCCGCTCTCGTCGGCTTCCGTTTCGCACAGCTCCTATACCTCCAAGGCATCGCGAGCCCGGCCTACGAGTCGGTCTTCAACGTGATCCCGCGGGAACGCCGCGATCAGGTCCGCGCGTTCGTGAACGGCGTGCCCGATCAGGCCGGCATCGTGATCGCCGGCGCCGTGCTGCTGATCGGCGACCGCGCGCTCGACACGAGCCAGCTCGCCGCCATCGGGCTCGGCGCGGCGCTGGTCACCGCCTACGTCTGGTGGCGCGCGTCGCGCCAATACACGGGCGCGCTCGTGCGAACGCTTCGGACCGGG
Source organism: Chloroflexota bacterium (assembly GCA_005882255.1). Taxonomy (GTDB): domain Bacteria; phylum Chloroflexota; class Limnocylindria; order P2-11E; family P2-11E; genus CF-39. The sequence goes on along the minus strand of VBEZ01000166.1, from coordinate 4,617 downwards.
CAGCCGATCGTCTTCACCGGCGAGGAGGAGCCCTTCGGCGGCTTCCGGCGCGACGGCGCCGCCGTGTCGGCGGCCCGCGCCGCCGCGGGGGATGCCGATCCACGAACACGACGCATCGCGGTCGAGGTGCTGGGTCAGCTCGCCGACCAGGGCGATCTGCTCGTCGCCGCGCTCGATGACACCGACGATGACGTGCGTCGCGTCGCAGCGAACGCGATCGCACGTTACGACGCGCCCACATTGCGTACGCACCTCGAAGACGACGATCCCGCGGTGCGCGCGACATGCGCCGCTGCTCTCCTCGAGATCGAGCCTCGGGCCTGGGCGACGCTCGACACTCTGTTGCGCTCGGATGATGCGGAACTGAGGCTCGTCGCCGTTCGCGGCCTCGGGCAGTCGCGCGGGAGCGCGGCTGCGGACGCGATCATGGACCTCGCAACTGACGCCGACGGGCGCGTACGCGCGGCCGCCGTCCGCTCGCTGCCAGCGGCCGGCCCCGCGGCATTGCCGCTCCTGGCCGCCGCGATCCGCGACGAGGTTCGCGCGGTGCGTATCGCCGCCGCCGACGCACTCGTGAAGCTGGGTACGCCGGCGCTCGAGGTCACGATGAGCGCGATCGAGGACGGGACCGCCGTAGACGACGCCCTCGACGCCCTGCGACGGATGCCCGCGGCGGCTGTCGCCGGCCGCGCGCGAGACGTCGCGCGTCGACGCGCGGCGCTTGCGGTGCGCTATCACGCCGTCGCGCGCGGATTGCGCGTTGAAGAGGAGCGCGCCGCTTTCGCACGTGACGCACTCGTGCGCGCCGCACGGACCCACGGGGCGATCGCGCTCGGTGCGCTTGCGGCCCTTGCGCCCGACGATGCGTACGGGGCCGCGCTCACCGGACTGCGGAGCCGCGATCGTGTCCAGCGCGCCAATGCGGTCGAGGCGCTCGACGCGGTCGGTGATCGCGAGCTCGTGCGACCGTTGCTCGCTATCTTCGAGGATCTCACGCCGGCCGACAGAGCTACGGACCTGACCGAACTGCGCGGAGACGAGGACGAGTGGATACGCGACGTCTGCGCGTTCGCGACCGTTCGACGTACGCCAATGGGAGGTGCCGCGATGGAAACTCTTGCGACGCTACCGACGATGGAGCGCATCTTGTTCTTGCGTCACGTGCCGCTGTTCGCCGAGCTCCCGCCCGGCGACCTCAAGCAGATCGCGGCGGTCGCAGGAGAACAGCTGTACGAAGACGGCACCTTCATCGCGCGCGAGGGCGATGCCGGCAACGAGCTGCTCGTCATCGTCGACGGTGAGGTCGGCGTGGTCACCGGCGGCGCCGAGATCGCGAGACGCAGGCGCGGTGAGTACGTCGGTGAGATGGCGGTGCTCGACGGCGAGCCCCGCAGCGCCTCGCTCGTCGCGCGGGGCACCGTGCGTGCGCTACGGATCGGACGACGCGAGCTCGAGACGATCCTCCGCGAGCGCCCTGAAGCGAGTCACGCCATGTTGATCGTGCTCACGCGACGCGTTCGCGAGCTGTCTCGGGCCGCGGCGCCGGCGCGCTAGTGGACGGCGAGCGATACGACCGGATCTACGACGTCGTGCGCCGCATCCCGCGCGGTCGGGTCGCGACGTACGGGATGGTGGCGATGGTCGCCGGCTACGCGCGCGCCGCGCGGTTCGCCGGCCTGGCGCTGCACCACTGCGACGACCCGAGCGTGCCGTGCCACCGCGTCGTCAACGCGAGCGGCGGGCTCGCGCCCCACTTCGTTTCGCAGCGCGGGCGCCTGCAGCGCGAGGGCGTGACGTTCGCGGGACGGAACGTCGCGCTCGGGCGCCACCTCTGGACGCCGCGCCTGCCGGACGAGCGCGGCGTCGAGGCTTCGTCTCGGCGGCGGGCTCGCGGTCGAGCCGGATGACCTTGTAGGACTCACCGAACTTGTAGCCCGCTGACTTTCCGGTGCGCTTGTTCCAATCGCGTATGAACCCCGCCGCTTCCGGTCCGAGCTGCGATTTGTGCACGAGCAGCGCCTTGATCTTCGTGTCCATCGTCTGGCTGATGTCGACGACCGTGCCCCCTTCGCCGAAGGTCTCGAGGAAGAGCGCCTTCGGCTTGTGTGGCTCGAGCTTCTCGTCACGCCAGAGCTCGGGGAACATCTGGCGCGTCGAGGCGTCGGGGTTGATCGTGCGAAGCGCGACCTCGCCAGCGGCGATGTGGTCGGGGTGGTTGATGTAGCCCTCGTCGGCGACGCGGAAGCGCGGGTCCATGGCGATGATCACGTCGGGCTTGTGGATGCGCACCTGACGCGCGACGTCCTTTCGGACCTCGAGCGTCGGGTAGAGGTAACCGTCCTCGTAGCCGAGAAAGACGACGTGCTTGACGCCGAGGATCTTCGCGGCTTTCCGCTGTTCGTCGTAGCGGGTGTCGCGCAGCTTCTCGCGCGTCATGTCCGGATCCTGCGACCCCGACGCGCCGTTGGTGACCATGCAATACGTGACCTCGACGCCGGCCTTCGCCCATTTCGCGACGGTGCCGGCCACGCCGAACTCGGCGTCGTCGGGGTGGGCGTAGATCACCATCGCGCGCTCGATGACGAGGTCCTTGTCGAACTTCACGTTGACTAGAATAGGTGCGCACTCAGGCGGGTGTGGCGTAGTGGTAGCGCGCAACCTTCCCAAGGTTGAAGTGGCAGTCCGATTCTGCTCACCCGCTCAGTTCGACGACGCGTCAAGGTCCTATCCGAGAAAGTTCCGCGCGCTTCCCGCGCGCGTGATCAGCTCAGGCAAAAGATGCATCTGACCGTCGCCTAAGCGCGCGCGAATCTGACGCACGATCTCGAGGTGCTCTCCGTTCGGCTCCGCGATGCACCGCTCGCGCGCAACGCGCACGCTTTCGGCGACCAGTGGCGGCAGCGTTGGCTCGGTCTCGGGATCGAGCAATGCGAGTCCTTCTTCTACGTGGCAGGCGAGACCCGGTACAAGCCCTTTGACGTATGCCCATTCGCCACTGTCGAGCGCGGCGAAACCGAGCAGCTCGGGTGGTAACCCGACCGAGTAGAGCGACGCACAGAACGTGATCGCGCGCGGAAGCGACATGTCCTGATCTTCCCGGGAATAACCGAACAGGCCGATGTGCAGCTTGCGAAGACGGCGTCGCGGGACATGTGGCGCCACCTGGTTGACGAGTCCGGCGATCTCTCGCACTTCGGCCCGGTACCGATCCGCCACGCGCGAAATGAGGGCAAGCAGCCGCGCGTCCGTGGCGACCTTCATCGGCGCACCGCGTGGCGTCGCGCGGAGCGTCTCGATCGCGCGACGCACCTGCTCGGTCGGGTAGTCGTACTTGAACGCGGACTGGAGCGTGAACGTCTGAACGCTCGGGTAGGTCGCCAGCACGTGCTCGGTGGAGTCCGGCCGCAGTCCGCCGCGGAACGGCGCGCTGCCGCATCCGATGATCGGCAGGATCGAGATCCCGAGGCGCTGCTCGAGGCCGTCGAGCTTGTCCAGCGCCACCAGCGACGCCAGGACCGCGGCGATCAGGCCGTAGTTGAGCGCGGGATCGGACCGGGCGATGAACACGCGTTGGTACGGCAGATCCTTGCCCGATACGTAGTCGGCTACGATCGCCTCGGGCTCCAAGAGGTACGGCAGATCCTCGATCAGCGGGATGACACCGATGTCGGCCGGCTCGAACGCGCCACACCACGTCGACACGGAGATATCACCAGGGACGAGTGGCGCGTTTGCGGCCTCGACCACGTTGCGGAGGTAATAGGTGCGGATCCGCTCCAGCTCGAGGGCCGAGGTCGTCATCGGAAAGATCAACTCGATGATCGGCGGGCGCGACGCTCCGAAAAAGAGGCGGGCCGCATCGGCGTGGCGCGGAAGGCTGTGCAGCACCTCGAGGAGGCCCTTCGCCTGCACGCGCTCGAACCGAGGATTCGGCACCCGGGGCGTCAGGCGAAGCCGGTCGCCGAGAGGATTTGCCCGAAAGTACTGTTCGTTCGACGCAAGGAGCTTCTGGACGACGAAGTTGTCGACCTCCTTCCCCTCGAAGTCCCACATCTGCTCGTCGCAACCGAGGTGGGCGAAGGCGTAGAAGGCTTCGCGGACCTCATCCTCCGCGCTCATCAGCGAGTCGCGGCTGAAGATCGGTGTCGCGACGTTGTCGGGGTGCTGCGTGCTCATCGCCCGCGGTACGCGAGTCTCGATGCCACCGTCGGTGTTCACCGCGCCGACGCTACGGGCAGTGTTCACGACATGGCAAGTTCGTCCGAGAGGGGTCGTGCACGTCGCACGCGGGAGTTCGGGTCGACGGGTGGTACTGTGGCCGCACCACTTCGAAGGAGGCGCACCCGAATGACAGCGAACAACGGTGCGCCGCTCCGCGTCCGCTCCTAGCTCGAACCTCGCGATCATCCGCTTGAGCTGACGCAACCCCCGCGGCGCACTCCTCCGCCGCATCCCAATTTGCGCCTGCGGAGATGTCGTTGTTCGCTGATCGTTTCGGCCTGTCCGCGCGGTCCATCTATCTGCTGTTCGGAGCATGGGGCGGATTCGCCTGGTCGCTCATCAACGCCGCCTGGTTCCTCTATTACGTCACGGTCGCGCACCTCGATCCGCTCCAGC